>JBEKXK010000081.1:0-16463 GCA_049512055.1 Syntrophales bacterium | reverse complement strand
GACCTTCCAGGATGATCCTGATTTTCTCTTCGGAATTGAATTTACGGCGGGTACGTCTCTTTATCTCTCGTACTACAGATTCGGGGCTTTGTTTGGCTTTAGGTTCCATCTAATCCTCTCCTTTCTCAGGGGTTCATTATAACCTAAAACCGTCTCTTATTTTATCCCCTCATCTGTCCACTTTTCTTTGAAACGCTACAATTGAGGATTATGAATGGAAAGAGAGTAACGGCTGGCGTTACCCGCGCAGAACGAGCAGAGCGAGTGAGGTAACGCGACGCTCGAAGGGACGAAGCGGAGCGTGTCGGGTACACGCGGTGTTGGGCGGGCCTCAGATTACTAATTCCTCGTATGTTTTCTCTACACGCTTCATGCCGTATTTCTTTTCATGGCGCTTTACAACAAAGTGACCCCTTGCCATTTCTTGGAAGTGATTCATGAACAAGTAATTGATCGCTCCACCCGATACCGCTCCGACAACTGGTACGGCTTTGGCTGCGGCTTCTTCAGTAATGACAATATTAAACCGGGAAGCGATAGTTGCTACAAGCCTTACTAGAGGCGGTGCGCCTTCCTCAGTTAGGTCTTTTCTTGCGAGATAACTTGCTGCGTCCGATACAGATTTTGCCAGCGCCCCTCGGATCATCCAATATCCACTTTTGGCTGAGTCAACTTGTGAGCCTTTTCCTCCAAGAGCAAGAACTTCCAAGCATGCCAGCTTTACCTCCAATACCGCAATATTGTGTCCCTCGCTACGGGCAATATCGGCAATTGAGCGCAGGATGATGCAGGTCGTGAAAGGCAACTCAACAACAAATGAGGCTAGCCCGACAGCACCACCTGCTACTCCAGAGCCCACTACCAATAGTTTGTGTAGCCAGTCTTGGGATTCCCTAGTTTCGGTATTGCCCATCGTGTATATAGAAAACTCCAAGCCTTTGAGGAGCGCCGCCTGAGTATACTCGCCCACTTTCTTGTTCCAATTCTTTGGTAGAAGGTCGAAGCCAGCTTCAACTGGTCCGCCAACTACATGTGCAATCTTGGCTGCCAGACTTGGATATTCAAGCTTGGTTTTTGCCTCCTTGAGGTCATTCAAATCAGCATCGCTGAATTCCTGTTCATGGGCATCTGTCATGATTTTACCTCGAGTCTTGTGGCTATATCAATTGGGTGGACCGCCGCATCGACGCTACCGTACCGGACAACATCGGACCGTTCGAGACAGAGAAAAATGCCGCCCGTATCCACAATGGTGATTAAGACATTTATCCTCATCTTCATCGCTTCCGCGGTTGCAGCGGCAGCTATCTTCTTAGCCGTCGCCAGACTTATATTCGGGCCGTAGGGATTGGGCATCTGCTGGGCCAGTACCTATTCCGCTAAAATCGGCCGGGGCGACACCGGAAAAAACAAACAGTATAACAGAACGATTGCAGTGACTTTTAGTGTACGCATTCTTCCTCTTTTTTAATTAGAATTCCATTTTACTGGCTTTATAGATATCATGACTTGCATTAGAAATCTAATATGAAACGAAAGACCTGATGTCTAAGACTTACAGGAAGTACACCACGGAAAGCTACCAATAATTTTCCTATGCTCGGTCATAAGGTATTTCGATGTCAAAAATCAGAGTTTGCCTTATGGCGCTTTTACGAATATTCTTAGACAATATAGAATAAATTCAGAGAAAGGAGTAAGGATCATGAAAAAGAGCTACAGCGTTATCCGTTTTATTGTTGTCCTCATGATGATCGCCGCCTTTGTGGCCTGTGCATCGACACCGAAAAAGGAAGGCACGGGGGAATATTTCGATGATTCCGTCATTACGGCCAAGATAAAAGCTCAGCTTGCAGCTGATGATTTCCTCAAGTCATTTCAGATCGGCGTAGAATCCCGCAAAGGCATCGTTCAGCTGAGCGGCTTCGTTAATTCTCAGGCTGCTGTCGATAAGGCGGGCCAAATCGCAGGCGGCGTCGAAGGGGTCAAAACCGTCAAGAATGATCTCATCGTGAAATAACAGCCGTTATCTTTTCCCGTGCCGTTCACGCATTTCCGAGCAACGCGGTGAGAAGAATCCTGTTGTTCGAAGGGCAGGGAGCTTCTCAATGCAACCTCTGTTAGAGGACGTGCGTGATCAACTGGCTGGAAAAAAGTCGTTGACCAAACACGTTATCGACATAAACGCCGCGAACAGTGTAAGGAATCGGATGTTCATAGATACTCCGATTTCAAGACCAACTCGACCGCTCGTTGCCGGCTGTCATCGGAATGTGCCAGCCGGCAATGAGCCTCAACAATCTGGGAGGGAGATCATATGCTGTGGACAATTGCTGTGGTGCTGGTAGTTTTGTGGCTGCTGGGGTTGATAACCGGCTACACGATGGGTTATTTCATTCATATCCTGCTGGTTATCGCAATTGTTGTGGTGTTGATTGGGGTCATTCAGGGGCGAAGGCCAGGTTAGCTGTGAGTATCTCTGTGACAACATGGATCGGCTTACACCCGGATAGAATATGACATTCATTAAACCTCTCTTTTTGTTGCTCCTGTCGGTTTCCATCTTAGGTATCAGCAGTGGATGTGCGACCCTGCCGAACGTCACTGAAAAGATAGACGTGGCGACAACTGCCCAAGAACCGCAACAAATCGTTTCGGCCAAAGGACTGTTATCTCCAAAACAGAGCAAAGCCATCATGGAACGATTGCAGCGATCCGCTAACCCTACGGACACTCTGCAACGTTTTAATGACGTGATCGAATCTTTGACCGAAAGCCCGCTGACGAAAGGAAACAAAGTCACTCTCCTCGCCGATGGCCAGGCTGCCTATGCCGCAATGTTCAAGGCCATACAGAGCGCCAGAGACCATATCAATCTTGAAACCTTTATCATCGATAATGATGACGTGGGCCGCCAATTTTCTGACCTGTTGTTGAAAAAACAGGCGGAAGGTGTTCAGGTCAATCTCATTTATGACAGTGTGGGCAGTCACTCTAATCCCGCTGCCTTTTTTCAGCGCCTGATGGACGGGGGAATCCATGTCGTCGAATTCAATCCGGTAAATCCGTTTAAGGCTCATGGTAACTGGCTCCTCGCACATCCGGATCATCGCAAGATTTTGATTGTCGACGGTAAAGTCGCCATTACAGGCGGTATCAACATCAGCAGTGTTTATTCGAGCAAGCTTTCCGGAAGGGCTGCAGAAGAAGGAGCACCATTGCCCTGGCGTGACACGGACGTTCAAATTGAAGGTCCCGCAGTCGCTGAATTCCAAAAGCTTTTTCTTGACACGTGGTCCAAGCAGAATGGGCCTGAACTATCCCAACGCAACTACTACCCAAAGATGAAAGAAGATGGGAATGCCCTGGTACGAGTCGTTGGCAGTATACCAGGCGCGGACAACAGGATCACGTTTATCATGTATGTGGCTGCCATCACGTTTGCGGAGCATTCTATTCATCTGACGAATGCCTATTTTATACCCGACGACCAGGTACTCACGGCCTTCACGGATGCAGCCAAAAGAGGTGTGGACGTAAAGATTATTCTTCCCGAGACAACTGATTCCAGGCTGGCCTTATACGCAGCGCGGCATAATTATTCCGAACTGTTGGAAGCAGGAGTGAAGATATACGAACGCCGCAACGCCTTACTGCATGCGAAAACTGCGGTCATTGACGGTGTCTGGTCGACAATCGGTTCTACCAACCTGGACTACTGGAGCCTTTTAAACGATGACGAGGTTAATGCGATTGTTCTGAGCCGTGAGTTCGCTGCTGAAATGGAGAAGACATTTGCCAAGGATCTTGTGGAGTCCCATCAGATAAAATGGGAAGAGTGGAAAGAAAGACCATTGTTTTCGAAGATGAGGGAATGGTTTGCGCACTTATTTGACCACTGGATGTAAACCGGGGATTAAGCCGACGACGTACCCTGCTCAGGAGAAGCGGTGATCGGGCCATACACGGCGGTAATTTTTCAGCCGGATGAATAGAACTCGGAGAGAGAAAATGAAGAAATCTGGACTAATGCTTTGCTGTCTTGCCGTTCTAATCTTCGTCAGTGGCTGCTCGATTTTCGGTGCCGGGGTTTACGGGGTGGCGGAGGAGGAGCGATCAAACAAAGCCATCTACACGGATGAAAAGATCAAACTGACCATTGACAAGCGAATCTTGGGCGAGGAAATTAATGTTCTTGACTATGCCACCTTCTGCTACAACGGTGATGTTTATCTCATCGGTGAATACGAAAAGGCAGAACAGAAAGAAAAGGTTTTAAAAATAGCCCATTCCGTGACGGGGGTAAAATCGGTAACGACGTACCTCCTCCCCAAGAAAAAAATTGATACCTGCGGGAAGATGGATCATGCCGCCATAAGCATCAGGGTGCATCGCCTTCTCATCGAGGACCATGATATCCACTCTACGAACATCGATGTCAAGGTGATTCAATGCCACGTTGTTCTTCTGGGGATTGTGGGAACGCAAAGTGAAGCTGACAAGGCCGTTGCTCATGCACAGAGCGTGGACGGTATCATAGGAGTCACGTCATACCTAAAAGCGATGCGGTGATCATAGCAGGCAAGGATTCCTGATTTGTAACCGTCCAAGGTTTCGGCAAATCTTTTGAGCGTCTTGGTACCGTTTCATTGTCGTATAAACAAGAAAGCAAGTTCTTATCATAAGGAGGGGAGCGATGAAAAGATTCATTATGTTGGCAATGGTTTTAGTGCTGATGCTCACATCTATTGGAGGATGCTAGATCGGTTGGGAAAGAGATGACAGGGGTGGAAGAGGCGGAGAACATGACAGAGGTGGAGAACATGACAGGGATGGAGGACATGAAGAACGACGTTAGGGGAAAAGATGAGGCGGAGAGAAGAATCTTGTAAAGCACCGCGATTATCAGTAACCCCATGGTCCGGTAGCGGAAACATTTTCTCTCCGCAACTCCACCCACAAAGTGGCTCACTATTGAACGACCATTTTTGGCGCGCCTTATCACGACCGGATACAACGCATTTTTTCGAGTTGATTTTTCTTAAAAGTCTGCATAAAATTCTGTAAGATTAGTGAGCGAGGATTAAGGCTCTGAGAACGATCAGGGGAGTGGTGATATCATAAAAAGAAAACCCAAAACAAACCTCCAAACAAAGGAGCAACTTCTCCCTGAGGTGCAAGAACTTCGGACGAGGCTTGATGCCGCGGAGCGGCGCCTACAGGAGGCTCGCGAACTATTGCAGGTTCAAATCGCTGAGCGCAAGCGAGCGGAGGAATCCTTTGAGAAAGCTCAAGAATACACTGAGAGCATCGTGGAGGCAATACGTGAACGGTTTATCGTGCTTACCCCCGACCTGAAAGTCATCTCAGCGAATCGTTCCTTCTATGAAACCTTCCAGGTGGCGCCTGAAGAGACTGAGGGAAAATTCATCTTTGACGTTGGCAACCACCAGTGGGATATCCCCGGACTTCGGACGTTGCTCGAAGATATTCTAACAAAGAATAACAAGTTCGATAACTATGAAGTTGAACATGTGTTTTCAAACATCGGGCACAAAATAATGGTGCTCAATGCCCATCGCATCATTCAAAAAGAAATCGGTTCTCAGAGGATCATCCTGGCCATAGAAGACATCACTGAACGCAGGCAACTGAAAAGCTTATTAGAGGTAACTGAGATAAAATATCGGGAGCTTGTCCAAAATGCAAACAGCATCATCCTAAAAATGGATCCGGAAGGAAGGGTCACTTTTTTCAACGAGTTTGCACAGATGTTCTTTGGTTATAGCGAAGAAGAGATACTCGGCCGTAGTGTTGTAGGCACTATCATACCGGAAACAGTGTCTTCGGGTCTTGACCCTGATTTCATGATTAAAGATATTGGAATAAATCCGGAGAAATATAGCACCAATGAAAATGAAAACATGCGCCGGAATGGTGAACTGGTATGGGTAGCCTGGACGAACAAGGCCATTCGCGATAGTAACGGCAAGGTAATAGAGATACTTTGCGTTGGGAATGACATCACTGAACGCAGGCGACTGGAAATCTTATTATCGGAGTCTGAAGAACGCTACAGGCGCCTCTTTGAGACCGCAAACGACGGGATATTGCTTCTCGAAAAAAGCGGAGGGAATATAACCCATGCTAATCCTGCCGTCACGGCAATGTTGGGCTATTCCAAAGAGGAGTGCATCGGGCAAAAGTTTCAGGATATCGGTTTCCCGCATGATATGGGTGATTTTCAAGAAATAATGCATACATTAGACAGGAGCGGCATTATTTATTACGATGATGTTCCGATAAAAACTAAGGCCGGGCAAACTTTTTATGGTGATATATATCTGGTCGACAGGGCAAGGTTAGTTCAATGTAATATCCGCGACATCACCGATCGCAAGCAGGCAGAAGAGGCTTTGAGGAAGAGTGAGAGGGAGTTGAAGTCAAAAGCTGAAAACCTTGAAGAAGTCAATTCGGCCTTGAACGTATTACTGAAACGTGTGGAGGAAGGAAGAATAGAACTTGAGGAAAAGATTTTGTCTAATATCAGGGAACTTGTTTTACCCTACATTGATAGATTGAAGAAGACACAATTATCTGATCATCAAGCCTCTTACTTAATTGTTATTGAAACAAATCTTGACAATATCGCCTCTTCCTTCCTCTATCATTTGAAAATGAGATATTTAAATCTTACTCACAGGGAGGTTCAGGTTGCTTCTCTTGTTAAGGAAGGGAAATCCACTAAAGAGATCGGCAAATTATTGAATATAGCTTTTAAAACTGTGGTATTCCATAGAAATAGTCTTAGAAATAAACTTGGTTTAAAGAATCGAAAAGCCAACCTTCGAGCCCACCTATTAACCTTCACATAAGATCAAATTATTACCTGAATTAACCTAGTAATAATTAGGCATTGCATTTGCCACAATTTAACCGGAGATTTATATAAAATATCAGTTAATGGACAGTCTTCAATCTATGATGGCCTCAATTACAATAAAATAAATGAGCAAACATGACAAAAAAAGTACCCAGGTCGAAGCAGACTGATGATCTCCGCAGGAGGGCGGAAAAGAAGATCACCGGGTCCATGGACAGCACCGGGAAGATGTCTATTCCTGAAATCCAGAAGCTCGTTCACGAGCTCCATGTTCACCAGATAGAGCTGGAGATGCAGAATGAGGCATTGAGACAGTCGCAGACGGAGACTGCGGAATCACAGTACAAGTATAGCGATCTTTATGACTTTGCCCCAGTCGGGTATTTCACCTTCGATAAAAGGGGACATATCATTGAGGCGAATATCACCGGTGCGTCTTTACTTGGCGCGGAGAAGCGATCCCTTGCCAAGCAGCCTTTCCAACGTTTTATCGTACCCGGCTATTTCAGTATCTTCCAGTCCCATCTTCAGAAGGCCCCTGAATTGCGAAGCAAACAGACTTGCAAACTGAAGCTCATAGGAAAGGACGGCAGTCTGTTCGACGCGCTGATCGACACCATTGTTGTAATAGATGGTGAAGGTAAATTCGATCACTACCGGTCTGCGGTCACCGACATCACCGAGATTACGAGGGCAGAGGCGCTCCGCGAAAGCGAGATAAGATACCGCGGTTTATACGAATCCACCAGAGATGGGATGGTCATGACTGATACGGAAGGCCATATTCTTCAGTGCAACCGCGCTTATTCAGATATGCTCGGCTATACCGAGGAAGAAATAAGAGACCTTACTTATCAGCAGACGACGCCGGCAAAATGGCACGATACGGAGAAAGATATAATCAATAATAAAGTCTTAAAAACTGGCTATTCCGATATCTATGAAAAAGAATATATCAGAAAGGACGGGACTGTGTTCCCCATCTTTATGAGAATGTGGGCTATTGAAGATGAGACAGGAAATATTACGGGGATGTGGGGCATTGTAAGCAACATCACCGAGCGCAAGCGGGTGGAAATGGAGTTGGCCGAGCGCACAAAGCAGCTTGAAGCCGCCAACAAGGAACTGGAGAGCTTCAGCTACTCCGTCGCCCACGACCTGCGTGCTCCTCTGCGAGCTATTGACGGGTTCGCTCGTATAATCCTGAGGAAACAAGGCGATAAATTTGACAAGGATACCCTGGATAAATTTAACGTAATCAGATCCAACACTCATATGATGGGCCAGCTCATCGACGATCTCCTCGCCTTCTCCCGCCTGGGCAAGAAGCATATGTCTCTTGCAATACTGGACATGGACGACCTTGTCAGGGAGATATGGAAAGAAATACAGAACATGAATCCGGCGCGGAATATGGTACTGACAGCCAACAGCATCCCCTCCGGCTACGGAGACAGGGCGCTAATTAAACAGGTGTATATCAACCTTCTTTCCAATGCCGTAAAATTCACGAAATACCGGGATACCACACATATTGAAGCCGGGGGCTACTCCGATGGAAACGAAGTCGTGTATTATGTCAGGGATAACGGTATCGGCTTTGACATGGAATATTGCGATAAATTGTTCGGAGTTTTTCAGCGTCTTCATCGTTCTGATGATTTCGAGGGTACCGGCGTTGGCCTCGCAATTATCCAGCGCATTGTACACAGGCACGGCGGACGGGTATGGGCGGAAGGAAAAGTGAATGAGGGGGCAACATTCTATTTTTCGCTGCCCTCGTCACACACAATAGATGCTGAGATACTTTTCTGATTGAAAAGAAACCAGCTTCGAGTCAAACATTTCTTTCTATAAGCATTATTTAAAAAACCATTGCTTTATTTTTAAAGAATTAGATATATATATTGACGTCAAAAGAACTGAAAGCATGAATATCTTTCTTGGCAAGCTAATACGTTCATGCATATCGGGGTATTCGTTTCATTTTATCATACGTCTTTATAATGAAACTTAAAGATCTTATGCCGATCAGATGACAAGTGATATTATGAAAATAAAACCAAAAACAAACCTCCAAACAAAGGAGCAACTTCTCCTTGAGGTGCAAGAACTTCGGATGAGGCTTGATGCCACGGAGCGGTGCCTACAGGAGGCTGGCGAATTATTGCAGGCTCAAATCGCCGAGCGCAAGCGAGCAGAGGAATCCTTTGAGAAAGCTCAAGAATACGCTGAGAGCATCGTGGAGACAATACGTGAACCGCTTATCGTGCTTACCCCCGACCTGAAAGTCATCTCGGCGAATCGTTCCTTCTATGAAACCTTCCAGGTGGCGCCTGAAGAGACTGAGGGAAGATTCATCTTTGACGTTGGCAACCACCAGTGGGATATCCCTGCATTACGAAGGTTGTTAGAGGAAATTGTACCCCAAAATACCCAATTTAATGATTTCGAGGTCGACCACGCGTTCCTACTCATTGGGCGAAAAAGCATGCTGCTCAACGCTCGTCGCATTTATCGGGAAGGCAAAGGCACGGATAGGATACTCCTCGCATTTGAGGACATCACCGATCAAAAGCAGACGGAGGAGGCGCTCAAAAATTCTGAAATGCAATACCGCCGCCTCTTTGAAACAGCTCAGGATGGAATATTAATCCTCGATGCGGAAACTGGACAAATATCGGATGTGAACCCATTCTTGGTAGACATGTTGGGTTATTCACATGAGGACTTCTTAGGGAAGAAACTCTGGGAAATTGGGGCCTTTAAAGATATTGAAGCATCGAAAGCCGCCTTTTTGGAATTGCAGGGCAAAGGATATGTTCGCTACAAAGATTTACCGCTTGAGACGAAAGACGGGCGTCCACTGGACGTGGAATTTGTCAGTAACGTCTATCTGGTCAATCATCATAAAGTGATTCAGTGTAACATCCGCGATATCACCGAACGGAAACTTATAGGAGAGTCGTTGCAAAAAGCTCACAACGAACTGGAACAACGAGTGGAGGAGCGGACGGTTGAACTTCGGACGGCCCTTTCTGAAATCAAAACAATGAAAGACCAACTTGAGGCTGAGAATATTTACTTCCGTCGCGAGAACAAAATGAAACATCGATTTGAGCATATTGTCGGGCAAAGTGATGGTCTCAAGTATGTTCTCTATCGAGCGGAACAAGTTGCTCCTCTGAACACAACAGTCCTCATCCTTGGGGAAACCGGGACGGGAAAAGAATTGATCGCTTTCGCCGTCCATGACATGAGTCCCCGTAAGGAACGGCCCTTGATCACGGTCAACTGTGCCGCCCTGCCGGGCAATTTAATAGAGAGTGAATTGTTCGGCCGGGAGAAAGGGGCATTTACCGGGGCTGATACCCGTCAGGTCGGCCGGTTCGAGGTCGCCCATGGTTCCACCCTTTGCCTGGACGAGATCGGGGAGCTACCGCTGGAGGTGCAGGCGAAGCTGCTCCGGGTGATTCAGCATAACGAGTTTGAGCGCCTGGGCTCGTCCCACACCGTCAAAGTCGATGTGCGGATCATAGCGACGACCAATCGAGACCTTGAGGAAGAGGTCCGCAAGGGCCGGTTTAGGCAGGACCTTTACTATCGGCTCAACGTCTTTCCCATTACTGTCCCCTCACTACGGCAGCGGAAAGAAGACATCCCGCTGATGGTCCAGGTCTTCATCGAACGGTACTCCAGAAAATTGGGTAAACAGATCACGTCGATCCAGAAGGAGACGATGAAGGAGCTGCAGGATTACCCGTGGCCCGGGAACGTCCGGGAGCTGGAAAGCATCATTGAACGTGCCGTGATCTTGTGCCCCGGACCGGTTTTGCAATTGGCAGATAAACTGGAGATTTCATCTTCCCCACTCTTATCCGCCGTGAGGACATTGGAAGAGACGGAGCGAAACCAAATTCTTGCAATTCTTTCTGAAGCCCGATGGCGCATCGAGGGAAAGGACGGGGCCGCGGCGATCTTGGGTCTCCACCCGAGCACCTTAAGGGCAAGGATGCATAAGCTCGGGATAGTCCGGCCGGAGACAAAAGAACCGGATTAGACTGTCCGCCCCTCTTCAAAGTATCCCTCAGTATGTTGAGGTTCCACCAAATATTGAGGCTAAACGAATCATTTCAAACTTTTCTGCTATTCTCTCCTCTTAATCTAACAACCTGTTATTAAAGGATGAATCAAAACTTGTTATTTTCTTTCGGGTATTGGCAGGCCGTTTGCTATTACTATTTTCATGATCCTTGTAATCATACGAATGAAGGTCCTTTCTGAGAAGCGTATGGAGTTGTCACAGACGATTACTTCACTGTCCGGTTCCATAAGGATGGAGAAAGGATGCAAGCGCTGCGACTTCTGCGAGAGTATCGAGGATGAAAATCGACTCTTTCTTCTTCAAGAATGGGATACCAAGGAAAGCTTTATGATCCACCTGAAGTCGGAGCATTCTAAGGTGCTACGGGGGGCGATGAACCTTCTCAAAGAACCCTGTGAAAGGATTCTTCACACCGTTTTCCACCCGGCGGGGATTGAGGAGATTTGATCGAGGATCGGTAAGAGGACCAATGCCGGAAAATTATCAGTGAGACAAATTAACCCAGCAGTCAAATCGAAATACTAAAGGAGGAATACCATGAAATCAAGTACGCAGGACCAGGCGGAAGGCACGTTTCACCAAATAAAGGGTAAGCTCAAGGAGGTCGCCGGGGAGCTAAGCGATAATCCTGAGTTGGAAGCTGAAGGCGCCGGTGAAAAGATAGCAGGCAAAGTTCAGGAAAAGATAGGCGAGGTCAAGAAGGTCCTGGGTAAATGATCCGTGGGACACCGACGGCATGAATAATTTTTTTACCAGCACATTAGTCTAAAAGGAGAAATAAAATGAAGCAAGCAAGAGTTAAAATGTTTTTTGTCGTATGCATGGCGTTGATTATAGGAAGCTTCCCGGTTTGCTCATATGCGGCCACGGCCGGCGAGATCGATGCCAGCGTAAATGCATCCCTCGATCGATTTGTCAAGGAAGTCAAGGGTGCACAGGAGTTTCTTAACGCCGCCACGGGGGTCCTTATCATCCCCAAGGTCATACAGGGCGGGCTTGTGGTCGGCGCCGAGTATGGCGAGGGAGCCTTAAGGATCGGCGGGAAAACGGTCGGCTATTACAACATCGCTTCCGCATCTTTCGGTTATCAGATTGGAGCCCAGGAGAAGGACATCATCGTTGTCTTCATGAATAAAGCGGTCTTAAAGAAATTCCGTACCAGCGAGAACTGGCAAGCGGGTGTTGATGCCAAGGTAACCGTAGTTAATGTCGGCGCGGATGAATCCTTAAACACGGCAAAATTCAAGCAACCCGTTGTCGGGTTTGTCTTCGGCCAGAAAGGGCTTATGGCGGGCGCCACGATAGAAGGTTCGAAATTTACCAAACTGAAAAAGTAAAGAGCTGTGAAGGTAGTCAACTGCGGGGGGCTCCCCGGCGCTGCAAGATTAATTTACTGCCAGCCGCGGGCAGTCCCCTTCAGTTAGAAAATAAGAAAGTAAAATTCAATCAATTTAACAATTTTGTCTATCACGTCTTGGCGCCTGCAAGCGCTAAAGATTGAACTCATTAAGGAGACAGATCATGAGACGGAAGGCTTTTCCAGTTACACTCGTTATTGTGATGGTGGCGTTTCTATCCACTATCTTTTTCGTCAATGCCAATCTTTCCTTTGCAGCCTCAGGCAAGAAGAAATCGCCGGCAGTTGCTAAAACCTCTGCTGTCGAGCAAACCGAGGCCCGGATCAAACAGCTTCAAGGCGCGCTAAAGATCACCGAGGCCCAGACAGAATTATGGAATAACCTTACGCAGGTAATGCGGGAAAATGCAAAGGACATGGACGCCCTTACCGACACCCTTGCCAAGGAGAGGGCAGAAGGTACCAAGACGATGAACGCTGTCGAGCATATGAAATTCCACAGTCAAATTACCGAAGCGCATTTAGATCAACTGCAGAAGTTCATCCCGCCTTTCGAGGCTCTGTATGACAGTATGTCGGATGAACAGAGAAAGACTACCGATACAATATTCCGGACAGGTAGATTTGGAAAGAACAAGAAGAAATGATCGGTAATATTATACAACCAAAGATTGTCGCCAAGCAGGCGATTGGAATCGATCCAAGACGGAGTGACTTTATGAAAACATCACGTACATGGAATTTTAGATCCATCGTGGGCAAGATTATGATGGGGCTTGTTTTAGCCGCCATGATCGGCAGTATAGACGTGGCGCCGGCCCTTGGGAAGGACGACCATAAAGACAAGGGAAGACATGACAACGGGCGTTACGAGCAAAGAGGACGCGGGTATGACCGCGACCGCCATGTCCGAGACGGGCGTGATTATCGGCCTTATCGCTACGGTTATGCCCCGCCGCCGGTCATCTATGCACCGCCGCCACAGCCGGGCATCAGTATCTTCTTTCCTCCTATCGTTATTCGCTAAAGAGATGCCCCTATGTCGACACCTCAGCGTTCAAGCTGACTTGATCTGGGCTGTCGCAAGTAATGCAGTTTGTTATGAGTGAACGGACAGCAGAAAGGAGAATCACATGTTGTGGACAATTGCCGTAGTGCTGGTAATTTTATGGCTGTTGGGGTTAGTGAGTGGCTATACGATGGGTAACTTTATTCATATCCTGCTGGTCATTGCCATCATCGTTGTGCTGGTCAGGGTCATCCAGGGGCGGAGACCCGTTTAGAGGGGGAGACAGATATACCGGGGTAAGATATCGTAGTCCCGGAAGTTCCGCGAATCAAGAAGTTGCACAGAGCGGGAGTGCTAAATGAATCTTAACAACTAAAATGCAAAGGAGACCATATTATGAGAAGAATAGGCTATGGATTAATTTTTTTGTTGATGTTTTGCGTAGTGTTTACCAGTTGCGCGACAGTTAAGCCGGTTGATCTTAACGAGCGGATTAAATCAGGACAATTGGTTCAACAGACGGACAATTTCATTGTCCTCTTTGACAAATCTGCTTCCATGGGTCTGTCGAAGAAGACGGAGATACGAATCGATCCGATGTCGGAGAAAGTTGGTGAATCCAATCGCCTGATACTTGCGAAAGATACTACAAAAAACATGATAGCGATGATTCCGGAAATCAGGCTGAACGCAGGGCTCAGGACCTTCTGGTCTGATGAAACTGCTCTTATCTATGGAATGAAGTCCCTTGTCAAAGAAGATTATACGAAGGCAATAAACTCTATCGAACATGAGAACGGTAGAACTCCTATGGGAAAGGCTATTAGGTCAGCAGGCAGTGATCTCAGATTGTGGGGGGGTAATTCGGCCATTATTATTGTCAGTGATTTTTCTGAAATTCCGGGTGTTGATGATATCAGGCCCGCTACTGTCATGGAGGCCATTACCAAAGTTAACGCAGATTACGGCGACAAGCTCTGCGTTTATGCCATTCAGGTAGGATATACTCCGGATGGGAAAGAACTTTCAGAACAGATTGTGCAGAACGTTAAAGGCGGATATACCGTAAATGCCGATAAACTGGCAACTTCGGCAGCTATGGCCGCTTTTGTGGAAAAAGTAATCTCCGGGAATTGTTTGCGTTATAAACAGCTATCTGCAAAGTCAAAGGAGACGGTCGTCATCGTTGCGTCAGAGCCGATGGTCGAGGAGAAGGTCGTTGCCGCCGCAACTGAGCCGAAGGTCATTATTCTTGCGTTTGAGGACGTACATTTTGATTTCGATAAGTCGACACTTAAGCCGGAAGCGCAGACGATCCTGAAAAGGAATATCCAGCTTCTGAAAGATAATCCTAAAGCCAAAATCCGCATTGCAGGGTATACCTCTGCTGCCGGCACTGAAGCCTACAACCAGAAGTTAAGCGAAAGAAGGGCAAAGGCTGTTCAGGAATACCTCATTAACGAAGGGGTCATTGCACCGGACAGGCTTTCCACAATCGGATATGGCGAGACAAACCCGGCCATGTACGAAGCAGCGCCTAAGGAGCTTTACTCAAAAGCAGCAAAGGCAAACATGAGGGTTCTTTTTGAAATAATCGTGCAATAGGAGCATCGGGTTAAGGGTCTGGAAAGGTGTTCTACGTGTAGGAAGTATAATTAAGTGGCTTGAGGTTTTCTGAGTAATGACAAGAAATCGGAGGGAGATGGTCAGATGAAGAAGATGTTTGTACTGTCAATGATTATTATGACAGTTTCTATTCTTTTCGCATTGACATCTCCCGACGGGACGAGTTGGTCACCCAAACTCTAAAAGCAAGGAGGAATGCAATGAAAGTAGTTTATCGTGTAACTCTGATGGTGGCGGTTGTCGCTCTGCTGATGATCAGCGTGCCCGTGCACGCATCCAAGATGGATGACGGCATCAAATCATCGGCCCAAAAGTCGTATGTGTTCAAGACCTATCTTAAGAACGATGATATTAAGATTGAATCTAAGGATGGCGCAGTCACCTTGACTGGGACTGTCTCCGAGGAATCCCACAAGTCATTGGCCCAGGAGACTGTAGCAGGCCTTCCCGGTGTCAAGAGTGTGGACAACAGGCTGGAAGTCAAGGGTACACCCCCCACTGCAAACTCGGATGCGTGGATCACTGCGAAAGTGAAAACCATGCTTCTGTTTCATCGAAACGTGAGCGCCGTAACGGAGGTTAACACTGCAGGTGGAATCGTCACCCTGCAAGGCAAAGCGACCAGCCAGGCACAAAAGGATCTGACGACCGAATATGCCAAGGATGTCGAAGGGGTCAAAGATGTAAAGAATGAGATGACAATCGCAAAGACCTCGAAAAAAGTTCAAACGGTAGGCGGAAAGGTTGATGACGCCTCCATTACCGCCCTGGTAAAGATGACGCTGCTCTATCACCGCTCGACCAGTGCCCTCAATACCTCTGTCAGCACAAAGATGGGTGTGGTTACATTGAGTGGCAAGGCGAAAAACGCAGCCGAGAAGGATCTGGCCGCCAAATTCGCCAACGACGTAAACGGTGTGAAGGCTGTGACGAACCGGATGACCATCGAGTAGTCCGAGTCCAATACCAACGAGACTATCACTGCCGGCTGGCGCGGTGATGCAATAGCCGGCAGTGGGAATGAACAATCAGAAAGGAGATCACATGTTGTGGACAATTGCCGTGGTGCTGGTAATTTTATGGCTGGTGGGATTGGTGAGTGGCTATACGATGGGTTATTTTATTCATATCCTGCTGGTCATTGCAATCGTTGTGGTGCTGATTGGGGTCATTCAGGGGCGAAGATCCGGATAAATGATTTGCTGATTTGAACGTGCCCGGTTAGTTCCATTAACGTTGCCATCTAAAATAAGAGGAGTGAAATGAAGATGGAGAGGGAAGATCATCCCTTCTCCATCATTGCGCAGCATGGAAGGAGAAATACTATGCCGTTGATTCAATTAGTGCTTGTTTTGGTTGTCGTTGGGGTGGTCCTATGGGTGATTAATAAGTACATACCGATGCAAGCTACCATAAAGAATATTTTGAATGTGGTAGTGGTTATTGTTGTGGTTATATGGCTATTGGGTGTCTTCGGACTCAT
>JBEKXK010000080.1:0-16708 GCA_049512055.1 Syntrophales bacterium | reverse complement strand
CCTCCTCGAGTATCAGACTTAGATGGTCTTTTCCACGGAAGCTCTCGACGTATATCTTGTAGATGTCTTCTGTTCCCGAAGGACGCGCTGCAAACCAGCCGCTTTTGGCAATCACCTTTATTCCGCCGATGGGGGCGCCGTTGCCCGGCGCATGCGTAATTATATTTTGTATTTTTTCGCCGGCCAGGTCTGTGAATAAGACCTGATCGGCCGAGAGTTTTCCGAGCGCCTTCTTCTGCTCCGGCGTGGCTGGAGCATCGATCCGGTCGTAGACTGGCTCGCCCAACTCGCGCGTGAGGTCGACGTAGATCTCGCCGGGGTCGCGTCCCATACGGGCAGTGATCTCCGCCGCAAGGAGGACCGAGATGATCCCGTCTTTGTCCGTCGCCCATACGGTGCCGTCACGGCGCAGAAACGACGCGCCCGCACTTTCCTCTCCTCCGAAGCCGAGGGAACCCGCGAGCAGGCCCTCCACGAACCACTTGAAGCCGACGGGCGACTCGTAGAGTTTCCTTCGCAGCTTTGCGGTGACGCGGTCGATCATTTCGCTGCTCACCAGGGTCTTTCCCACCGCCGCATCCGCCCGCCATCCGGGCCGGTGCTGAAAGAGGTAATGAACCATGACCGAAAGATAGTGATTGGCCGGAAGCAACCCCGCGCTCCGCGTAACAACCCCATGCCGATCATGATCAGTATCGCACGCAAAAGCAATGTCGAAACGGTCCTTCAAACCGATCAGCCGCTGCATTGCATAGTGAGACGACGGGTCCATGCGGATGCGGCCGTCCCAATCGAGCGTCATGAAGCGAAAGGTCGGATCAACGGCGTCATTGACAATGGTGATGTTGAGGCCGTAGCGCTCCGCAATCGGCTTCCAGTAATTGACCCCGGCGCCGCCGAGAGGGTCCACACCCATGCTGATCTTGGCGCCGCGAATGGCGTCCATGTCTATCACATTCCCGAGATCGTCGACGTATGCCCGGATATAATCGTGCCGGTGCGTCGTAGAAGCGCGAAAGGCTTTCTCAAAGGGAATGCGTCTGACACCCGCGAGGCCGTTCGCGAGAAACTCGTTTGCCTTTGCTTCTATCCAGCCTGTGACATGAGGTTCCGCCGGCCCGCCTTCCGGGGGATTGTATTTGAAGCCGCCGTCTTCAGGCGGATTATGCGAGGGTGTGATTACAACGCCGTCGGCAAGGCCTTTTTTGCGTCCGCGGTTGTATGTGAGAATCGCATGGGAAATGGTCGGCGTCGGTGTGTATTCGTTTCCCTCGGCGATCATGGCGTCCACCCCGTTTGCCGCGAGCACTTCCAGGGCGCTGTGAAAAGCGGGTACAGAGATGGAGTGCGTATCTATGCCGATAAAGAGCGGGCCATTGATCTTGTGTTGTTTGCGGTACAGACAGATGGCCTGTGTAACGGCGAGGATGTGCGCTTCGTTGAAGGACTTTTCGAATGGAGAACCGCGATGTCCCGATGTGCCGAACGCGACGCGCTGAGACGGGATAGATGGGTCGGGGCTCTCCTTATAATAGGCCGTGATGAGTTTGGTCACGTCGACGAGCATGGAAGGATCTGCAGGCTTTCCCGCCCTGGGATTCGCTTTCGCAGTCATGATTGCCCTCCCTTGAGCCTGCGATAGCGCCGGATGAGTGCATTCGTCGAACTGTCATGCTTGAGTCGCGGCTCCGCGACGCTTTCCAACTCAGGGATGATCCACGTTGCCAGCACCTTGCCGAGTTCGACACCCCATTGGTCGAAAGAGTCAATCTGCCAGATTGATCCTTGGACGAAGACGCTGTGTTCATAGAGCGCAATCAGCTTTCCGAGGATTTCCGGGGTGAGCCTTTCTGCGAGAATGGTATTGGTCGGTCGGTTGCCCTCAAAGACGCGATGCGGCGCCAGCCCCTCCGGCGTGCCTTCCGCCCTGACCTCGTCCTCCGTCTTTCCGAATGCCAGCGCCTCGGTCTGGGCAAACAGGTTCGCCATGAGCACTTCGTGATGCCGGCCGATGGGATTCAACGTCCGGCAGAATCCGATAAAATCGCACGGGATCAATTTCGTTCCCTGATGGATGAGCTGGTAGAACGAATGCTGGCCGTTCGTGCCCGGCTCGCCCCAGTAGACGGGCCCCGTCTGGTAGTTCACAGCGGCGCCGTTTACCGTGACGCGCTTGCCGTTGCTCTCCATAGTCAACTGCTGGAGGTAAGCTGGAAAGCGTTTCAGGTACTGGTCGTAAGGCAGGACGGCAACTGTCTCTGCACCGAAGAAATTATTGTACCAGACAGACAGGAGCGCCATGAGCACCGGCAGGTTCTTCTCGAATGGCGCGGTGCGGAAGTGCTTGTCCATCGCGCGGAAGCCGGCGAGCATGGCCCGGAAGTTTTCTGGGCCGACGGCTGTCATCGTCGAAAGGCCGATGGCCGAGTCCATGGAGTAGCGGCCGCCCACCCAGTCCCAGAACCCGAACATGTTCGCCGTGTCGATGCCGAACTTCGCCACCTCTTCTGCATTGGTCGAAACAGCCACGAAGTGGCGGGCCACAGCCCCCTGGTGATGCAGGGCCTTCAGCGCCCAAGCGCGCGCGGTGTGTGCATTGGCCATGGTCTCCAGGGTCGTGAAGGTCTTTGAAGAGATGATAAAGAGTGTCTCTTCCGGGTCGAGATCGCGGGTGGCCTCTTCGAAGTCCGTCCCATCGACGTTCGAGACGAAACGGAAGGTCAATGCCCTTTTGCTGTAATGCTTCAGCGCCTCGTAGGCCATGACGGGACCGAGATCGGAGCCTCCAATGCCAATGTTGACGATACAGTGGACAGGCTTCCCGGTGTAGCCCAGCCACGCGCCGTTTCGCACCCGCTCTGAAAAGACAGCCATCTTGTCAAGAACCGCATGCACCTGCGGCACGACATTGACGCCGTCGACGAGAATCTGTTCATTCTCAGGCACCCGTAAAGCGATATGAAGGACTGACCGGTTCTCCGTGACGTTGATCTTCCGGCCCTCGAACATGGACTCTATGCAGTCACGCAGGCCGCACTCATGGGCGAGATCTATGAGGAGCTTTATCGTCTCATCGGTGATACGGTTCTTAGAGTAGTCGAGGTAAAGGCCGGCGCCTTCAACCGCGAGGCGCGCGCCGCGGCGGGGATCATCGGCGAATAACGACCGCAGATGCACATTGCCAATCTTCCTGTAATGCTCCGCGAGAGCCTTCCATGCCGGGCGTCTCGTCAAGGTTTTTGCAGCCGGTGTCCTTTTTTTAGCCATCGCCGTCTTCCTCCCATTTGAAAATTGCCAAAAGATTGGGACTCCATGTGCGAAATTTAATTTACCTGAAAACGCGAAGCAGCTCAGGAGACGTGAGCATTTTCGAAAGCATTGATGAAGCCTACTATTATGTACCAAATATTTTTTATTAAAAATAGAAAAATCATTCAATCGGGAAAGAGCTTATTTGTCTCTTCATAATGCCTTAATTGATGTCTTCGTAAAATATGCATTGAAAAAATGGAAATTTAATTTAACAATGATAAGGCGAGATCGGGCTATGCTGAGAATTGTGAACGGAGTGGGCGCTTAAGCCTTCTCACCTGTTTATAGACAATAACAAAAACGCGCTGCTCGTTGGAGATCGCCTGCCATGCCGTTAAAGATGAAGCTCACACGGAAAGACGGGAAGCCCTTGGGCAGCGTCGGCACATGGATTCAGGCATTCCGCCTGCATTACGTGCCCACCAGCATCTTCCCTGCCCTCCTGGGAAGTGTCATTGCGTGGGCGGCATTGGGGAAATTCAACTTATCGTATTTTGTCATGGTCATCATCGGTGTGACGGTGCACCACATAGGCCTCAACATGATCGATGATGTCTTTGATTATCTCCACGCTGTGGATCGTTCACACGGTGAAGAAAAGAATCCCTATACAGGGGGGAGCGGGGTTCTGACGGGTGGACTTCTTCCCGCTGAATATGTGCTGGCGGCAGCGATTGTTTGTTATCTCATCGGAATCGCCATAGCCATTTACCTGACCATCATGGTCGGCTGGCCTGTGCTCTTATTCGCTGCTATTGGCGTTTTCTCTTCCGTCTTTTACACTATGCCGCCCATAAGGTACGGCTACCGGGGCTTCGGCGAATTTAGCCTGCTCATTAATTTCGGCCCCGTTATCTGTCTCGGTGCATTCTATGTGCAAACGCGATCGATTGCCTGGGAGCCCTTCGTCATATCCTTTGTCCCCGGATTTCTCATGTGGTCCATGATCGTTATCAATGAGATACCCGATTATGAGGAGGATCGCGAGGCGGGCAAGCTGAACCTCGTTGCCCGTCTGGGAAGAAAGGCGGGGGTCATATTATATGTGGCGGGACTGGTTTGCGCTTACGCTACCGTGTTCCTCTCGGCTTCCTTGGGAGTCACCTCATTCGGTGTCCTCCTTGCGCTGCTTACATTGCCGGTTGCATACGATGCGTGTCGCATACTGAATAAGAACTACATGGATAAAATAAGAATGGCGCCGGCGAACCTTGCCACAATAAAAGTCCACGCACTCACACTCTCGTGTCTCATCATAGGGTATATTGTAACGGGAGTTATTTCATAACAGGTTATTCCCGCGAAGCTCTCACGCTCACTGATGCCGCTATATGTCACGGCTTCGATTCCTGTCTGCAACAAATAGTGCCTGTTTAAGTGATAAAAACATTCAGGGGGCTTGTGACGTTATTCCTTGATCACATAATTTTTCAAATTCACATCTTTAAACCGCACTCGCTCAAATTCACGTGTCCTGGGATAAGGCGCTGTTGCATCAATCCCGACTTTGGTTACAGAATTACCTTCAAGCCTAGCTACAGGATGCGCATAAAATCCTTTCGCATTTTTTAGGAGGATGAGTCCTCTCTTGGCATTACATCGTGTCGTGATCGCCCAAGCGACATCAGCAGGATCATAGATATCCACATCCGTATCCACCGCAACAACCCACATAAGAGAGGGAATCTTGTTAAAGGTTTCCTCAATGGCCTCATTTTGAACCCCTTCCTTACTCTTGTCCAGTTGGATTACTGCCCCATAGACACCCCACCCACTGGGTGGTGCATACGCAGCTCGTATATCTGGGACCTTTTGCTTTACTATATTCATGATGGCCCATTCATGTCGAGGTCCCCATACATTCCAGACTTCTTGACCGGTTAGCAGCGAGTGGAAAACAGGATCTTTCTGATGTGTGATCGCCGTAACCTGTACAAGAAACCTCAGTCCTTTTCCTCGTTGAGTGTAATACCCAGAAGCTTCGCCAAAGGGACCTGACGAGGGCCAAAATCGCGTAAGTATCTTGCCTTCGATAACGAACTGAGCATCTGCGAATGCGGGAACGCTTATGGTTTGCGACTTGATAAGATCAATCGGTCTGCCGACCATATGGCTAGCAATTGCGGCCTTGCCAGGGCCGGTTCTCGAAAATGTCGAAGCAAGCCAAGGAGCAAGACCTACTCCGTTATTGATGGTCACATCAAGAGATTCTTTAAGCTTCTCTTTAATCTCGAGATATGCCTCCAGGTGTCTTCCTTCCCCCGGATCTATAGCCAGAACCAGCTGGTCGTTTCCCACAACCTCAATCTCTCTGATGGAAATATTGGGAATTCCCGTTTGCGGATCGTTTACCATCATTACTGAAGCATCAAAATAAGGTCCTCCATCCTTTAGAGCATGTGTAGGCACGGGTAAATCGTAAAGGTTAATATTTTTCGTTATGATGACTTCATTGGCCGGCCCTTTATCAAGGATCCTCGACGGAAGAGCATTCTTGTCCATTTTCCATTTATTATAGGCATCGGCCATGATATTTTTAACCTGTTCGTGGGGGACATCGAATATACTTCCTATCGTATCCCGATTCCATAAAAGGCCAATAAACACGGGGAAGGAACTTCCTTTAACTTTTTCAAAAAGAACACATTTTTTTCCTTCGTACTTTTTGGCAATCCCCGCCAGTTCATACTTGGGATCGACCTCAGATTTGACGCGAACAAGATTGCCTGTTTTTTCCAAAAAATTAATACATTTCTTTAGGTCAATAAGGCGATCCGTCACCTGTGACTGGTCGGATGCTTGAGAATATCCATTTATAGGCATGGATACCGACATCATGAAAAGCAAGAAAATAAATAACCTGTTTGTGGTTTTCATAAAGAAGTCCTCTCATTACCTCTCTAAGATTTCAGCCGTAGAGCTTCTTCATCAGCCAGGCGATCTTTTGCCCCAGGGTCTGCGCAGCCTGGATGCCTTCCTGATCTTTTTCCACCTCGCCCTTATCTCTGGCAACGCTCATCGCCCGACCGGCGATGATAAGCTCGTTGCTAAGGAAGAAATGGTTCATGGTTTCGACTGTATGCAGCCCTCCGCTGCGACGCAAACAGGATACGGCAGCCCCAACTTTATTCTTGTGCATTCTCCCATTTGCCAATCCGACGAAGCCCGCCCGGTCAATCAAGGCCTTCATCTCCGCTGTTACATCCTGAAAATATGAAGGAGATCCCAAAACGATACCTTGAGCCGTTGTCGTCTTTTCGATATACTCGTTCGCCGCATCGTTCTTGACGGCGCACCGCTGGTCCTGATTCTCGAAACACTTGTAGCAGGCAATGCACCCGTGAATCGCCTTTGCCGAGAGCTGAACGAGTTCCGTTTCAATGCCCTCTTTCTCGATCTCCCGCAAGAGATAGCCCATCAACGTGGTGGTGTTGCCATCTTTCCTTGGACTGCCGTTGAAGCCGATAACTTTCATATCCTTTCTCCTTTATGCTTTTCGTTCTCTTTCGATTTTTTCTTTTATAAAATTCATCAAGGGCCCTTCTGCACGCCATGTCCAACAGGTGTCCGCAAGCATATTGATCATATCTGATATGAAGCTGGGGGATTCCTGCAATTTGTAAGCAGCGTATCCCTGAATGGTTGAGGAGCCCATCGATGTTAGAAGCGCCACCAGATGGTTGCACCCTTTGCCGCTGCCCACCAGCGCCTTTACCCTTGACGTAAATCCGCGGGTAATTCTTAATCCCTTGACAGGCTCCATGCTGTTGATGGTCTCCAAACACTCTTCGCGTGGAACAGTGGGCATCTCGACATGCAGATCCTCAATCTCAAGCGTTGTCTTGTTAACAAGCATATGGATGATCATCTGATGCAATAGGCCGGGTGATCTTTTTTCACCTGTCGCCAAGTGATATTCCTGCAATCGATGATCTGTCAGGCATCCCTCTACAACTAATCTCTGTTCGTCATATTCGTAGGTATTCACCTCTATCGTTCTCGTGTGATATTTTTTCCCGTTCTGTTTTCCAAACAAGCTCATCCTGCTCTTTCTCCTATACCTTTGAATTCGGTAGCGCGCATTCCCTGCAGCTTGCTGCGGGGTAAGCGAGCGAATGCGAACGATACTGTTCCTCAAGAATCGAAGATTCTCCGCAGCTTGCTGCGGAGAGCTTCAATTTAAGTTACATCGGTGAAAGAATTTATAGGGGATAACGGCCTTGTATGTCAATGCAATATCAACGACAGATTACCGTTTAAAACATCGTATGATCGAGAAATCCAATGGACCATTGATAACAAGAAGAAGGGCGCTCGACGGTGCCGTCAGCGCGTCCCGGTTCGTTGAAATCCTGCGGCCTGGAACGCCGCCCGTCCCAAGGGGGAGTCTATAAAAGTCACGAATGCTTGAGCGACATCAGGTATCTTACTTGACTTGAGCACGACAGCAGCATAGGCAATCGCGTTCTGAATGCTCGCCGGTAAAGGGCCAACCAGCTCCGCGCCGGGAACGGCAACAATCTCGCTCGACTGGACAATTACGATCTCCGATTCCCCATTGGCCACGCGGCGGACTGCATCCTCACCGACGGCCGTCAAAGCCGTCTTGCCCCGCATCTGCTCTGCGATGCCGAGACGCGGGAGCACTACCGTCGCGAAATATGTGCCCGACGTCCCCCCGCGAGCCGGATCGGCATATGTTATCGATCTTGCAGCGAGGAGCGTTTCGCGGAATTCTTCCGGTGTGCCGATCTTGGGTCGAGGCGTTCCTGCCTTGATGCCCACTCCCACCCCGACGCTGCCCACTTCCAGCCGCGAGTTCGGTACTACCAGCCCATTCTTTTCGAGCTCGGAAATTCCTTTGGACGGAAGCACGGTGACGTCGGCAGGCGCTCCGGCGGCAATCTGTTTCTGGATTCCTCCACCCGTGCCGAACGTGAACTTGATGGTATGACCGGTCTGGCGTTCGAACCCAGCAGCGGCGCCCTGAACAGCTGACCTTACTCCGCCCGGTGCGTACACGCTTAGTTCGGCAGCCGTTGCCCCAATCGGCAGGGAACCGAGGATGCCCGCAAACAACGGCACTCCCCAGAATGAGATTACTGGTTTTTTTGTCATCGTTCTTCCTCCTGTCGGGTATTGCTAACACGTACAAAGTCTGCCATGCTGAATTATAAGAACACTATATCAGCAAATCATTCAGTGAAAGAACATTCTTCCGAAACGGTTTTCCCCGATTTCCGGGAGTCCTTTCGACGAAGAACGTATATCGATCAAAAAGGTGGCACGAAGATTTTGCATTGAACGCGAAGGCAACATCTGAATTTATGAAAGCTTGATTGCTATGGCGCCGGCGGTAACCCCCAGGATTGCGAGGTAGCGCATGGGGCTCACATTCTCATGAAGGAAGGTTGCCGCAATTATTGTTCCGAATACGACAGACGTCTCGCGAAGGGCGGCGACGAGTGCAATCGGCGCATGGGTCATCGCCCAGAGTGCCAGTCCATATGATCCGAAGGTGCAGGCACCGCCGGCCAGAACCAGGCCAAAGTTTGCACGTATAGAAGCCATGAATTGTGGTCTTCTTATGAAGCAGACAACGGTGACCGGCGCGGCAGTCAGCGGGATCATCCAACCCGTATAACTGAACGCATTTCCTGACGCCCGTGCGCCTATTCCGTCTACGACTGTGTAGATCACGATGACGCCGGCGTTTGCAAGGGCGATAGCCGTAGGCGCAAACCGCAGGGCACCCGTCCGCCAGGAGTCTGCGGCAAGGAGAGCGATGCTAAAACAGACGATCAAGACCCCTGCCCAGCCGAGAGGCGAAGGAGATTCATTCAATACGAAAACTACGGCTACCGCCGATACCGCAGGCGCAGCCCCCCGCATGATGGGATAGACGAAACTCAATTCGGCGCCGCGGTAAGAGAGGGCAACGAAATAAAAATAGACGACATGTATCACGATGGACGCAGCCAGGTACGGCCAGCTTGCGGAAGCGGGGGCCGGGACAAACGGAAGGAAGCATGCAGTCACCAGTCCCGCGCCGGCAACAATCAAAAGGGTGTTTAGCATCTTGTCGGAGCCGGCACGGATAAGAGCATTCCATGTGGCATGCAGGAGCGCTCCGAGTAGAATAGCTGCCATGACGCCTACCGACAAGAGGACACCTCCATCTTATTCTTCGTGCTTTCTATCTATTTCAGTTTCTAATATAATATACATAGGCTCAATTCGAGCAGAGGAATTGTAATGCGGAAAAAGGATATCGTGCTCTTAATTCTACTGTTCGTTGCTATATTCGCCATGTTGGCTGCTTGTCGCTATGCATACTTCCCCGGAGATGTGACGGTGGGAAAATTTGTACAATCCCTGGCGCCAAAATCCATGAATTGGGCTTTATGGATCACAAAGTCGGCGGCTTTCCCCTGGAATCTAATTCTGTTGGCCATCACTTTCTTTATTTCCTGGGGCGTCGCCGGATGGCGCGTTGCTCTATTCTCCATCCTCAGCTTTGCGGGCATGTGGATCCTGGGCACGTTGCTCAGTCCCATAATCGCCCGACCTCGGCCATCGCCTCTGCTGGTGCACGTCATTGGGTCGCCATCCGGTTATTCATTCCCATCCGTGTTTGCCTTAACCTATGGCTCGACCTTAGGATATCTTGCAATTCAGGCTGCCCGGAAGAAGTCCGGCGTGCTGTGGGCAATCTTGCTGTTTCTCTGCTGTGCTTTCCTCATAACCGGCGGGCTTGCCCGCATAGTTTTGGGAGCTCACTGGCCGAGTGATATCCTCATATCATATTTCATCGCCTTGCTGTGGGCATTCTTCCTTTTGCGCGTGGCCTCAAAGTAATTTACGCGTACTTCCAAACGGGACTTTCTCCCTGTTAAGACAAATCACTCAGTGAAAGAACATTCTTCGGAAACGGTTTTCTCCGATTTCCGGGAGTCCTTGCGACGAAGAACGTATATCAGCCACAGGAACAAGACCCACGCGGGGGCGATGACCAGGGATGGGCGCATGTCCGGGATAAAGGCCATGAGAACCATCGTCATGATGAGAAAGACTGCCGCAAAGTAAATGCTGTATGGATAAAGCGGCGTCGGAAAAGCAGGCGTCTGCCCCTCACGGGACATGGTGCGCCGGAAGAATATCAGCGTGAAGAGGATCATGAGCCAGCTTATCAATACGGAGATGGAAGCGATAGACATCATGATGAAAAAGACCTTCTCAGGAATCAGGAAATTCAGGGCCACGATGATCAGGGTTATGAGGGACGAAAAGATGAGACCGTTTCTCGGAATGCCCGAAGCGCTCAGGCGGGCAAACAGCTCCGGGGCGTCCCCCTGGCAGGCGAGGTTGTACAACATCCGGCCGTTGCTGAAGAGCATACTGTTGTAAACGGATAGAGCCGCGGTTATGACGACGAGGTTTATGACTGACGCCGCTTCAGGGATACCCGACTTGGCAAATATCTGGACGAAGGGACTCGCCTCCAGTCCGATCGCTCGCCACGGGAAGAATATGAGCATCACGGTAAAGGAGCCGACGTAAAACAGGAGGATGCGCCAGACTAGCTGCCTGATGGCGAGGGGGATCACCTGCTTCGGCTTCTCCACTTCTCCGGCAGCCATTCCTACCAGCTCGACGCCGCCGAAGGAAAAGATCACCAGGGCAAAGGAGAGAAAGAGTCCCTTGATGCCGTAGGGAAGCCAGTCACCCATGGTATTGAGGCTTGCCAATCCCGCTGCCGGACGATCATGAATATATCCGGAGACGATGAGAAACGTTCCCATGATGATCATGAGGCAGATGGCCGTTACTTTTATGAGAGAAGCCCAGAACTCAAATTCCCCGAAGACCCTGACGCGGAACAGATTGACGAAGGTGATCACCGCCCAGCATACCAGTGCGCTCGTCCACGAAGGAACGGCGGGCCACCAGAAAGAGATGTAGATGCCCACCACGGCAAGCTCGGCCATGCTGACGCTAATGTAGCAGAACCAGTAATTCCATCCGGAGAAGAATCCGGCAAAGTCGCCCCAGTATCGATAGGCGTAATAGCTGAAAGAGCCGGTCACCGGTTCATGGACGCACATCTCTCCGAGGGCGCGCATAATCAGGTAAATGACGACACCGACGATGGCGTAGGAGGCCACGATTGCGGGGCCTGCAATTTGGATGACGTGCGCAGAGCCATAGAACAGGCCCGTACCCACGGCCCCGCCGATGGCGATCATTTGGAGGTGGCGGTTTTTCAGGGAGCGATGCAGATGTTTCATAGGCTGCTCTTCATGCAGATGGTCGGGCACCGATACGATTCATTGCACCTCCTCTTACCATATTTTTAGCGGAATGATCTGTCGGTCAATCCCTATACTTTTTTGGCCCGGCAGTCGATAGGATCGTTCCCTATGGGCAGGCAGGCGTTACAGGAAATGCATTCCGCCTTGTCCGGCCCCTGTCCTGAGAGCCACAAATTGGGCAAATCGGGTTGCCGGATGAGGGGCCTGCTCATGGACACAAAATCTGCGGCCCCCGATTCCAGCACTTCTTCGATTCTGCTCAATGACCTGAGGCCACCTACAAGGATAATAGTTGCATTCGTCTCTTTCTTGAGGGCTGACGCGCCCGGGAGGAAGTAGGCCTCCTGATCCGCAGTCTTGATGCCCGTCCGCGCTTCAGACATGAACACCGGCGGCCAGCCGAGCTCTTCCTGCTTCCTGGTCAACGACTCATACATACCGCCGCTTGTCTCAATCGCGCTGAAACCGGTCTCGGTTATTATCTTTCCTATCCGCAACGCCTCATCGAGGTCGATGCCGCCGGGAAGGAAGTCAGAGACGTTCATCTTGATGAGTATGGGAAAGCGATTACCAACCTTCCCTCTGGCACGCCGGTAAATCTCCCTGATGATCTTGGTCCGATTCTTCGTCGAACCTCCGTATTCATCATCCCTCCGGTTGGTCCGCGGTGACAGAAAGGAACTCAGAAGATAGCCGTGGGCGGCATGAATCTGAATCCCGTCGAAACCGGCTTCCTGAGCCCGCCTTGCGCCTTCGGCAAAGGCATCGATGATTTCTTCGATTTCTTTTAGGGTCAATGCCCGCGGGGTCCGATCGAAGAAGGCATCGTAGACTGCAGACGGAGCGGTTGGCTCCACAATGTGCGGCGCTCCCTCGCGGGGAGCCAATAATTCGGGATGCTTCATAACGTAAGCGACAAAGGCGGGCGGAGCTACCGGCCTAAATTTGGCAGTATCTTCGCGATTGACAACCTGCCTTCCCGGGTGATGCAATTGCAGCATCACCTTGCAGTCCGGGGCAGCTTCCCGGATCGCCCGCGGTATCTTCGCCAGACCCGGTATGAAGGAATCGTCATCAACTCTCATGATCAAACGGGGCGACAGCGCCCGCCCGTATACGCCGGTTATGCTTGTGATGATCAGACCTGAGCCTCCTTCGGCCAGGGTTCGATAAATCCCGACCAGAGAGTCCGATACCTCACCCCTGCTTGTCGCTGCGTTCTCGTAGGTGGCCGAACGCACCAAACGGTTTTTGATTTCGAGGCGGCCGATGCGTCCCGGAGTGAAGACTACTGACTTCGCCCTTTCAGACATAGCTTTCTATCTCTTAAGATTGTAAACCGCTGTGGTCTCTGTCCAGTCCGTCAGTTCGATCTGGTTCAACCTCCTGACAAGGTCGCTGATCATTCCCGTTGACTTTGCATCATAGACCTGAAAAATCCCTTCTCTAAAACCGATGGAAAGCAGCTCCTGTTTCTGCCGGGTCGCGATGATCTTGATTCTTTCTTCAGCAAGAGCTTCCTTGTGGTTCGGCAGGAACATGGCGTTCAGATGAATAGGGCTGTCTGCGGGAGGGAATTGGTATGCCCTTCCCGCCCTGGTAAAATTGTCCGGCATATTTGAATTGGGGAGAAGGAGAGTCACGGAGCCGTCTGCAGCAATGGAAAAGATATAGACATAAGAGTCTTCGCTTACCTGATAGAATATCTTTACTTCATCCCCTTCCTTCAGGTCTGTTTTCGAGAGCGACAGTTTTGCGGAGAGGCCTTCTCCCTTCTCAGGATAGACGGGTTCGATCAAGGCTTTGATCTTTATTCTGTAGAGGTTTCTCTCTTTTGCATCCCAATCCGATGCGATGATTACTTCCTTTGTGATTTTTCCCCTGACAGCGGCGTAGATCAGGTCTTCGGCGATCTGACTGTTGGAGACTAATGTATGGGATCTAATGAATGTACCGACCGCATCTTCTATCGCCTTGCTCTCGGCATCCCGTTTGGCTCTATCTTTTACCTCCTTCAGTGTATCCATCTCCGATTGATATGATGTACCATCAGCCGTAACCCAAAGGGGCTTAGCAGCAGAAGCCGCAAAAGGGATTAGGAGGAAGACTATGATAAAGAGTATTTTTTTCATAAAACTCCTCAATTTGTTTTCGCCCCAATCAACTGCGGCGACTGCTCGTTGTTGTACTGCTTCCTCGCGATGCGCTCCACTTGGGGTTTGATGTAACTGAATAAGTTATTTACCGCAATTGATCCATCCCGCTTTACAACATCCTCGTTCTTGATACCCTTCAACATGAAATAGGTGAAGAGACCATGACCTTTTTCCTCGTATGTTGAACTGATCTGATCCCCTGAAGCCGCGGCGATGATTTTCATATTTCCAGCTGGAACAGCTAAACTCTGCAGATTCATAACGAGAGGTCGGGCGCCTTTAGCGAGGACCGATCTCCCGCCGGCGCCGGAAAAACAGGAGTCAAGTGCGACAACAATCTCCTTAGCGGGCAGTTTCCCTAAGGCATCGTACATTCTTTTCAGCGAATAGCCTGTCTCGGCGATAAAAGACGGATCACCGTCATAGGGGACAAGGTAAGCGCCTCCTGTCTTGGGATCCGGCGCACCGTGGCCCGAATAGTAGATAAAAACCGTGCCGTCCTTTTCCACATTATTATGCAGCCATTTTTCAAAGTATTTGGTGAGGTCGCTCTGCAGTGCCTTTTCGTTTGTCAGTAAGACGACATTCTCTTCCTGATAGCCCATCACCTTGGTGAGATAATCGCTCACCAGCTTTGCATCGCTCACGGCAAAATCGGCTCGGGGGAGTTTTTGGCGGTAGTTCTCAATCCCGATGACAATGGCATAGGCGTTTCTATTTGGTTTGGTCTTCATTGAAGGGAGTTCATCAATGTCGGATCTGATCAATGGGGAAGAGGATGAAATTTCCGTTGGCTTTACTGATGCACTCTTGGCGGATATTTCTGTCTTCTTGGCATAATTTTTAAGATAGTTTAGACCGAAGACATAGTCGGCATCTTTTGGCTTTTCAGCAGCTTTGCCTTCAAAAAATGCGACCTCAGAATCGATATCAGCCCCTTTGTCCATAAGTATCTTCGCTATTTCAATATTTCGCCTAATTAGAGCAAAAAATAAAGCAGTCCTGCCAAATGCATCTTTTGCATTTATATCGGCCCCTTTATCGATTAGAAATTTCGAGACAGCGGAGTGGCCTTTCCATACAGAATCTATTAACGATGTCCCTCCGTTCCCGATAATACTGCATTTGGCATTCAAATCAGCCCCTTTATCGATTAACAGTTCAACAACCTTTATATGCCCTTCATAGGAGGCCTGGCATAATGCCCTGTTTTTTTCTTTCAGCTCGATCGGATGCGTCTTATCTTCAACGATGGCCTTGACAGAATTGACATCACCTCGCCCCGCTGCTGTCACTAAGGGTCCTGCACAGCCAACCGTCAGTGCTAATAGAAACAAGATGAGTCTTGCTTTCATGATGGCGCCTCTCATTCACATTTCATCCTCAATTGTCATGGACCCTTCTGTCCATATCGAATTGCCTCAAGAGCTTCTACCACATATTAAGATTTTGTAAAAATCAAAATAACTACGGAACTCTATATAAAAATGTGGTAAAAATATCAGCCGTGGGTCAATTAACTTTTTTAGAAGGAGTTAATTATGAAAGCAGGACAGGATTCCTTCAGCAAGCGCTATGGCCTGATTATCAGTGTTCTTGTGTTATTGGGGATCGTTCTAATGCCGACGCCGGAAGGATTAACAATAGCCGGTCAGAGAATGATCGCTATGCTTATCTTTTCGATAATAATCTGGATGACCGAGGCTGTTTCTTATCCGATCAGTGCCGCCATAATCTTAGCAATTATGGTCTTCCTGCTCGGTACATCACCCGATGTTGCCAATCCCAAAACCGTTATGGGAACTTCCAAGGGTCTCTCCCTGGCATTGGGCGGATTCAGCAACCCCGCGACTGCCTTAGTGGGCGGGGCGCTGTTTATCGCCGCCGCGATGATGCAGACCGGCCTCGACAAGCGGATCGCCTTATCCATCCTGTCTAAAATAGGGACTAAGACCAACCGTATTGTGATTGGAGTAATTTTTGTGGGTTTCGTTCTCAGTTTCTTCATTCCCAGCACAACCGCAAGGGTTGCCTGTCTGGTTCCTATTGTAATGGGGATTATCCTGGCTCTCAATGTGGATAAAAAGAGCAAATTTGCCGGTGTCCTGATGATCGCCACTGCCCAGGCTGATAGTATTTGGAATGTCGGTATTAAAACGGCTGCAGCACAAAATATGGTTGCCATCGGCTTTATTGATAAACTTCTTAACAAACAGATTACCTGGCTCGAATGGTTTATTGCCGCTGCTCCCTTCGCCGCGATTATGTCTGTTGTCTTGTATTACGTTTTGATGAAGGTCATGCCGCCTGACACCGAGGAAATCCCCGGCAGCCAGGAAACTATCGCTAAAGCTTTGGCTGACCTTGGTCCTATGAAACTGAACGAGAAAAAGCTGTTCGCCGTATCGCTTACACTGCTATTCTTCTGGTCTACCGAAATGATTCTCCATAATTTTGATACTGCCTCTACGACCCTCGCTGCCGTGGCCATCATGCTGATGCCTGTTGTAGGTGTAATGTCATGGAAAGAAGCACAGGCAAAAATCCCCTGGGGCACTCTGATGTTGTTCGGGATAGGCATAAGCCTTGGATCGGCTCTTCTTTCCACGAAAGCCGCTGCCTGGCTGGCTAAAATGATTGTCACCTGGTTTGGCTTACAGACCATGCCTGCCTTGATAATTCTGGCTGTTTTTGCCGCTTTCCTCATTATCATCCACCTTGGGTTTGCCAGTGCCACCGCTTTGGCGTCAGCTATGATACCGATTGTGATCTCGGTATTGCAGGAGGTAAAGATGGCGGGTATGAACGTATGGGGCATGACAATGATTTTACAGTTCGTGGTGAGCTTCGGGTTTATCTTGCCGGTAAATGCGCCACAAAATATGGTGGCATACAGCACAGAAACATTTGAAGTTAAAGATTTCATGC
>JBEKXK010000079.1:0-16739 GCA_049512055.1 Syntrophales bacterium | reverse complement strand
GTGCCCAGTCATTTTTACGGTGATCATTTTAAATCCCATTGCCTCGAGTAGAAGGAAGTGCCGATCGTATCCTGGAACCGTTACAATAATTTTGGGCGGGTTATAATTGCACCAGGGTCTTTCGCTATCCTTCATGCCCTTTATAAGCGCCCACATGAGAGTGTTGGAGAGCATTTTCAAGCTGGCATTATTTCCTACAATTATTTCTTTGGCGTTCACACCAAGCACCTTTGAAAAAAGCTCACGCGCTTCGGGTAAGCCCTTCACTCCGCCCGGATAATTTCTGATGTCATACCCACTCGGAGTTTTGATATCAGTTTCATCGACGATAGTGAGCAGTGGATTCGAGAGGTCGAAATTTTCGTCAGCCGGCTGGCCCCGTTCAATATTCAAGTTCAAACCGAGAGTTTTGAGAGTTAGATATTCTCTCTGAAGTAGAGCTAATTTCATTGCGATCTTTTTTGAATTCTCCTGCATTTTTTCTTGCCCGATGAATTATATCATTGTTTATATTGATCCATATAATAACCCGAAAGGCGTTACAAATGCCGCATAAGACGCTGGCGAAAATCGTCCCGCTTCTGTAAGAATTACTAAAATATCATCTTTTTGATCCGGTATGCTGTTCTTTGTCACGGTGTCTTATACGGATCGGCATAAACCCTCTCAGCAAAATCTAAAAGCATGTCTATGTTCTTGAGTACTATGGAAGGAAATCTACATTTTCCTATATGGTATGTCAAATGTGGACTCTAGGAAGGAATCAATCCAAATTATAATTTTTTAAGAAGTTAAGAAGCAATTGTCATAGACCTTGCGATAAGAGTTTCCTCAAAACCTGAAATGCTCCTTGCCCTTATCATCGGTCTTGCTTTCAAGTTCTGCAATAACTTGGGCGCCTAAGAGAAGTATTATCGCTGCGAACTCTATACTGAGAAGGAACACAACCGCCGATGCCAGAGAGCCGTAAATTATATTTACGACGGATATGGACGTGTAATACCAGACGACGACGCGACGGGTTATCTCCCAGAGAATTGTGGCTGCCAACCCTCCGATCAGCGCGTGATGGAAGGTTATCCGTCCCACGGGCATGACGAGATACAGGGAGGTGAACATAAGCACTTCACCAATCAACCCTGAACAATAGAATACAATCCTGGACGTGCCTTCAAAGCTCCAATTCCAGCCTAAGAGCATGAAATGCCTGTTTTCGACGGCCTCCAATGCTCCCGCAAAAAATGACACAAAGAATATGCCGAGGCCGATGAAAAGAATATACACAAAAGGAATAATGGCTGAAATCATAAAGTGGCGCCGCTGGATTCTAATGCGGTGGTGAAAGATTACCGAGATTGCGTTTTCAAGCACCGTAAAGGCTACGGAGCTGAAAAACAGCAAGATCAGAATGCCGATAACACCGATTACATTACGGTGCATAATGAATACCCGCACCTGCTCGGTCAAAGTTGAGGCGTATCCCGGTATCGCCATTTCCATGTATGTCGATAAGGTGAGGAACAACTGCTCCTCTTCCACAAAATGCGAGAGGACAATCAAAGTGAGGATGGACAGGGGAACGATCGAAAGAAGAGTGTAATAGGCAATCGCGCCGGAAAGCAGCACGCCCTGGTTCTGTCTGAAACTGCGCAATACCTTGAACACGAAGCGCGCGAACCGCGGCAATGCCCTTATCAAATTCTGAAATCTCTTTGCCATTGGTAAGATCTCACGAACAGTATTTTGCCTCTGTCACCTTCCGCAGATTACGGAAATCTCAATCGACGCATCCCTCGGCAATTTGGCTACCTGAATGGTCTCCCGTGCGGGGAGAACATCTCCAAAGTACCTGCCGTATATCTCGTTGAATTTTCCGAAGAGACCGAGGTCTTTCAGAAAGACGGAGACCTTCAGGACATTCTTCAGTCTCATGCCTCCTGCCTCAACCACGGCCTTGAGATTTTCGAGAACGAGCGCCACCTCGGCCTCGAAATTCCCCGTTAATAATTCACCCGTCTTGGGATCAATCGGAATCATCCCCGAAACAAACAGCAGATCGCCGTACCTCACCGCCTGCGCATAAGGGCCGATTGCCTTTGGGGCATGGGGAGTGCTTATTGTTTTTCTTTCCGATGTATTAGTCATTCAAACCTCCGTTCATGCAAAGAAGAACAACCTGTCAGAATATTATTCCCGTATGGCCAAGAGCCTGAGCATCTCGGTCACATCCGTCGTCGGGCTGTGACATGCAAAATTGGCGCAGACATAAGCCGTGGCCTTATTCTTTATAGGTTTAAGGTCTCTCGTAAAAGGCGCCATGTCGACTATATCAGAGGATTCATCCTCTGGAGGACGAAGAAGGATAACTGCGTTGGGAAGAAAATGCTCTCTCAGTCCTCGCAACATTCGCTCCGTATCATCCTCTTCGGGTCTACCGGCAACCACGATTTCATAAGATGGGTAGAGCAAAAAGCCGAGAGCCATCATAAACTGGGTATGACCCACAGGCACACGTCTGACATCGCCCGCAAGGGCGCGGCTGATCTCTGCGGCCTGTGCTTCCAGTTCTGCGTTTCCCGTCAGTCTGGAAAGACGGACGAGATTTAACATAGCCACGGAGTTTCCCGAGGGAATGGCGCCGTCATAGCTCTCTTTATCGCGGACGATCAGGTCTTCACCGTCATCGGGCGTGAAATAGTAGCCGCCATGTTCCTTATCCCAGAAGTGTTTCGTTAAGTCCGCTTGCAGCCTCAATGCCGTCTTCAGAAATGAAGGATTAAATGACGCCTCGTAACACTCTATCAATCCCCAGATCAAAAACGCGTAATCATCGAGATTGGCCATGATGGCAGACTCTCCCTCGCGGTGCCTGTGAAAAAGTCTTCCATCGACTTCGCGCATATTATCCATGATGAATCTTACGGCGTTTTGCGCTGCCGTAAGATAAACCTTGTCCATAAAGACCTGCGCCCCTTTTGCCAGGGCAGCTATCATGAGGCCGTTCCAGTCCGTCAGGATCTTGTCATCTTTATAAGGACGGACGCGTTTATCACGGGCAGAAAACAGCGACAGCCGTGCCGCAGAGAGCCTGTGGCGGAGAGCATCCTCGGAAATTCCCAGAGATGAAGCAATTTCGTAGGCGGGCTTCTTCATGTGAAGAATATTCTGGCCGGTTCTTTCTTCCGTTTGTGGCTCGACAAAATTTCCCGCCTTATCCACTTGGAACGCCTTCATTACCAGTTTCGCTTCGGCTGGTCCCAGCAACCCTCTGATTTCGTCCTGTGTCCAGAAGTAGAATTTCCCCTCTTCACCCTCGCTGTCCGCATCCTCTGCCGAGTAGAAAGCGCCTGACCGCGCCTTCATATCTCTGAGCACATAGGTAAATATTTCGCAGGCTGTCCTCTTGAAGAATTCGTCTCCGGTCGCCTGGTAGGCCTCCGTATAGGCCATGGCCAGCAATGCCTGGTCATAGAGCATCTTTTCAAAATGGGGCACGAGCCACTGCCTGTCCGTGCTGTACCGGTGGAAGCCGAAGCCGACATGATCATAAATACCGCCGGAGCGCATGGCGTGAAGTGTCTTCATAACCATCTCCAACGCCTTTGTCTCACCGCTCCATCTCCAGTAACGCATAAGAAAGAGCAACTGGTGGGAAGTGGGAAATTTAGGAGCTTGGCCGAATCCTCCATATTTTCCATCATAAATTCCCGCGAGCCCTTCATACGCTTCCTGGATAATATCTTTCGTCAGGGCCTCGCCCTTAATCTCTGATGTCTTCTGCTTCATGGAGGATACTATCTCACCTGCCGATTTCAGAATGTCATGATGACGTTCTTTCCATATCTCCTTGATTCTCGGGATCATATCGAGCAGTCCGATCCTGCCGAAGCGGCTCTCCTTGGGAATATAGGTGGCAGCGAAGAAGGGTTGCCTGTCAGGCGTCATCACAATGGTAAGCGGCCATCCTCCGGCCCCTGTCATCATCTGACAGGCGTTCATGTAAACCTTGTCAATATCCGGCCGTTCTTCACGATCAACCTTGATGCAGACGAAAACCTCATTGAGGAGTCTCCCGATTTCCGGATCTTCAAAAGATTCGTGGGCCATGACGTGGCACCAGTGGCATGTGGAATACCCTATGGAGAGGAAAACGGGCTTATTCTCTGTACGAGCCTTATCGAATGCCTCCCCGCTCCATGGGTGCCAGTCAACGGGATTATAGGCATGCTGGAGTAGATATGGGCTCTTTTCATGGATCAGACGGTTTGGAATATTTTCTGTCGCATCTTCCGGGCTGGCCATAAATGATATTCCCTTTATTCCGTGGGTAATGGACTCTTCTCATGATCGGAGTTAATGCGAATGACTTCTGTTGCGACCTTGCCATCCTTCACTCTGACGACGATGAAATGATAAGAATGCTCACCAAAAGGAATGTTTATATGGAGCGGAGCGGCGGCGCCCCCTGTGATTATATATTTCACGCCCTTCACCTCATCCTGATCGTAGAGGTGAAGGTGACTGAAAAAGGCCGCGGACACTTTTTGTTCCGACATGATTTGCTTGAGCCTGTCTGCTCCTTTTGTAAAACAGTGGTTGTGCTGCCATTTCTGGCTTTCCGGCGGTATATGCATAATTACAAATTTATACTTCCTCTTTGACGTCAGATGTTCCTCCAGGTATTGCAGCTGCGCCGGGGTAAGCTCATATAAAGAGTTGTCCAGGGCGACAATCCGCATGCCGAGCTTCTTCAAATCCAAAACATAATTTAGCGGGCCTATTTTTTCCTGAAATATTTGTTTGCCGTGCGGACTCTTGACATTGTTCGTTAGGTCATGATTGCCGATGACCACGAAGATCGGCGTGTCGGGCAATACGCTTTCCGCAATGTCGAGAAAGTGGTTAAATTTTTTCTCTCTGCCTGTAAATACCGTGTCTCCTCCGTGCAGGATGAAGAGAGGCCTCAGTTTGCCCGCTGCACTGAGTATCTTCTTGAATATTTCGTCATTGTCCCTGCTGTCTCCCAGAACGACAAACATAAAATCATCGGGCGAGACAGTCTGAAGATTGCTTTCAAGTTTCTTTAGCGACCGCTCGTAGAGGGTTGAGCAGTGGCCAGCGATAGGCCAGGCAAGGCCGAGCAGAATCGCAGCAAATATAAACAGCGAAATTAGAGGGCAGCGGCGCGACGTTATCATAGCTCAAACCTCGCAAATACCGATACAAAAAAAAGGACAGCGCCCATAAATATATCCGTGCATCCAGTCCAGGAAAGAGTATCCCGGCGTGCGGCGGGACTCGCTGATAAAGATCGAGTTGAAGATTTCACTTCATCAATGACCTTGCCGCCTGAGCTACATGCTCTGCGGTGATGCCGAATTTCTCATAGAGAATCTTATACGGGGCGCTGGCGCCGAAGCTGTCCATTCCCACAACCGCTCCCTCGAGTCCCACAAAGTGCTCCCAGCCGAGTTTTATGCCCGCCTCCACGGCGACCCTGACCTTAACATCCGGAGGCAGCACATGATTGCGGTATTCGGACGACTGACGATCGAACATCCTCCAGCTCGGAAGAGATACAACCCTTACGCGAAAGTCAGACGACAGACGTTTTCCCGCTTCCAGGGTGATCGGCACTTCCGACCCGGTTCCGATAAGGATCATATCGGGCTTGCCGGGAGCGGATTCCCAGAGGATGTACCCGCCGCGTTGAAGACCACCGGCAGGTGCAAGTTCGGCCCGGCTCAGGACGGGCAGATTCTGACGGGTAAGGATCAGGGCAGTAGGCCCGTCCTCCTTGAGGAGTGCGGCCTTCCAGGCCTCCACAGCCTCGCCGGCGTCGGCAGGACGGATCACAGTCAGGTTCGGCACGGCGCGCAAATTCATGACCTGCTCGATAGGTTGATGTGTCGGTCCGTCTTCACCGAGACCGATGCTGTCATGCGTAAAAACATAGATGACCCTAAGACCCATGAGGGCCGCCAAGCGCATGGGCGGACGCATGTAATCGGAGAATGTTAAAAACGTTGCCGTATACGGGATAAATCCTCCATGAAGGGCCATGCCGGAAGCGATGGCGCCCATGGCGTGTTCACGCACGCCGAAGTGGATATTGCGGCCCGTGTAACCCCAATCACCACCGACAGCGCCCTGTGTGTCTCCGTGCGCGGCATCAGGTTTTTGAAAATCACCGAACCCCTTAAGCCACGTGAATGTGGATGGGTTGAGGTCTGCCGAGCCGCCCATAAGTTCTGGCAATATGGGAGCGAGGCTCTGCATGACGCTCTCCGATGCCTTGCGCGTTGCCACATCCTTGGAGCCATCAGGATATGCAGGAAGCCTTGATTCCCAACCTTCGGGAAGGCCTCCTTTCATGATGCGCAGGAATTCGGCGGACATGTCGGGGAATTCTGCGCCATACTTTTTGAAAGATCGTTTCCATTTAGCCTCCCGCGAACGACCGCGGTTCATGGATTTACGATAGAAGGCAAGGACATCATCCGGGATGTAAAAGGCGGGTTGCGCGGGCCAGCCGAGGGATTTCTTTGCTGCCAATAATTCTTCTGCGCCGAGTGGTGAACCGTGGGCCTCAAATGTTCCCTGTTTGTGGGGCGCCCCATAACCTATGGTGGTCCGAACGAAAATAATCGAAGGACGCGACTTTTGAGCCTTTGCTTTTTTCAGCGCACGGTCAATTGAGGAAACATCGTTTCCATCTTCCACATGCAGCACGTGCCAGCCATACGCCTTGAAGCGTTTCCCCGCATCTTCCGTAAACGTAAGGGACGTCGCTCCTGCAAGTGAGATGCGGTTGTCGTCATAGAGGACTATGAGCCTGCCGAGACCGAGATGCCCAGCCAGGGAACATGCTTCGGAAGTGACGCCTTCCATCAGATCGCCGTCGCTGGCAAAGACGTATGTGAAGTGGCTGACGATCTCATGGCCGGGTCGATTGTATCTCGCTTCCAGGTGTGCTTCCGCAATGGCCATACCGACGGCGTTGCTGAGGCCCTGGCCGAGGGGGCCTGTGGTCACCTCTACTCCCGGCGCGCAGTGTCTTTCCGGATGACCGGGCGTTTTGCTTTCCCATTGACGAAATGACTCCAAATCGGAAAGAGAAAGGTCATATCCCGTCAGATGAAGCATTGCATAGAGGAGCATCGAGCCATGTCCTGCGGAAAGAACAAAGCGGTCCCGGTCGCTCCACATGGGATTGGCAGGGTTGTGTTTCAAGTGTCGCGTCCAGAGCGTATAAGCCATCGCCGCCGCGCCCATGGGCATCCCGGGATGCCCCGATTTGGCCTTCTCCACAGAATCAGCAGCGAGAAAGCGAATCGTATTGATGCATCTATCTTCGAATGTCGCCTGATCAGTCATGTCATATCTCCCGTGTCATCAAAATCATTTGAAGCTCTCCGGAGCAGGCTGCGGAGAATCTTCGATTCTTAAGGAACAGTAGTTTGGCATTCGCTCGCTTACTCCGCAGCAAGCCGCGGGGAATGCACTCGCTACCGAATTCGAGCAACAACTGAGGAAGCAAATTTTTCAGTTTCGAACTTTATATACTAACACAAACGGTAAGACAAGAAGATTAGAATTACAAAAATATGACAACGCCGTCTTTTTTACATAAAAAAGCGGGTCACATGTGGGAATGGATGAAGAACAGGAAACACTCTATCCCGTCTGACTAATCTCTATTATGTCCATAACAATTAAAATTTATCCAAATTTTACGGAAAGACGGAAGCCATTTCGGGGATCAATCTGAACATCCGGACCGGCGAATCTGTCGGCCTCGTGGGTCTTAATGGCGCAGGGGAAACTACGCTCTTGAAAATAATTGTCGGGCTTATTATCAACTTCGATGGAAATGTGCTGATAAATGACCTGGCGGCCACTGACAGGACGGCAAGATTAAGAATGTCTTTTCTGCCTGAGGATTTTTCCCCGCCTCTTTATCTCACCGGCTATGACTTCGTTTCCTATATGTGTTACGAATGGGACTATAAGGGCTTGTTGTCTTACATGCGTGTGATCACAAGGCTCGACCCTTACAACAAAGGCCCTTTTTTCTTTGCCGTGTATTATATGAGCTACAGGACAGATTCCGATGGACGATTGATTTTCAATTATTTAGAGGAAGCGCAGGATAAATTTCCCGATGACTGAAAGCTTCCCTGGCAGGTCTCTTACGTGGCGAAAATCAAATTTAAGGATAACGATCTTGCGTATCACTACGCACTGAAAGCTGCAAATTCGCCATCTGCCCCTCCGATCGTAAAGATAGTGCCCGCAGCTTTAAAGCGGAATCTCGGAGACAGGGAATCAGATCTTGCTTATTTGACTACCCTAAGAGAGCCTTCGCAGGATGCCAAAGAGTTGGAGGCAATAGACGAAGAACTTCAAAGGCTAAGCTCAGAATCCTTACGCAAATGAGCCGAGGCTTACGGCACACGTCGGGCCGTTTATCCGCACCAGTGAATAACTCTGGACATCCGATGAAAAGTGTGAGCATAGATAACCACACAATGCTTCTATATCCTCACTGCGGTGAGGATTCGCGAATAGGATCATTAAAACCGAATTAGGAGGCCAAGTCCATGTTTGAGGGTCTTTTTCAACCAATGCATCTTCTGGTGATATTGGTGATTGTTCTGATTATCTTCGGGCCGGGAAAACTTCCTGAACTGGGAAGCTCCATCGGCAAGGCCATCAAAGGCTTCAAGAAGGCGATGGCGGAGCCGGATGAGAAGCCGGGAAATACGTCAGAAGGCAAGAAGATAGAAGATAAGAAGGAATGAACAACATCACCGGATCTCTTTGATGAACGGACGTCTTGCCCTCAGAATCGTAATCCTCTTCGTATTTATCATTCTCTCCACCTATCTCTTTATCCACTACGACCTGTATATATACTTCGCGAGTCAGCGCAGGGCTATCGCATTCATTAACTCCTTTCATCCGTATGATGAAATTGTCTTCATTGGCCTTCAGATACTGCAGGTGGTAGCCGCCCCGATACCCGGCGAAGTCACCGGTCTTATCGGCGGGTATATTTACGGCGCCAGCCTGGGCACGGTTTATTCCACCATCGGTCTTACTATCGGTTCGTGGATCGCCTTTGCGCTTGCCAGGTTCTTTGGCCTGCCCCTTGTGGAAAAGGCGGTGAAGCCCGCGGTCATTGAAAAGTACGATTACTTCCTGGAACACCGCGGTCTCTTCGTTTCTTTCCTTTTGTTTCTTATCCCCGGTTTTCCGAAAGACTATCTATGCTACATAATGGGTATGAGCCACATGAAGACGTGGCATTTCCTGGGCATTTCGACAGTAGGACGTTTGCTCGGGACTATCCTGCTCTCCGTGAGCGGCAGTTGTGCACGCAACAATCAATACATCGAACTCCTGTTCATTGCCGGTGCAAGCTGCCTTTTCCTCGTGATAGCCTATTTCTACCGGGATAAATGGCTGGATTCGCTGAAAAGAAGACATGGAATGTCAGAAACACCCGAGAAACCCGACGATAATCAGCAGCAATAAAAAAAGTCGGAAACAACCAGAGAAACTTACTCACCAGTCAAGAAAATATCCTTAATACTTGACACGCAGTCTTTCTTCCCCTATCCTCACCGCGATTATAGCTTCATCCCAATAAAGAGAAGGAGGCACCATGGGCGGACACAAGAAAATCGAGCGTAAAAAGGAACTTGACCGAAAAAGGCGAAGACGAAAGAAGAGTTTGAAGCTTAGAGCAAAGGAGCAGGTGCAGTCGAAACCCGCACATAAAGCAAAGTAAAAGTCGCAAAGGGATTGCCCAGGAAACGTGTTGGTCTTGCGTGTGTAAGCGACGGAGCACGAAAGGCTTCTGTCTGATGGTGGCATCATCAGACAGATGCCTGTTAAAACTGCGAGGAAAGAAGGGGCTGCAATTGTAATAGCCGTGGCGGTGAATCGTAGTATGCACACCTGCGAAGAATCAAAGTCAGTAAAGAATATATTCTAGAGCTTTTGAGATAAAATCCGCTAAACTGGAAAAGATCTATGCCGATATTGTTAACGTAAAACAAACATATTGGGCAGATTTTTCTCAGGCGAGAGATCCGGCAAAGGAAGGCGAAAAAGCAGCCTCAGCAATGCTTTCCCGTATTCAAACTATGAGGTCATCTTTTAAGACGTGGATCGACTTGATCGAGACTTTAGGAGCTCGCAGGTAATAAGAAGATTAGCATTAGGACCAACTGTTCTGGCTGCTTTTATTCAGAGATACGCAGTCTTCCCTCCACAGGCATGAAAGCTCCTGACAATATTCCACCCTGATCGTGCCGAAGCATTCGATATTATTTTCCGCCCTCTGAATTGCCAGGATCATATCATTCTTCTTCATCTGATACGTATTGATCCCCATGTTCTTGGCCATCTTTTGGATCTCGCTGTACTTCAACTCTATTTCCCTCCTTTCATTACCGCACGCGATACAACTTGAGAAGCCCTTCTGCAAGACTCTTGCATCAAAGTCTAACTGTGAGTCTCATGGCACCGCAACAACAATGATATGATAAACCGAGGACCAGGTCAGAGGCTTGGCGATGGTCTTGCCTCCCAACCGAGCCGCCAAACGCTGCGCTTCTTTCTTATAGTCTGAAGCAAAATAGATCGTATTTGCCGTATAATCAGTCCTGCTTGCTGTTCCTATGTCTGCAACTCTGTAACCCATCCCGATAAGTTTCTTTGACATTTGTCTCGCAGTAGGCAATTTGCCATTTCCACTTAAGACTTTGACCTTAAGATTCTTGAGGCTTGTCTCCTTTCCTTCCATAGCCTGATTGTCATCGGCTGATTTCTTCATTACATCTCTTTTAGAGATATCGACTTCCTTCACCTGGTCTTTCTTGCCTGTCTCGGAAACAGCGGCCTCTTTCTCTTTGGAGACCCCCGTCTCGCCTGCCACTGTGGCAGCTTCCGCCTCTTTCATCTTTTGCACTTCTGACTTCAACAAAGTCAGTTCCTTATTCATAGCTGCTATTTGATCGTTGAGCTGGGCTATGGATGCCTTGGACCTTTGCAATTCCTCCGTTGTATTTCTACCGGAAATATCCAGCCCCGCACAGCCTGAAGTCGCCAAACAAAATACCAGGGTGATGATACATAGTATTCTCATATACATTATTCACCTCACGTACATAACATTGGTGCCTTGATATTGTTCGAAACCATAGCTTGCTGCGCCCAGAAGGGCAATTCGGGGATTAAGAATGACGAAGACCGGTATTTGTGAAACCAGGTCAGACATTCGTCCTTTGTAGCGGAAGGATTTCATAAACCGTCCATTTTCCACAAATGGCAGTATGCGGCGAGGAATACCTCCCCCTAAATAAACGCCATTCGTGGCCATCACTTTGAGGGCCATATTGCCTGCTTCTGCTCCCAGGATGGAAACAAAAAGGTTAAGAGTCATCACACAGAGACGAGAGCGATTAGTGCGATCTAAAGTGCACTCTATGATGACTGGCACAGGGTCATTTTCCCCCGCCACCCTCTCCGACAGCCAGGATGGTTCCTCACCATAGCACTTCTCACGCAGAAAACAATATATATTTAATATTCCCGGTCCTGAACAGACGCTTTCATAACTGACATGGCCGAGTTTCTCCTGAAGATAATTCAACAGTTCTTTTTCCAGATCATCGCCCGGAGCAAAATCCACATGGCCTCCCTCTGAGGGGTGACCGCGGTACTGTGTTCCGTCCCACGTCAGAAATGCCTCCCCGAGGCCTGTGCCTGGCGCAACGACAGCTATGGCACCTCCGGAGACGGGTCTGCCTTCGTTGAGGGTATGCAGATCCGACGGCTCCAGAAAGGGCACCGCATAAGCAATGGCCTCAAGATCATTCAGCAGCCTGACGAATGGCAGGTTCAGTTCCTTGCCGAGTTTTTTTTCATCGATGATCCACGGCAGGTTGGTAATCTTGGCGGCGCCTTTCATGACCGGGCCCGCTACACCGAAGCAGGCAGCATCCACTCTAATATTAGCGCCTTTGAGAAATTCATGCACGATGGTTGTTAAATCAGGAAACTCTCCGCTTCTAAAGTCTGCAGCTGCCAGAGGTGAACGCACCCCTTTTTCTCTCGAGAAGATTCCAAGGCGAGTATTTGTTCCGCCGATGTCGCCTGCAAGTAATATGGCCATTTCCGTTATCACACAGACTTTAGAACGGTTTCACATAACAGCCGTTTGAAGCTCTCCGCAGCAAGCTGCGGAGAATCTTCGATTCTTAAGGAACATTATTGTTCATCATGCGCTCGCTACCGAATTCCATGTTGTTCAGGTGACTTCGCTTTCAAGCCACTCCAGATAGTCACGACTCCCTGCGATAATTGGCATAGCGATGATTTCGGGCACTTCATAAGGATGAACAGATTTGATGGCTTTTTCAATTTCTTTGTAAAGAGCTTCTTTGCTTTTTATCCAGCATTGCCACTCTTGGGCTCTTTCGATGCTCCCCTTCCATCGGTAGAGACTGGTTATGGGCCCCGCTATCTGCACACAGGCTGCTAGCCTCTTCTCAACCAGGCACGCGGCAATTCTCTCTGCGTCTTCTTTCTTTTCTGTCGTTGTCACTACTTGAATAAAGGATGGCATATCATCCACATCTGCTCCTTTGATCCCCTGCATCATGCATTCTGTGTTGCGCATTCATACATCATGATTGCCGCTGCCTGAGGCAGACTGAGGGAATCCCCTCTTCCCGCACCGGGGATGTGCCACAGCTCATCAGCCAAACGGACCAAGACTTCCGGCAATCCGTGACTTTCGCTGCCCAAGAGGATGGCCGTTCTCTGCTTACATGCATGCGGCTCTACACCCTCTCTTGCGTGGGAGCCTACGAGAAAGAAATGTCCTTTTATTCGCGGCAGGGTTTCAGTAAAATTGACATCCTGTATAATTCTCATATGGAAAAGACTTCCCATGGCGGATCGCACAACCTTGGGATTTGTAAAATCTGCCGAACCGGTACTGAGTATTATTGTTTCTATACCGAACCAGTGTGCGGCTCGTGCCACGGCGCCCAGATTATTGGGATTGCCTATCTGATACAGCAGGAGAATATGGCCCGAACCGTGCTCCAGCAGTGCATCGATTTCGGCGCGCTCAGGCATGGCTGCGACCGCCATGACACCCTCCGGTTCTTTATCCTGACTTAATGTGTCCCATTCGCTTTCCGATAGTCCATAGACGTCAATTCCTTGCGGAATGGTGGAAAGGAAAGCATTCCACTCCGAGCCTTTTTTCTTCATCACCAGAATTGCCCGTATACTCAATTTACTGTTGAGCAATTCCCGGACAACTTTATAGCCTTCAGCAAGAAAAAGTCCTTCCTTATGGCGATACTTGGCTTGGTGTAGTTTGTTCCATAATTTTAATTGTGAACTAAGGGGACTGCGCAAAGTAATTTCTTGTGCCATTAGCGAGAGCTCCGTCGACAGTTATCCTGTTACGCCGGTCTTAAAGGTGCCCCTGTCTTTCGTTTCCATCCGATAAAATAAACAAATACGCCGGCAAGCATCATCAGGATACAGAGCATCTGTCCCATGCTCAAGATTCCCCCAAACAGCCCCAGTTGCGAATCCGGCTCGCGGAAAAACTCGATCATAAAGCGAACCAACCCGTAACCGAAAATATACAGGGCAAAGATGAAGCCATCAAAAGAACCTTTCTTTCTGATACTCCAGAGGACGATGAAGAGAAAGACCCCCTCGAAGAGCGCCTCATAGAGCTGGGAAGGGTGACGCAGCTGATGGGTCATATCCAGCGGGAAATACATGCCCCACGGCATAGTGGTAATCCTGCCGTAAAGCTCGCCATTAATGAAATTACCGATTCTTCCAAAGGTATATCCAAGAGGGATGACAGGGCAAAATAGGTCAGCAAACCGCCAGAAATCTATCTTATGTTTACGGCAAAAAATAACCGACGCTATGAGGACGCCGATGGCTCCTCCGTGGTAGGACATGCCGCTGATACCAACGTACTGCATACCGTGAGCGAAATCGAAAGGGAGGATAATCTCAAGGGGATGCTCCACGTAATGGGCAAAATTGTAAAAAAGTACATAACCGAACCTTGCGCCGACTATGAGTCCTGTGATGGCCCAGATAAAAAAGTCCTGAATCATTTCTGCCGAATACCTATAATCCTCACGTTTTATCCGGTAAGAGACGAGGATGTAGGTCAAGAGGAATGCGATAAGATACATGAGGCTGTAATAGCGAATCTGAAAGGAACCGATCTCAAAGATAATCGGACTCATGCGCTCGGGAAGATGCTGCCAGCTAATAAGATTCACCTTTCAACTCCTCCACATAATGCTGAGCGGAAGCTGCCGCCGTTGCTCCATCTCCACATGCTGTAATTATCTGGCGAAGACCTTTTCTTATACAGTCACCTCCGGCAAATATACCCTTTGTCGAAGTCTGCATATCTGCATCCACAATAATATATCCGCCATCGTCGAGATCCACGATGCCGCGAACCAGATCCGTCTTTGGAGTCAGGCCGATGAATATAAACACACCATGGACGGGTATCTCCCTTCCAATATCAGGTGACTTAGCGTCTCTGATTTTCACCTTTTCGACAACATTTCCTCCCGATATTTCCTCAACCACAGAATTCCAGGCGAAATCAATTTTGCTGTTGGCAAAGGCCCTCTTCTCAAGGGCTTTTGTCGCCCGCAGTCGGTTACGGCGATGAACAATCGTGACTTTCCTGGCGAAGTTGGTAAGAAAGATAGCTTCCTGAACGGCAGCGTCCCCACCTCCGATGACAACAACATCTCTGTTCCTGTAGAGCGGTCCGTCGCAGGTCGCACAGTACGAGACCCCTTTGCCTATAAAAACTTCTTCCCCCGGGACTCCCAGTTTTCGCCAGTACGCTCCTGTTGCCACAATAACGGCAAGCGCCTCATAGTCTCTGTTTGCCGATGTTACCCTCCACCCTTCCGTATTGCCCCAATTAGTCTTTGCAATGCCGATGACGTCTTCTGATGCTGTCTCCAGCCCGAATTGGAGAGCCTGTTTCTTAAATCGCTCAATAAGTTCAAAGCCGCCGATACCTTCGGGCATGCCCGGATAGTTTTCTATTATATCCGTAACGGTAATCTGGCTTATGGAAGAGGCGCCTTCTATCAGCAAAGTCCTGAGACTGGCCCTCGATGCATAAATGCCTGCCGTCAAACCGGCTGGCCCTCCGCCGATGATCACAATATCATACACATTATCCGGAATAGTCGCTTTTTCCAAAGATTATCACTCCATTCATTTTTTGATTATATATCAGGCGCGGAGTCCTCCGTACATAAAGGGACTCGGCAGTGCCATATTCTATAGCGGGATAGCGCGGCATCTTTTTATATTAAATAGAGAAGACATCGTCTTGTAAAGTTCGAATGCAGCGCAAATTTGCATTATATTGTTTTTTGATGGGAACAACTACCCTTTCTTGTTCTTTTCCATATAGCTTCTCAATGCCTTTTGGAAAAGAAGAGCCGCCAAGAGGGCACAGTGGCTGTGGTCGTGAGGCAGACCTCCCAGATGCTCCGAAATCGAGCTCCTGTTGATCTTGAGACATTCACGGATTGTCCTTCCTCTGGACATCTCCGCCGCCGCATTGCAGGAAGCAACGGTAAATATGCACCCTTCGGCAGTGAATCTTGACTCCTCGACTTTCCCGTGCCGCACGCGAAGAAACATCTTTATGACCCTGCCGCATTCGTCCGACTTTTCCGCATAGCCGTCAGGACTACCTATGGCGCCATAATTTTCAGGATTCGTTCCGTAATCAAATACTTTTTCCGGATAAAGTTCCCTGGCCTTTTCGCGCAGGATGGCTTGCATATTTTCTAAAACTTTATTTTCATCCTCCATCCGTCGAATAAAACCTCTCTAAAGCGTTCTCTTTTTTTACTTAATCGGTTTTTGCGCATATTACAATAATAAAATTGGTTGCTTTGTGAAAGGTTAGCCCGGAAGTACAGACGAGATGCAGTTGTATTGTGCCGTATCCTTCCCTCTGCAGACTTGCCGCATGCTGTGCGGCGTATACTTCCATGATCATCGGGCATACCAGAGAAATTTAAGACCAAAATCAGAAAATAGTTGACATTGGTCTCTTGAAATGGTAAAAACTAATCGTTTTAATGTATTCCACCACTATTGACAATATCAGTTGCCAATATCTCTATTGCACAATCTAAATCAAGTTGAGAACTTTTTTATGATGATGTTGCAATTACAACTCAAAGAGAAAAAATCCCCACAAATGTCTCCTCAAGTGCCGGACATGGCAGAACCGATGGAAGAGGACCTAAACCTGCTCTGCGATGTCATAGATAAGAAGGGCTGCTTCTTAAAGAAGGTTGTCAAGAAATAAATTATCTTTTAAAATCCGTAAGGAAAGGAGGATAGGAGAGGACATTTAGAAATAGGGCATTTTTTATAAACGGCAAAAGAGCTCATTGCGAAACGAAGCGGCAAACTACAAAAATGACCCATTGTTTGCGATGACAAGAAATCGGAAGTCATTATTCAACATTTTTTTATTCATATCGTTTATTTGTTGAAAGGAGGGTTTAGATAATGGCGGAAGTAAAAGCTACTCAGCCGAGATGGGTGCCTCTTTTATTAGGATTATTGAGTAGTACGACGTGCGGCGCCCTTTTGTATGCATGGAGCGTGTTCAT
>JBEKXK010000078.1:0-16837 GCA_049512055.1 Syntrophales bacterium | reverse complement strand
TTTCGATCGTGGACTCATCAGTTATCCTCCTTTTTGGAGTCGGTGTTCGGTAACACCTATTTATGAGTCAACGATCTCTTTTATTCACTACCTTGGGTAACATTTAATGTGAGGCAATTCGAATGACGCTTTCCCTTTGACATATAACGAGCTTTCCCATATACTTAGCCGGAAAAGCATGTTTCGTAACCAAAAATCAAGAAAAGTGAGGAGCTTCTTATGAAAGTAAGCATTGACAAGGATCTTTGTTCAGGATGCGGATTGTGTGTTGATACTGTCCCGGATGTTTTCGAACTGGTGGACGATCTGGCCACTGTAAAGGTGGCAACAGTGAAGAAGTCGCTGTATGATGCCGTGAGAGAAGCGGCTGACGATTGTCCTTCAGAAGCAATTATTGTGGAAGAGTAAGAAGCCGTGGTGCATTACGAAGAATTAGGCTTGGTAAATACCAGAGATTTGTTCGACAAGGCCATGCGCGGAGGCTATGCCATACCCGCATTCAACTTCAACAACCTGGAGCAACTGCAGGCCATAGTAGCTGCCAGCGTCGAAACGAAATCTCCGGTTATACTGCAGGTCTCAAAAGGCGCCCGTCAATATGCAAATCAGACCCTGCTGCAATACATGGCCAAAGGCGCGGTGGAAGTGGCAAGGGAGACGGGTTATGCAATCCCCATAGCCCTCCATCTGGACCACGGCGATTCCTTTGACCTCGCGAAATCCTGCATCGAGACAGGTTTCTCCTCGGTCATGATCGACGGGTCCCATCTGCCTTACGAAGAAAACATAAAACTCACCAAACGCGCTGTCGAAATGTCCCACAATTACAACGTGACGGTTGAAGGGGAGCTGGGTGTGCTCGCAGGCGTTGAAGACGAGGTTTCATCCCAGCAGAGCCATTATACCAAACCGGATGAAGTGGAAGACTTTGTGAAACGCACCGGTGTCGATTCGCTTGCCATATCCATCGGAACCTCGCACGGCGCATTCAAATTCAAGGTCAAACGCGGCGAGGCACCGCCGCCCCTCCGGTTTGACATACTTGAAGAAGTGGAAAGGCGAATACCGGGTTTCCCGATAGTTTTGCACGGCGCCTCTTCCATACCGCAAAATATCGTCGATGAGATCAACAAGTACGGCGGCAAGCTCGATGATACCGCGGGGATTTCCGAGGACCAGTTGCGCAGGGCCGCGAAGTCCGCCGTATGCAAGATCAACATTGACTCCGACGGAAGATTGGCCATGACAGCGGCGATCAGAAAAGTCTTTTACGAAAAGCCGGACGAATTCGACCCGAGAAAATATCTCGGTCCCGCCCGCGATGCATTGAGGGAACTCTACAAAAACAAGATCATCAATGTCTTGGGAAGTGACGGCAAGGCCTGACACTTTCACTGTCGCTGAAATAAGACAGAAAATTTATGCGCCACAAGACGGGGGCCAGCAATGATAAAAGTTACGTCTGATAAGCTCCAGCCGGGAATGCGGCTTGCTAAGCCGGTCATGAACAAGGCCGGTATGGCCCTCCTCGGTGAAGGCACAGAACTTACAGAAACATGGATAGCGAGAATCCAGGATATGGGGATCGAGGGAGCGATCTACGTGGAAGGAAAACTGGAAATGGAGGTTCCCATAAATGAAATGCTCGCCGCTCTGGAAAAGCGCTTCCCGTCTGCTCATGGGAATCCGAGAATGGAAATGATAAAGAGAGCCGCCGAAAAGCACATCAGGAAACTTTATGAGTGAAGTCATAGAATCGAAGATCCTCCGCCACCGCATTGAAAACATAGGCAGTCTCCCCACGGTGCCCGATACCTTGAGGAAGCTCTCCCGCATCATGGAAAAGCCGAACGTCTCTCTGACTGAAATTGCCGGTTTCGTTCAATCGGATCCAGCCCTCACTTTCCGTATCCTCAAGATGGTAAACTCCGCAGTCTATGGCTTTCCCGGACGCATCGCCTCCGTATCCCATGCGATCATGCTCCTCGGACTCAATGTCGTTAAAGGACTGCTCCTCGGCGTCTCGGTCTTCGAACTCATGCAAAAGGCGATGACCGGTCTCTACGAGCATTCAATGGGATGTGCAGCTGCCGCAAGGATCATCGCCCAGAAAAAAGGGCTGAGAGAGCCGGAGGAAGCTTATGTTGCAGGCCTTATCCATGATATAGGCAAAGTCGTTATGGCGCTGGAATTCACCAAGGCATACGAGGGCGCACTGGCCTTCGCAGAAACGGAGCATATCTCCATCATGCAGGCGGAAAAGAAATTCTTTGCCGACAACCACGCGCCGCTTGGCGGCGTCCTGTCGGAGAGGTGGCGTTTCCCCAAAAAGCTTACCGAGGCGATTCAATACCACCACCAGCCGCGGTCGGCTGTGCTTTTCCCTCTCGAAACTGCCATCGTGCACCTTGCGGACATCCTGACAAAGGCCAGGGGGCTCGGCTTTTCGGGTGACCAGATAGTGCCCATCGTGGATGATGCGGCCTTTGACAGGCTTGAGCTTTCGGAAGAGGATATTATCGACGTCTTCCAGGAGCTGGAAGGGTCTATTGAGGCGACGCAGGAGGTCTTGCAGCAATAATGGAAGCGGTCACGATTATCAGCAGAGACCCATCTTTTCAGGCGATGTCGAGCCGGATCCTGCAAGACCATTTCCGGACAGTATCATTCGGCGATTTTAAGCCCGCCTTGGACTATATCTACAATGACACGCCCGCTCTTGTGGTGGTCGATATTCCCAAGGGCGATGATGCCACTATCTCTTTCATCAACCTCATCAAAGAAGACCCTCTTTTCAGCCGGCTGCCGATCCTCGTCGTCTTTGACGGCGACATCGATCCGCGAGGCTGGGAAAATATTCTCTGCGAAGATTATCTCAGGAAGGCGGATGCGGAGAGAGACATTCTCCCGAGGGTCAAATTAGGCGTCATGCGTTTTGAAAGAGTGGTGGAGATTAGTCCACTGACGCGCCTTCCTGGCAATCTCTCCATCACGCGGCAAATACAGAGGAGGCTGGACAACAATGAGATTTTCGCCCTCGCCTATGCGGACCTCGATAACTTCAAGCCCTTCAATGACCGTTACGGGTTCGGCCGCGGCGACGAGCTGATCAAAATGACAGGAAGGATCATCCTTAACGTCGTCAAGGACACACAGTCACAGGGATGCTTCATAGGACACATCGGGGGCGACGATTTTGTCGTAATCATGAAACCCGATCTGATTGAAAAGGCAGCAGAGAACATTATTGAACGCTTCGACGCTCTGATTGCAGGTTTTTACGACGCCGCAGACTGGGATGCCGGGTACATCTTCGCCTCCGACCGGAAGGGCGTCTGGTCAAAACTCCCGGTTACGAGTATCTCCATAGGCATAACGGATACGGAGAGACGTACTTTCAGCCATCCCGTTGAACTGATGCAGAGGGCTTCGGAGATGAAGGGATACGCAAAGAAGTTTGCGGGTAGCTGCTACAAGATGGACCAGAGGGGAAAAAAGACGAATCCGATATGATCTGTTGATGAAAACACCCTTCAATCGATTGCCCTCTAATCGGCATCGGGATCTTCGTCAGAGCCGATGACAATTACGAATAGGAGCGAGCATTTATGCCGGGAGTCTTTGAAATCTCCGTAGCAACCGAATTTTCCGCTGCCCACTCCCTGCAAGGCTATCCGGGCAACTGCTCCCAGGTGCACGGCCATAACTGGACCGTGGAAGTTTTTGTCAGATGCCGGGCCTTGAATGACATAGGCATCGGCATCGATTTCCGAGAAGTGAAGCGGGCCATAAAAGAATCCCTACAAAATCTTGACCACTCCTGCCTGAATGAACATCCGGCATTCGAACGCACAAATCCCTCTTCCGAGAATATCGCCAAATTCTTATACAAGGATCTCGGAGCGAGAATCAATTCGGAGAATGCAAAGATTTCCAGGGTGAAGGTCTCCGAGACGCCGAACACGGGGGCCTGTTACTGGGAGGAATAGTTGCTGAAGGTAAATGAGATTTTCTACAGCATCCAGGGCGAATCTTCCTACACCGGACGGCCCTGCGTTTTCGTCAGGCTTACCGGATGCAACCTCAGGTGTTCATACTGCGACACTAGGTATGCGTACGAGGAAGGCGAAGATCTCGATATCGGGGAGATCATCAACAGGATAACATTTCACCGGTGCGTGCTGGTTGAAATCACGGGCGGCGAACCCCTGATGCAGAAAGAGACGCCCCTTCTCATACGGAGGCTGCTCGATATGGGCTTCGAGGTGCTCCTGGAGACCAACGGCAGCATGGATGTAAGCGCAATCGACGACCGCTGCGTGAAAATCGTAGACATCAAATGCCCCTCAAGCGGAGAGGCAAACAAGAACGACCTGGAAAATCTCAAGAGGCTCCAGACAAAAGACGAAATCAAGTTTGCCATAGGAAGCAGGGAGGATTACGATTACGCGAAAAACATCCTTTCTCTCCTAAACAGGGCAGAGGGAAATATCAAGCTGCCTCTCTTTTCTCCTGTCTACGGAAGAATGACTCCGGAACTTCTGGCGCGATGGATACTGGCGGATCATATCGATGTGAGAATGCAGATCCAACTCCACAAAGTCATCTGGGACTCTGAAACGAGAGGGGTTTAGAAGAAGAAGCTTTATGAACCACCACAAGAAGGCCATCGTTCTTTCCAGCGGCGGCATCGACTCCACGACGGCAATGGCTATGGCCAAAGCGGAAGGTTACGAGATTTACAGTCTGAGTTTTTTCTACGGCCAGCGCCATTCTCAGGAGATGGAAGCGGCAAAGAGGGTTGCCGGGCTCCTGGGGGCCAAAAAGCACCTCGTCGTCAATATCAATCTGAGAGCGTTCGGGGGATCGGCCCTCACCGACGATATAGAAGTGCCCAAAGGCCGGAATGAAAAAGACTTGCGGAAGAGCATTCCTATCACCTATGTGCCCGCCAGAAACACGATCTTCCTTTCGTACGCGCTGGCGTGGGCGGAGGTTCTACGCATCTCGGACATATTCATCGGTGTTACCGCCGTTGATTACAGCGGTTATCCTGACTGCCGGCCCGAATATATTGCTGCCTTCGAGAATATGGCCAATCTCGCAACCAAGGCCGCGGTGGAGGGGAAGACCAGAGTAAAAATAAGGACGCCCCTTATCGCAATGTCAAAGGCCGATATTATCAGACGGGGGAGCGAACTGGGCGTCGACTACGGCATTACCCACAGTTGCTACGCTCCTTCACTGGACGGAAAGGCATGCGGGCAGTGCGACAGCTGCCTCTTGAGAAAGAACGGATTCAGCGAAGCGGGCATTCCTGACCCCACAATATATATCGCCTGAGAATAATTTCGATGCAAAAAAAGCCGTGGTATCGAGAACCACGGCTTTCTTCTTTACAGTCCGATCCGCGAAGGGCTACAGCATCTCAAAGATACCCGCTGCGCCCATCCCCCCCGCGATGCACATGGACACTATGCCTCTTTTTCCTTTGCGGCGCTTCAATTCATAGAGGAGCTGTGCCGTCAGCTTGCCGCCTGTGGCGCCAAGGGGATGCCCGAGGGCAATGGCGCCGCCGTTGGGATTGATGTCACCAGCGACCAGCCTGTCTTCAATGCCTATAACCTTTATAGAGTAAAGGGCCTGACAGGCGAAGGCCTCATTGATTTCAAAAACGTCAATGTCCTTCGTTGTCAATCCTGCCATCTTCAGAACCTTGGGTATCGCGAGGGCCGGCCCAATGCCCATCTCCTCCGGCTTGCAGCCGGCAACAGCATAGTGGGTGAGCTTCGCAAGGGGCTTTAATCCGTAGGACTTGGCTTTTTCATCGCTCATTAACAGGGTAAACCCCGCTCCGTCAGTCATCTGAGATGAATTGCCCGCAGTAACCGAACCTCCCTGCTTGAAGGGTGACTTCAATCGTCCCAGGTCTGCCATCGTAGTTGGCCATCTCACGCCGTCATCCATGTCGAATACGAACTGTTCCCTGACCCTCTTGCCGCTTTTTGATCTTGCATAGCGATAGGCCGTAATCGGAATGATCTCATCTTTAAACTTCCCTGCCTTTATTGCCTCGTACGCTTTGCGGTTGCTCTCCAGACCGAACCTGTCCTGATCCTCGCGCGACACCTTGTAATTGGCGGCAACGTTCTCCGCCGTGATGCCCATGGACACATAGACATTCGGCAGATCTCCCCAGTCGGGATGAGGACGGTATACGTTCCCTCCCATAGGGACGTGGGACATGCTCTCACAGCCCCCCGCGATGATCACAGACGACCAGCCGGCCCGGATCTTCGCCGTGGCATCGGCGATGGCCTGCACCCCCGAAGAACAGAAACGGTTGATTGTCATGGCGGAGGCGGTTACCGGAATGCCTGCCCCCATGGCTATGACCATTGCCAGGTTCATGCCCTGCTCGGCTTCCGGGAAGGCACACCCGCAAATCACGTCATCTACGTCTTCAAGCTTCAGTTGGGGAACCCTCGCTATCAGTCCCTTCATCACCTGGATACCTATTTCATCACCCCGGGTATACGCGAGGCCGCCTCTCTTGTAACGACCGCCCGGACTTCTCACAGATTCGACGATAACAGCATCACTCATAATATTCCTCCTTCATTAACGAAGCCGTTCAGCTTAACCCCGTTTCAGATTATTTAAGATGTCCTCTCCCATCAGTTGCGTAAAGGCTTGCCTGTGTTCAGCAAATGCATGATCCTGTCCTGGGTCTTTTGCTCGCCGCAGAGGCTCAGGAACGCCTCTCTCTCCAGGTTCAGAATTTCCTGTTCCGTAACCAGTGTACCTTCCGGACAGTCGCCGCCCGATAGGATATAGGCGAGTTTTCCGGCAATGTGGACGTCATAGTCTGATATGAAATTTCCCTGCCGCATATTATATACAACGGAACTGCACATACCCCGCAGGTTCTCGCCCATGACGGGAATAAGTGCAGGCGCGGATTTCTTATAAAATTTTGAGAGACCCAGGACCACCTGTTTCGCATCCCAGATCTGCTGATCCCTGTTCATGCTGATATTATCCGTCTTCCTGACATACCCCAGTTCCATAGCTTCGGCGGCGCTTGTTGCGACCTTTGCCATGGCTATATTTTCGAATGCCTTGGAATAGAAGTGCTGAAGGTTCAATCCCGCTTCAATGGCGCCGTCGGGAATCCCTTCGGTGACCCTCACCATTATTTCTTTGCAACCGCCTCCCGCCGGAATCACACCGACGCCGACTTCTACAAGGCCTATATATGTTTCACCACACGGCTGACATTTCGCGCCGTGCATGGCGATCTCGCATCCTCCGCCCAGGGCCATGCCCGCAGGGGCCGTGACGACCGGCTTCCCGAGATACTTCATTCTCATGTTGGCATTCTGGAAATCCTCCACCATTTTCTCCAGAACATCCCAGTCGCCTTTCTGGGCGCCCACAAGAACCATGAATACATTTGCCCCGACAGAGAAGTTCGTGGCGTGGTTGCCCACAACCATTCCTGCAAAATCCTTTTCCACGATATCGCAGCCATCCATCATCATCTGGACGATGTACTGATCCACGGAATTCATCTTGGTATGGAATTCAAGGCAGACGACGCCGTCGCCTATATCAATGAGGCTTGCACCCGGATTCTGCTTTACAATTTTCTTTCTATCCTTGAGGGCGGGGAGAACTATGATTTTCGCATTTTCCTTCAGCTTCACGTAACTCTTCGTTTCGAAATCATAGTAATACTGCTCATCATCTTTTTTTGTGTAAAATGACTCAAAGCCGGCCTCAAGCATTTCCTCTATCTTCTTGGGAACCTGCTTGCCCAGTTTCTTCATCACGGCAGCCGCCGCTCGGACGCCCACGGCATCCCAGGTCTCGAACGGGCCAAGCTGGTGGTTGTAGCCCCATTTCATGGCATTGTCGATGGCCACGATGCTGTCGCAAATCTCCGGCACGCGGTTGGCAGCGTAGATAAAGTTGTTGCAGAGGTATTCGCGGGCGAGATCTGCCGCCTTGTCCGTCCCGTTAAATACGGTTCTGATCATCTTAGGAACGTCATCTTCCATCTTCTTCGCCTGCGAAATAGAATCGAACTTCGGTCTGGTCGCAGGCATGTACTCCATGGTGGTATAGTCGAGAACCAGTTTTTCCTTCTTGCCCTTGTCGCCCGGCGCCCGTTTGTAGAACCCCTGCTTTGTCTTGTTCCCCAGCCATTTACGTTCCATCATCGCGTTCATGACATCCGAGGGAATAAACATATCCCGCATCTCATCATTGGGCACCGCTTCATACAGGTTCTTCATGACATGGTGGCCTGTATCCAGACCCACCAGATCGAGGGTTCCAAAGATCGCCGAACCCGGTCTCCCCAGGGCTTTTCCTATGACTGCATCGATTTCGTCGATCCTCATTTTCTTTTCCGTCATCAACCGCACGGCATTCGATATGTCGAAGACACCGATGCGGTTTCCGACAAAATTAGGGACGTCCTTGCAGATCACAACACCCTTGCCCAGCACCCGTTCGCAGAACTCCACCATATAATCCACGATCTCTTTTTTCGTCACCGCACCGGGAATGACCTCCAGGAGTTTCATATAGCGGGGTGGATTGAAAAAATGCGTTCCCAGGAAATTCTTCTTCAGGTTTGGACCGAAATTGGCAGAGATATCTTTGATGGGTATCCCTGACGTATTGGTGGTTACGATGCAATCCGGCTTTACCACTTTTTCAACCTTTGCAAAAAGCTCCTGCTTTATTTTGAGGTTCTCGATGACAACTTCAATAACCCAGTCCACGTCGGAAAGCCATGTCAGGTTGTCTTCAAAATTTCCGATTTTAATCATCGACGCGTTCTTCTTTGTATAGAAGGAAGCAGGTTTGGATTTCGAGACAGCATTAAGACCATTTGCAGCAAACCTGTTGCGCCATTCGCGGCTCTTTTCGGTTAAACCCTTCCGCTTGTCCTCTTCCGTAAGATCAGGCGGAATAATATCGAGCAATACACACCCGATTCCCGCATTGGTCAGGTGCGCCGCTATGGAGGCACCCATGACCCCTGCGCCCAAGACTGCAGCTTTTTTAATATTGTAAGACATTTTTCTCCTCCTTGCTTAATAGGTAAAAGACTCTTCCGCCATTTCAATAGGAACTCTCTCGCCGAATTTGATGGCTTCGCACCTGGACTTTACGGTGGAAAGAACATCAACTGCAAAAAACCTTGCTGCCGCATTCTTCCCGTAATAAAAGGCAACATCGGGATTTTCATGGATCAATGCGCGCTTCTTGCCTTTAGATTCCTCCACGCCTCTTTCGGCGTAAATTGCATTGAGCTTTTCATCGGCAATGCCTGCAGCCTGCATCAGGAAATGACCGATTATAACATCACCAAGAATCTGAAGGTACGGGGTTGCATTCAAGATCGGCATGAGAAAACCCGCGCTTTTGCCGAGCTGGGCAAAATGCATGGTGAGATCGATCAGCGCATTGTAGGCTTCTTCCAGATAGGCGACATGTCTCTTGAGATCCTCGATCCGTTTCAATTGCGATATAGACGCATTAATTTCGCTGAACATATTCATGACGTCCGCGCCTTTTCGCTGGCCGAGTTTCCTGCCAACCAGGTCAAGAGACTGGATACCGTTTGTCCCCTCGTAGATGCTGGCGATTTTACAGTCCCTGAAATACTGCTCAACGGGATAGTCGGAACAGTAGCCATAGCCGCCATAGACATCGATGGCATAGGAACAAATCAACTGGGCCTTTTCCGAAGAATACGCCTTGCAAATCGGCGTAAGAAGGTCAACCAGTCCGTGCCATTTTTCCCTCTCCTCTTCCGTATTTGAAATCTTTGCCAGATCCATGCAGAATCCGGTAAAATAGGTCATGGCCCTTATGCCCTCCACGTGGGCTTTCATCCACAGAAGCTTTCTCCTGATATCCGGATGCTGTATAATAGGAACAGCTTTGGCATCGGGATTTTTCATGTCCCACACGGGGACGCTCTGGATCCTATCCTTTGCATATTGAACAGCATGCTCGTATGCCGCCGTCGCATGACCAAGGCTTTGCATCCCCACTTCCAGCCGCGATGAATTCATCATGAGGAACATTATCCTTATGCCCTGACGCTCTTTTCCCAGAAGTTCACCGATGCACTTCCCCTCATCGCCAAAATTAAGCGTACAGGTTGCGGAACCCTTGATACCCATCTTGTGCTCCACATTACCCGTTCGTACATCGTTTAATTCGCCGACAGTGCCGTCGTCCTTGACTCTGTATTTGGGAACAATAAAGATCGAAATGCCTGCTGTCCCGGGAGGATCTCCTTCTATTCTGGCAAGGACAGGGTGAACTATATTTTCCGCAAGGTCATGATCGCCGCAGGAGATAAATATCTTTGTCCCGGTAATGCTGAATGTCCCGTCGGGCAATCTCTTCGCAGATGTCTTCAAGGCGCCTACGTCGCTGCCAGCCCCCGGTTCAGTCAGACACATTGTGCCCGTCCATTTGCCTGCATACATATTGTACATGTACTTCTTCTTCTGTTCCTCTGTTCCATACTGTTCAAGCAAACGGGCAGCGCCGTGGGTGAGTCCCGGGTACATAAGAAAGGCGAAATTGGCTGCAAACATATATTCCAAACAGGCCGAAGCAACAACAATCGGGAGCCCCTGGCCTCCCACATCGGGAGATTCAGTCGCGCAAAACCACCCGGCTTCACGATATTTCGCAAAGACCCCATGAAAGCTTGCAGGAGCGTAAACTTTCCCGTCCTTAAAGGTGCATCCCTCCTTATCCCCTTCTGCGTATGCCGGCAGGAGGACATTCACTGCGAGCTTCTCCGCCTCATTCCGCATCATGAGTACCATTTCTTTTGAGAAATCCGCATACTTCTCATATTCGAACAATTTTTCTATGCCCAGCTGCTCAAAGAGAACAAACTGTTGATCTCTCGTGTTAATTAGCAAATTGCTCATAAAAAACCTCCCTTCAACCACATCCGTTTCATGTTTTTTGCAAAAAATGGCAGCGCACTTCTGATGCAGGCGAGAACAATGAAGCACGCAAGCTCCCGGTTAACTATTCTTCAGGCCTTTGATGAAGATATCCAAGCTCGCATTCACGGTCGACCTGATCAGGTCATCTCTCTTCGCTTCCGACCCTACAAATATATATAATGAGATAATACCGTTGAGCAGCCCCCAGAGGGCATTTCTGCATTGTCGCACGTTTATCGACGGCGGAAACTCTCCCGTGTCAATTCCATACTGAAATATCTTCTCCATGAAGATCGTCTTATTGGTGGATTTAATGATATGGTTCTGAAGATCCTCCGGCAAATTGCTGTGGTTCGCATGGAGCATAAAGGTTATGAGGATCCTGAAGAGCTCCCTGTCCCGGAGGAAGAAGTCCACGTAAGTGGACGAGAGGCGACGAAGCATATCCGACGCCTTCCCCCCGTCCTCAAATAGATCGGCCACCTTTTTGTGAAACTTATCAATATCGTCAAGAAGAATCTGACTATATATCTCTTCCTTGCACTTGAAATAAAGGTAGACTGCGCCTTTGCTCAGTTCAGCCTTCCTGGCAATACTTTCGACGGTCACGGACTTGAAGCCCTTCTCAAAAAACAGTTTCCTCGCCGCCTTGAGGATGGCGCTCTTCCTGTTTTCTTTCTCCCGACTTCTTCTTTTCTCAAATGCCAAGATGGTAGAACCTTCCCTCATGAAACTAAAAGAAAGCTGCGTATGACGGATGCCGGAGGCCTTGATTTCTAAAATGAACTGTAGTCATTATATGACTGCTGGTCACTCATAGCACCATAATCCGAATGATGTCAAGAAAAATAAGCTAAAATAATTACCCTGCATCATATCTGCAGAGAACATACGTAAGTGGGGTTATTTCTTCGTATATTTGAACAACAGGACAGGCGACAGCAGGCATGGGGAGGGGCTTTCATGGAGTCATGTCAACCCGGGCGGAGAGTCCGTAGAGCCATCTGATGAGAGATGAAAATAGGACGGATTGTCTTAGGAAGCAACGGTCTTCGGCTGAATTCACCGGCTCCCCGGAAATAATTTTGATGTGGTTATCCCGGCCTTTGCGAGACGAAATGTGAAAGCCGTCAAAAGACATTCAAGACCATACTTCACACTCCGCCTGAAGTTTATTGAAGAAGCTTCTGCAAAATATTTTGTAGGGCAGCTGACTTCGGCTATGGTATGCCCAAACCAGATGATCTGCGCCAACATCTGATTGTCAAACACAAAATCGTCGGAATTTGCATCTATCGGCAGCTCCTCCAACAGCTGCCGCGAAAAAGCCCGATAGCCTGTATGGTATTCAGAAAGTTTTGCACCCATGAGAATGTTTTCCGCAAGCGTTAAAAAACGATTAGCAATATATTTCCAGGCCGGCATCCCGCCCTTCAGGGCATAGCCTCCAAGTATCCTGGAGCCCAAGACACACGAGTACAGGCCATTCCCGATCAGGGCTGCCAGAGAAGGAATCAGCATCGGCGTATATTGATAATCGGGATGCACCATTATGATAATATCGCCGCCCCGTTCAAGCGCCAGCCTATAACATGTCTTCTGATTTGCACCGTAACCCTGGTTGCAATCATGAACGCATACCTCCACATTCGGGAGGCTCTTCGCAATTTCGGCAGTATCATCCTGGCTTGCATCATCGACAAGTATAATCATATCCACAATTTCCTGGGCCATCACTTCGTCATAGGTTTTTTTGAGGGTCTGCGCCGCGTTATATGCGGGCATGACAACTATCACTTTTTTCTCTTTAAACATTGCGTTTGGCCACCTCTAATTTATTGAGCACGTTATGCTGAGTCCCAGTCTTTCATCTGCACGAATCTTCCGATGCCTGACAAATAGTCGACGTGGGAAAGCCTGTGATTTCATATCAGCGATAAATGGTTTTCCCCTGAAGGGACTTCAGATTATCAGCAGCAGCGTCATAATTGGGATTGATTTTCAGGGCCTCTTGAAAATGTCCCATTGCCTCCTGAGTCCTCCCCACACTTGCCAGCGCCAAGCCCAGATTGTTATGGGTCACGGCATTGTCTCTGTCAATTTTCAGCGCTTTCTCGTAATAGCCTATCGCTTCTTCCATCCTTCCCAGCCTGGCCAGAGCGCCACCCATATTGCGGTTGGCGTAGACATAGTCGGGTCTGATTTGCAAAGCCTTCTGAAAATGCACAATTGCTTCATTAAACATCCCTTTGCCGGCCAATGCTACGCCCAGATTGTTGTGCGTTGTCTCGTCAGCTTGTTTTATTTCCAACGCCTTCTGATAATAAACTATCGCATCGTCTATCTTCCCCTGCCCTGCCAGGGCAATACCCATATAGCCATAAGGCCCGGCGTATTCAGGCTCTAATCTCATGGTATATTCAAAATGATAAATAGCCTCATTAAATCTCCCGAGGTCAGTTAAGGAGATTCCCAGATTGTAATGCGCACGGGAATTCATATAGGTCACCTGCAGGGCATGCTCAAAAAGCGTCACACCGTTCTGCCAGTATCGGACCTGCAGAACAGTACAAATCATTAAACCCAAGATTACTGCGCCTGAAGATATGGCGAAGATAATCTTCCGCTTCTGCCATCCTCTTAAGAGATCAGGGACGCCCCAGGCAATTATAACAAAAATACCGATCATAGGAATATAGGCATAACGGTCAGCCATGGCCTGCTTCCCCACCTGTATTAACCCGATGACAGGCACCAGGCTTCCCAGATACCAAAGCCATCCCATAAGTGCATACCGGTATTTATGGGCCAAAAAGATCGCAAGGCAGGATATAATTGAGAGCAGCAAAGCAGCTCCAATTATTTCAAACAAACCAAATTCCCTCGAATACGGATAAAAGACGGCGAGGTTCTCGGGCCAGAACATCTTCCCCAGATATTTAGCATAGGAAACAACTGCATTGGCCATGCGGTCGGGAATAGGTAATTTATCAATGGAAATTATAACGTCCCCATGAAAACTGGAGAGGTATGTTGCGATGCCGACGATGGCTGCGAGAATAAAGAGGGGTATTTTTTCAAATACGAGACGGAGAAACACTTTCCACGATGTGAGGCGTCCCATGGGCCAGTAATCTAAAAGCAATAACGTAAAGGGGAATGTTACAATCATCGGCTTGGACATTAATCCCAAGGAAAACGTCATGAGGATGAGCGAGTACCTGTACAACGTCGGACGCTCCCGGTAATTAGCATAAGACCACATCCCCATGAACCAGAAGAACGTACATAACACGTTCTTCCGTTCTGAAACCCACGCCACAGATTCCACGTTCAGGGGATGAACAGCAAAGAGCGCTGCTACAAGCGCGCTCTGCCATGCAGCGCCGCTCATGCGCTTCAGCACTATATAGAGCAGTATTGAATTCGCGATATGAAGGATCACGTTCGTCCAATGATGTCCGCCCACCCTGGATCCGAAGATCTGATAATCCATCATCTGGGAAACCCATGTTAGAGGATGCCAGTAGCCCGTATGGATGTCTTTCATCGCCCACGAAAAACTTTCCCATGTCAATCCGGCTTTGACATAAGGGTTTCCCGTTATATAGTCAATGTCATCGAGGGAAATGAGGTCATAATGCTGCACAGGCCAATATGCAACGAGGACAGCGGCTGAAATCAGCATACATATCAAGAGGTCTCGATATTTCTTGAAATCATCATTACTGCTTCTATCCCTGCTTGACAGCATTGTCATTCCACCACGGCCTTTCAGATGACCCTGTTTCGTCTCATTGCCGAGAAACCTTTGCAATCGTCATCGCCTGCGTCTTCACGGACGGATGTTTGAAGAGCGGCAGAGATCTCTCCCGGGAACCCATACCAACTTCCCTTACGCCGCTTTGCGCCCGCGCGCATGCCCTGCTTCATGGAGAGGGGTACGAAAAAATAATCCCGCCACCATATACTAAATTATGGGCGCGATGGCGAGGTTTTTTGCTGTCTGCCTCCGTCAACGGCGACAGGAAATAAGACCATAAGAACAATGTTGAGGGATCATAATTTTATGAATTTCGATTGTAAATCATGGATTGGATATGCTACATATTCTGCGCAGATTTAATTTACCATTCTTGAATAACAGCTACATTCTTTAAACAATTCCTTGCGAGGATGGTTTCACTATGCTGAACGATAAGACCGTTGCCGTGGTTGTCCCTGCCTATAACGAAGAGAAGCAGATCATTCACGTGATATCGACGATGCCGGAATTTGTAGATCGCATCATAGTAGTCAATGATTGTTCCACAGACAAGACTGCCGGTGTTGTTTCTGATTACATAGCAAAACAGAAATCTGCCATAGAAACCGTATCTAAGAAAAGCAGGCCCGGATACACTAAGTATAACCAGGCGGAAGTCGTCCTTCACGAAATGGCGGAAAAAGAGATTGGATATTATATTCCTTCCGAGGTGGCAAACAGGAAACCTGAATCTGACAGGATCATCCTTATTAACAACTTGATAAATGGCGGTGTAGGGGCCGCCATAGCAAGGGGATACAAATGGTGTCTTGACCATCAGATTTTTTGTACTGCCGTAATGGCTGGTGACGGACAAATGGATCCTGCCGAACTGGAGTCCATCTGCCGCCCTGTGATTGAGGACGGCATCGACTACGTAAAAGGTAATCGCCTCATACATCGAAGTGCATGGATAGTCGTGCCGAAGACAAGATATATCGGAAATGCCGTTCTTTCGATACTGACAAAAATAGCCTCAGGATACTGGCACATCTCAGACACCCAATGCGGTTATACCGCCATTTCACTAAATGCATTAGAGGCCATCAGGATTCACGAAATCTATCGCAATTACGGTGTGCCCAATGATCTCTTGGTTAAACTCAATATCGCTCACTGCACGGCCAAAGAAGTGGGCATCAAACCTATCTATAACATCGGAGAGCAGTCAAAGATGAAGGTCTCCAAAGTGATACCGAAAATATCCTGGCTCTTGTTCAAATCATTTTTCAAACGCCTATGGATCAAGTATCTTGTAAGAGATTTTCATCCTCTCTTTCTATTGTATCATTTCTCCTTTTTGCTCGGCATAATCGCAATTCCTTACGCAATCAAAATCGCCGGCATCATTATTTTCACGGCAGATAGTGTGTCTCCCCTGACGATGCTGGCCTTTGCATTCCTCTTTATCAGCTCTTTTCAGTCCCTCCTCTTTGCAATGTGGATGGACATTCAGGACAATGAAAGGTTGTATAAGTGATACCATGAAGAATCGTAAAGATACTGCTCTTCCAAAGGTAGCGGTCATAGGAACGGGTTACTGGGGCAAGAATCTTGTCAGAAATTATGCAGACATAGGCGCGCTCAAGCTGATCTGTGACAAGAGCGAAACACTTCTCGCCCAGCTCAGGAAACGGCATCCCCATATTGAGACGTGCATGGCTCTCAATGATGTCCTCGGCAGGGCCGATATTGCGGGAGTTGCTATCGCCACACCGGCGGAGACTCATTTCACTCTCGCCAGGGAAGCACTCCTCGCGGGAAAGCATGTCTATGTCGAAAAGCCCCTCGTCCTCTTGGAGAGCCAAGCCGTCGAGTTGATCAATCTCGCCCAAGAGCAGAGACTCACACTCATGGTCGGACACCTTCTCCAGTATCATCCTGCATTCGTCAGGCTAAGAGATCTCGCCGCTGCAGGGGAGTTGGGCAGAATCAATTACATCTATTCCCACCGCCTGAATCTTGGAAAGATCAGACGGGAGGAGAACATCCTTTGGTCTTTTGCACCCCATGACATATCCATGATTCTCGCCCT
>JBEKXK010000077.1:0-17001 GCA_049512055.1 Syntrophales bacterium | reverse complement strand
GTCGGCATGCCCGTCGAAGAGGTTACCGGTTATGCGAAGGCAAACGGCATGCCTTATGAACTTGCCCTGCAGGTGAGAGAACTGGAACGGTTGCCTGTAGTTAATTTCGCCGCAGGAGGCATTGCAACCCCCGCCGATGCCGCCCTGATGATGCAGCTGGGATGCGATGGAATTTTTGTGGGTTCCGGAATATTCAAGTCGGAGAATCCGGCGTTACGCGCCCGGGCGATCGTCAAGGCGACAGCTTATTACAATGATCCTGCCAAAGTGCTGGAAGCCTCCATGGGTCTCGGAGAGGCAATGCCAGGACTTGAGATAGCCGAAATTCCGGAAGGGCAGCTATTAGCCGGTCGGGGATGGTAACACAATGATCGGCGTTCTTAATCTTCAGGGTGGAGTTGTCGAACATCTCGATCACCTGGAACGTTTAGGTATTCCTTGCATACCCGTGAAAGACCCCGCCGATTTTCGCAAGCTTTCCGGCCTGATAATCCCCGGAGGGGAGAGTACGTGCATGTCCCGGTTAATGCGTATCTTCGGCATTGAAGAGGTCATACTGCGAGAATTCAAGAGGGGGATGAAAATCTGGGGGACATGTGCCGGAACGATTCTCCTCGCAAACTCCATAGTCGGCGAGCCTGCCCATCTCAGCCTGATCGATATCGAAATAGAACGCAACACTTTTGGGAGTCAGCTTGACAGTTTTGTATCTGAAGCCTGCATTCCCCAAGTTGCGCCACACTTGTTACCGCTCACCTTCATCCGTGCACCCAAAATCACGCGGGCAGGCGAGAGTGTGAACGTATTACTCCGGATGGAAGACTACATTGCCGCCGCGGAAAGTCCGAATGTCTTGGTCACCGTTTTTCATCCTGAACTGACCGGATGCGTCGCCTTCCACCGCTACTTCGCGAAAAAATGCGGGTTCCATCCCCTTGACCACAAGAGAATTCCTGCCATAGATCCTGCCTGGAACAGCCAGAGCTGGACCCGTCAAGCTCGAATTACGAGGCGCTGAAGCCGGCTTCTTGCCCGATCTGTGCTAGAGCCTCATCCCTCAGCTGATTTCACGCAGCTGCAAATTTGCGTGTCTGCTTCTTCAAGTGACTTATACGGCGGCGCAGAATATCTATTAGCTTTCTGTTCTTTGCTGCCTGGGCCGCCTTTTTTTCTTCTTTGAGCTGTTTAATCTTTCCTTTTATCTCGTTCTTGCTCAATTTTATTTTTGCTACGACCTTTTTCCTTATCCCAACAGGCGCCTCATCCTTGATGCCTCTGGCTTCCTTGATACAAGATATAAGTTCCGCCTTCTTCATGTCGTGGACTGCCACGGCGCGCGGAATTTCCATGGCTATTGCTCTAAGTTCCTTAACCGTCATTTTTTCTAATGACTTTTCTTCCTTCTTATGCTCTTTCTTCTTTGTCTCCTCTACCATTATTATCCTCCCGTAGTTTCATATTTTCATTCAAGGGCAGCAGTTTATGCGTACTGTATAGTTTTCGCGATTCCTCTGGCCTTCCAACGAAATACTTGCATCAAAGACTTGTTAGAAATCTTTGGGGCTGTGCTTAATTCTTAATGAGCTGGATTCTTGCCTCCACGTGAGCCGCTTTGTCCGGGTCATTGTTCGTCATGTAAAAGGACTGAAGCTTGCCGAGATAGGCCAGGAGAGCCTTTTTCCAGCCATTCTGCGATGCAATATCGATGGCAAATTTCAAATCTATTTCCTCATCTTTATTTTTTTTAACAAGGAGGCCAACGGCAATTAGTTTTGACAGGGGGTTGTCCATTTTTGAAATTTCACGAGCAACGTCTTCCTTCTTGCCGCTTTTAAATGCCCTCAAGAAACCCTCATATTGCTGTGGAAGCAGTTTCTCATCGACGCTATCGAAGGCACCGTTCAAGAAACCATAAAAAATCTTGTTCTGCAAAACCGGTTCGACGGCGTCTATCCTTAAGTACTCGCTGTCATCAAATGCCTCGAGGACGGCTACTTGGCAAGCGTATTTTGTAAGGTAGGCCCTGGCGAGAATGTCCAGATCACCACTGTTCTTTATCTCATCAACGGCTTTATTGAAGTATGCTTCGGCAATGCGTTCCTTGCCGCTCAAGTAGCTCTTCTTATAGTTGTCGAGTTGATTGAAGGAAGCATCGGTCCAGTCGGGCACCGGCTTTGACGAGCCGCAGCCCACAAGCAGGATACTTAGCATCATGAGGCAGATTATTTTTCTCATGGGAGTTCTATTGCTTCCGGTTGCTTCTTAAAGGGGATCTTCCTATCAATCTCTTTAACCATATTGCCTATCGTATTGACGGTTGTATCGATCTCGGCTCTCAATACCTTTAGATCTTTTGTCGATTCGGCCGTGTCAGCACTGATCTTTACAACATTATCGACGGCCGCATTCATTTTTTGGAGTTTTACAATAACGTCCTTGAGGATTGTCCTGACTAAGGGCAGAACACCGTCTTGGCCGTACATCTGATCATCCGCCTTTACAAGAATATCTCTAACCTTCTTGAGAGATTCATTAACAGATTGAACGCTCTCCTTGGATCCGACGGCCATCTCGAGAAGCGTGTCTTTTTTCGCCAGGTTTTCTGTCAGTCTCTCCGAGTGTCTCAGGATCTTGTTCACATCTCCCTGAGGGTCAGCAAGGTTCGCCGTAATGCTTTCAATGTGCGCAACTACCTTATCTACCTTATCCAGGGTAGGCTGGACCCTTTTTATCGTCTCGTTGATATCACTGACCATCGTCATCTCGGGGATAACTCTTAGCGACAAAGGCGGGCTGTTTAAATTCTCCGTAGTGACGATAAGGCGGGCAGAACCTATGAGAGGTTTATAGAGGCTGAATTTGCTATCGGACCTTATCCATTTTGCGTGTTGCTCCGGTATCCTTATTCTTATGAGGAGTATTCCCTCATCATTTAATTCTAGTGCCTCCACCTTGCCGATCTTGAATCCGGAAAAAACGACCGGCATACCCTCAGTCAGATCCTCACCGGATTTTGATGAGAGGGTATAGATATATTCTTTTGTGAAGAAACCTTTGCTGTAAGCCAGATAAACTATAGACGTGACGATCAATACTGATGTGAGTACTACGAACAAACCTACTTTGAGTTCAATTCTCTTAAGCATGGCGTTCTCGCAAATAGCTACAAAACTCACTTATGAGGGACGGCTCAGGAAAAAGACCGGAGGCGATGCGCATCATGCAACAGTCCCTGAATAAGCTCATGTGAGATATGAGTCGGACGTAAACTATACGGACTTCTCACCGAATTATTAAACGTCAATAGTCCTGTACCTTTCTTTGGACCACAGATAATCAAATATATGGCATTCTTTAAATGAATCATCAATAGATTTCAAACTGTCATATATAAATCGATCATCCTGAACATCTGGTATAATAGTAAAAGGTCTATCAATAACAACAATGGAATCTCTGACCATGACGGCTCGTAAGAGCATCGCGCAAAATCGCTCTCTATTGGTTAACGCGGGATTTCGCTTATTGGAAATATTTTCCAAACTATATCTTGTCAGATAGCCAAGAACCAGTTCTTGTGCTTTATTAGCGGATAAATTTTCATGATACTGCTTGATGAGGGCGATATTGACCCACACATCCAGGTTCGAGATAAGCGGCACATCCAGTGAAACGAGTCCGAGGTTTTTTTTATTTTTCGCTGTGAAGTCATTCAGTTCTTTGCCGAGCGTGACTTCATCTTCAAACAGCCTTAAATGAAGATTAGAATTAATGACAGCACCTCAATAAATATGATTGCTATAAATACATCAACCATGCCGTTAAGAACTGAGATCGGTATACTCGTGAGATCATTTGTAGCATGTAACCCGAAACGTATGGGGATTAATGTAATAAAGAAGCCAAATGTGCAACACTTTATAAGAGATATTACTATATCATAAAAATTGGCCGAGCTTAACAAAACATTTGAATAGGATTCCAAACTCAGTCCGAAAAGCAGCTTTGAAAATAGCAGGCCGCTTGTCAAAACCATGATAGAAAAAAAAGCACTCAGTAACACTACAGATATGACACCGTTTATGACCCTCGGTAAGAAGAGGTAGTCGACCGCATCGATATTGAATTTATCTAACGTGTTTAATTCCTTGTTAACCTTCATCACGGCAATTTCGGCATTTATGGCAGAACTGGAACGAAGGGCAATCAACAGCACCGTAACAAAGGGCGCCAATTCCGTAACAACTAGATCCATGATTATCCGGCCCAGATGCTCGGCAAGCCCCAGGTTCTTTATGATTTGAAGAACGATACCCATGAGGAGGGTACCGAATACGATAGAAATGCCTATGAACAGAGGTAGTGTCTGTATGGAAGTGAAATATATCTGGTGAATGAGGACCTGCCTGGTCGCACTGTTGTATGAGTTTTTGTTAAACATCTTCAGAATTATAGTGAAGGCGAAAGAAAAGGTATCGCGGAATGTCTTGGTTACATTTATCGTTGTTGTGCCAATTCTTATTATGGCATTAATCATGATGCCCTCGTAGGAAAAAGATGACGGCGGTAAATTCGAACAGGTCCACTTGGCAAAACGCTGCTAATCATGGGGTCGCATATCTTGGCTGATTGAATGAGCCGCAATTCATAATAGACATGCCTACGAAGACGATTTCCGTAAGGTCACTAAAGGTGCTGTGACAGATTCGCAAGGCTCCCAATATGATTGCAATAAATGTTAACATAATGTAAATGGAAGCGCAAATACTTGCTCTCCCCAAAAGATCAAAATCACAGGTCGCTATGAGCTTGAGAATGTATATTGTTTCTTTTCATAATGGAGAGAAATATGATTAAAAAAAATACTCCAGGAGATGAACTATGAAAATCATTCGCTTCCTTTCTGATGAAAACCATGAAATATGCGGACTATATGAACCGGAACTCGAGGACCAGGCCCTGGTCATCCGGGGAGATCTGTTCGGAGATTTTGAAGTCACATCGAAATTAGCAGGAATCGGAAGGATTCTTCCCCCAGTTTATCCCTGCAATATCCTGGCACTGGGACTAAACTACAGGCAACATGCCGACGAAACGAGCGTGTCTTATCCCGAAATACCGATCTTATTCCTTAAGGCAACGACCAGCGTGATTGGACATATGTCGCCCATTCTCCTTCCGCAAGCAGGTCCCGCTAATGTCGATTACGAGGCAGAACTCGCTGTCATTATAGGAAAGACGATCAAGAACATTTCCCGCTCTGAAGCAATAAACTCCATTTTAGGCTACACCTGTGCAAACGATGTAAGTGCCCGGGATTGGCAGATCGAAAAGCAAAAAAAGCAATGGGCAAGGGGAAAGAGCTTTGATACTTTCTGTCCCCTCGGACCTTATCTCGTCACGAGAGACGAAATTCCAGATCCCCAGAACCTCCGTATCCGTACCATATTGAATGGTAAAACTGTGCAAGATTCAAACACTTATGATATGATTTTCGATGTTCCTGCAATCATCAGCGATCTCTCGAGGTCTATGACGCTGCTGCCCGGTACGGTAATCTTGACTGGTACGCCGGAAGGCGTCGGTTTTACCAGACAACCTCCGATATACCTTCAGGATGGTGATGTTGTGACCATAGAGATAGAAAGCGTTGGTCAATTGACTAATCCCGTGAAGAGAGAGCATCAGGAAGATAACATTGTCTTAGATAGTGAGGAATTTCAGAAGCCGTTGAAGCTCTCCGATTAAGGTTAAACAAATATGTCATAGCTTATTGACAAAAAAGAAGAGCCGTATATTATAAAAATCAATTTGATCAAGTGAATCATCTCCGATAGGGTACGAAATCTTTAAAGCAAAGATTTTTAGTAAAGGTTTATTCTGGTCCCCGCGGGGTCTTTCTCCATCCTGATAAGGGAACGGGGGTCGAGACGAAGTTGATTGAATGTTCCGGTAGCCGCTACAATTATTCGAGGTTGGGAAATTGAAGAGTCTTGGTATTTGTATAGGTGCATCAACATTATCAGCAGTCGGCATTACCAAGGACGGAGATAATCATATCCATAAGACATCCATAAGTGTCAAGCCTCACAATGGCAACCCTCGAGAGGCCCTGCTTGAAACGCTCACAAATTTAGATTCGAGCTCATATGACAGAATTGCCATAACGGGCAGAAAATTTAGGCACTCCGTAAATCTTTCATCTATTTCCGAACCGGAAGCAGTCGAATCCGCACTCTATCACTGCAATGGCAACCGACAAAACCTCGATGCCGTCATCAGTGCAGGAGGGGAAACCTTCATGGTCTATGTCCTGGGAAAGGACGGGAGAATCTGCTCGGTTCAGACGGGGAACAAATGTGCGTCAGGGACAGGGGAGTTTTTCCTTCAGCAGCTGCGAAGAATAGGGATGTCCATTGATGAAGCCACTTACCTTGCGAATGAAGAAAGACCTTATAAGGTATCAGGACGGTGCAGCGTCTTCTGCAAGAGTGACTGTACCCATGCGACAAACAAGGGTGTGCCAAAGGGAAGGATCGCTGCTGGGCTCTGCAAGATGATGGCAGGTAAAATCCTCGAAATCATCAAACAGATTCCCAGAAATGACATCATGATCATCGGAGGGACCGCGCAAAATCCGATGATGATCGGCTATCTTAAGAAAGAAATAAGAAATCTGATTGTTCCGGAAGAGGCTCCTTACTTCGAAGCCCTGGGCTCGGCGTTGTGGGCACTCAATCACGAGACGATAGAATTGCCGGAAAGGAAAGATATCTTCAAAAAAGGCAGGGATTCCTTCTCCTTACTGTCCTCCCTTAATAGTGCCGCGCATATGGTCGATTTCAAAACGGCAGAGAGGGGAATAGCCCAAGAGAATGACCTCTGTGTCATCGGCCTTGACGTAGGATCAACGACGACGAAAGCGGTCATCCTCAGATTGAATGATGATAAGGTTTTGGCCTCCGTATACCTGCGGACCCAAGGGAATCCTGTTCAGGCCTCAAGAGAATGCTATGCGGATCTCTATGACCAGCTTGGCGAACTTGGAGAAAAAATAAGAATTGTTGGATTGGGTGTAACAGGCTCGGGTAGGCAAATAGCAGGATTACATGCCATGACTGGCGGTATCATAAATGAAATTATCGCCCACGCTACGGGGGCATTATTTTTCGATAAGACAGTAGATACAATTTTCGAGATCGGCGGGCAGGATGCTAAATATACATATATAAAAAACGGTGTACCATCAGACTATGCCATGAATGACGCCTGTAGCGCCGGTACTGGCTCATTCCTCGAGGAAGCTGCGAAAGAAACGATGGGTCTGGAAATGGAATCCATCGGAGGCATGGCAATCAAGGGACAAGAGCCTCCAAACTTCAATGATCAATGCGCGGCTTTCATCAGCAGCGATATAAAAAATGCCTCTCATGAAGGCATGACGAGGGAAAATATTGTTGCCGGTCTCGTGTATTCCATCTGCATGAACTACGATAACCGAGTCAAGGGAAACAGGCCTGTAGGCAACAACATATTTATGCAGGGCGGTGTCTGTTACAACCAGGCGGTGCCAATGGCCATGGCGGCTCTGACAGGAAAACGGATCGTCGTTCCGCCGGAAGCAGGACTGATGGGGGCCTTCGGCGTTGCCTTGGAAATAAAGCATACGCTTGAACTGGGTCTCCTTAAGGAAAAAGAATTTTCCCTCAAAGAACTGAGGGACAGAACAATTGAACACGGAGAACCGTTCACATGTAATGGGGGGAAAGAGAAATGTGATCGGAAATGTGAAATTGCCAGGATCAGGATAGAAGGGAAGACATATCCCTTCGGCGGCGCCTGCAACAGGTGGTATAATCAGCGCTTCAATATTCAGTTTGATACGGAAGAACTGAATCTTGTTAAGATGCATGAGGATCTTGTTTTTCAAAAGTACGTTCCTCAACCCGAGGAATTGGGAGTCAAGGAAGATTCGAAAACAGTAGGCATTAATAAGTCTTTCCTGGTAAATTCTTATTATCCCCTATACTACCGCTTCTTTTCACGGATGGGCTTTCGCGTCTTAGTTTCGGACGTTTCCGAACAGGAAGGTGTCGACCGTCAAAGAGCGCCATTTTGCTATCCCGCGGAAATTTCGCATGGCTACCTTCAAAATCTCTTGCGAAAGAAACCGGATTATCTTTTTCTGCCCCAGGTGAAGGGGGCATACGCGGAAAACGGTTGCAAACAAGGCATAACATGTCCCCTGTCGCAGGGAGAACCCTATTATCTCTCAAGCGCCTTTAAAGACACGGAAATATTAAGAAACTTAAAGAAAGAAGGAAAGATACTAACGCCGGTCATCGACTTCTCCACAGGTTATGAGAAGGCAGAGAACGCTTTCGTATCTATGGCGGGAACGCTCGGCTGTCGCAAGAATTTGGCTCGCAGGGCATTCACTGAAGCAATCGCAGCCCAGAAATCCATTCAAAGGGAGATGAGGGAAGCCGGTTTGCGATTCTTACGTGACCTCGAGAAGAATCCTGACCGGTCCGCCGTGGTTATTTTTGGCAGATCTTACAATGCCTTTGTGCCGGAGGCGAATATGGGGATACCCCATAAATTCGCTTCCAGGGGCATGCCTGTGGTCCCATTTGATTTCCTTCCTTTGGATGAAGAGGCCATCGATGATAACATGTACTGGTCAACAGGGCAGTCGATTCTCAAAGGAACGAATTTCGTAGAAAGACATCCTCAACTTTTTGGATGCTATATCACCAATTTCTCCTGCGGTCCGGACTCTTTTCTAGTGGGATATTTTCGCCAGATCATGAGGGAAAAGCCTTTCCTGATTCTCGAATTGGACTCTCACGTAGCCGATGCAGGTCTGGAAACGAGGATCGAGGCTTTTATGGATATCATTGAGAATCACAGGGAGCTGAAAAAGTTCCGTAATGATGTCTCCGCTCCATATTATTCTTCATCTCGGGCAGCACATTTTGATCACAGAAAACAAGAGTTTGTCGATTCCAAAGGGACAGGCTACCCGTTTCATCATCCCCGGATACATCTCATTTTCCCGTCCATGGGGCGATTCCTAAACGATGCGACGTCCGCTGTATTCAGATCGATAGGTATACGCGCATCGGTACTTCCTCCTGCAGATGACGAAGTTCTCAAACTAGGAAGGGGCAACACAAGCTGCAAGGAATGCCTGCCTCTCTTGCTTACTGTGGGCAGTCTTTTGAAATACTTGAAAGACAGAGATAGAGCTGAAGAGCTATTAGTTTATTTTATGCCAACCGCCTCAGGTCCCTGCCGGTTCGGTCAATACTCTCCCTTCATCAGTCAGCTTATTGCCCGAAACGGGATTGAGGACGTCGCCTTATTTTCCCTGCAGGCCGAAAACAGTTACACGGAAGTCGGCGGCAGTGAATTTACCTTGAAACTTTGGTCATGTCTGGTTGTAGCTGATATTATGCAGGATATTTATTCAGTTCTCCTTACAAACGCTGTGGACAAAGACTCAGCCCTGGAAATATATAATCACGAAACCAAGAAGCTCATTGGCGTCTTCGAACGTTCACCCCATTTTAAAGACCTTCAAAGAACCCTCAAGACCGTGGCCGATAACTTTCGACAGATACCTGTAAAGAGGCATGTGCATGATACCCCCGCAATTCTGCTCACGGGGGAGATCTTTGTTCGCCATGACGATTTATCCCGGCAATTCCTTGTGGAAAAGCTGGCTGAGCAGGGGTTTGCAACGAAAGTCTCCAGTGTCATCGAATGGGTCTATTACACTGACTGGTGCTTCGAAAAAGGCTTGTCCGCGGCCACACCCAACTTCCGGGAACGGTTTTCCCTCTTGCTGAGATCGGCATGGATGAGAAACTATGAAAAGACATTCAAGAAGATCATGGAGCGATCAGGCTTGTATAAATATAAGCTGGATGATATCGATCATCTGATAAGTGAGAGTCGGCATCTGATCAATCCGGAGCTCACGGGCGAGGCCGTGTTGACAATCGGGGCGGCAGTAACCGAGATACTCCACCGGTACTGCGGCGTTATTGCAATCGGACCCTTTGGCTGTATGCCCAATCGTCTGTCAGAGGCCATCCTGTCGAGGGAGATGGGTACGGAACTTCCTTTTCTGGCTATTGAGAGCGATGGGAACCTTTTTCCGCAAGTCATCACGGCGAAACTTGAGGTGTTTATGCTGCAGGCGTTGAGGTTACACGAGCAAATGTCCGAGGCAGACAGGAAGGGTGACGGCTGACTAGATCTCAGCTTCTGCTATATTTGACTGCCTCACCCATGAATGAAAAACAATGGTATTTTGCAAATAGATATGCTAATTGCGCTCAAATATTTCAATGTGAAGGGTTTCAACCCCAAGGAGGTCAATAAGTAAGAGATGGAAAATAAGAACAGAAAAACCTTTATCATGTTTCTGCTTGCTTTTCTGATAGGTTTTTTCATCATTTCCCTTATAGAAGTATTAAGATCATCGTTTGTTCCCATCGGATCAAACGTCCAGACAGTGTCGGCGGTTTCAACGCCGGAAAGCCCGCGCACACCTTTTTCATTTGCTGATTTGGCGGAGAAATTGAAGCCCGCTGTCGTAAATATAAGTACAACGAAAACGGTCCGAAGCGGTCGTGGAGGCCCATTCAGGACGCCCTTTGACAGATATTTCTGGGGCGATGATTTCTTCGAAAGATTTTTCGGCGATATACCCCAAAGGGAATTCAAGCAGAGAAGCCTTGGGTCCGGTTTCATAATCAGTCATGACGGCTACATCTTTACCAACAATCACGTAGTGGAACAGGCTGACAAGATACTGGTGAAGCTCTCGACGGGAAAGGAATACGAGGCGAAGGTGATAGGCAAGGACGCAAAGACGGATCTTGCCCTCATAAAGATTAAACAGAGCGAAAGCCTCCCCGTAGCTGAAATAGGGGATTCCGATAAATTGCGTGTAGGCGACTGGGTTTTAGCCATCGGGAATCCCTTCGGCCTTGAACAGACGGTTACTGCCGGCATAGTCAGCGCCAAAGGGAGGGTGATTGGCGCGGGTCCCTATGATAATTTCATTCAGACTGATGCGTCCATCAATCCCGGCAACAGCGGTGGCCCTCTATTTAATATGGAAGGAAAGGTAATAGGCATCAATACAGCTATCGTGGCCCAGGGACAGGGTATCGGATTTGCGATACCTGTGAATATGGCCAAAACCATACTGCCTGACCTCAAATCAAAGGGAAAAGTGACCCGCGGCTGGCTGGGTATTTCTGTCCAGGACGTAACGGAAGATATAGCCAAGAATCTCAAACTTAAAGATAATAGCGGTGCGCTGATATCCGAGGTGTTCAAGGGGGACCCCGCTGATAAGGGCGGACTGAAAGCGGGAGATCTCATAACGGAAGTGAACGGCAAGAGGATAAAGGATACACACGAGTTGCTGCTCACTATCGCCTCTTTCCATGTTGGGGATAAGATCGAGGTCAAAGCCTTGAGGGATGGAGAGGAGAAGACCTTTCACATTGTTGTTACGGAGCGGAAGGACCAGCCCGAGGTAGCCTCCGCGAGAGAATCGAAGGAAAACTTCGGCATGACGGTACAGGATATCACACCGGAAATCGCCCAATATCTTGGGATTGCCGGGACAGGCGGCGTAGTTGTGGTCGATGTCAAAGACGGAAGCCCCGCTGATGAAAAAGGTATCCAACCACAGGACGTCATCCTGGAAGTCAACAAAGTGAAGATTTCCTCCATGAAAGACTACGTGCGGGAGATATCGAAAAAGAGTGCAAAGAAAAGCATCCTTCTCTTGATCAGGAGGGGTAACTCGACTTTTTTTGTCAGCCTTCGCAAATAGTCAGTGCCCTCGTGTAAAAGACTGTACCGGATTCCAGTATGAAGCGGGGTCATTATCTTCTTGAGATCTACGAAACGCTGAACGCCCACTTCGGTGACCTCAACTGGTGGCCCGGTAATTCGCCTTTCGAAGTTATAGTTGGGGCAATATTGACCCAGAACACAGCCTGGCGAAATGTGGAAAAGGCCATAACTAGGCTGAAATCCAAAAAGCTTCTTCACCCCGCACGAATCTTAGAGATAGACGATTCGGCGCTCGCCGATCTCATTAGACCGGCGGGGTATTACAATATCAAGACCCAGAGACTCAAATCGTTTATACGATTCTTATACTATGAGTTTGGCGGCAAACTGGAAAACATGTTTGCGGAAGACCTATGGTGCCTGAGAGCCAAGCTGCTTATGGTCAAGGGCATCGGGGAGGAAACCGCCGACAGCATTCTTCTCTATGCGGGAGAGAAGCCCATTTTTGTCGTCGATGCCTATACCAGAAGGGTTTTACAGAGGCACGACATAATCCGCAGTGATGCAACGTATAAAGGAATTCAGAATCTTTTTATGACGCACCTTCCGCGCAGCGTCCCCCTGTACAATCAGTATCATGCCCTTTTCGTTAACACGGGGAAATATTTCTGCGCCAGAAATCCCCGCTGTGAGGGCTGTCCGCTTCAGTCGCAGGTCTATTGAATATAGCAGGTATTTATGCCTATCTTCTACGACTATACGGGCATTATCCATAGCCACTCAGCTTACTCGTTTGACGGCCGTGCTCCCATATCAGAAATTTTGGAGGCGGCGAGGATCAACGGCATTGACTTCGTCATGCTTACGGACCACTCCAACTTGCGGGCGAGGGAAGAAGGATTTGAAGGGTGGCACGGCGATACTCTCCTCATCGTCGGTCAGGAAATTGCGCCCCGCTTCAACCATTACCTGGCCTTCCAGATTGATGCGCCTGTGATTGTCCCTAAGGATGAACCGGGCCTTGATCCCCAGATTTACGTGGATGAGGTTCGGACAAAGGGAGGGATGGGATTCATCGCCCACCCGGATCATGAGGGAACGGAATTGTTTCACGTGAAACATTACCCCTGGTTAGACTGGAAGGTTACCGGTTATACGGGCATGGGGATATGGGACTTCATGACAGACTGGCAAGACACCCTGAGGGGATATCCCCGATCGATACTGAGCTTTCTCTTCCCTGCCTTCTTTCTCACGGGACCGAGGAAGGTGACCCTGGAACGCTGGGATCGGCTGAACAAGAACACCAAAGTAGTGGGAATAGGTGAGCTCGACAATCATGACAGCCATAAGCGGGTTCTAGGCTTCAATCTATCTGTTTTCCCCTTTGCGAAGGCATTCAAATTTATGAGGACCCATGTGATCACCGAAAGACCTTTGGTCAGAGATCATGCGAAGGATATTACATCACTGCTTTCCGCCCTGAAGAAGGGAAGGGTGTATGTTGCCGGAGAGTATTTCCGCAAATCCAAGGGCTTCTCTTTTATTCTGACGGATAACAGCGGGAGCGCCACTCTCGGCGACGATTTCATCCTTAATAATGAGGCTGGCCTTACAGTAACATTTCCTGCCGTTGCAAAGATACGCATCATCAAAGACGGAACCGTGATTAGGGAAGAGATCGATCAAGATCTGACGGGCGGCGTCAGCGAGCCCGGAGTATATAGGGTTGAAGCCTATCTTAGAGTTCTTGGCAAATACCGGCCCTGGATATTTTCGAACCCTATTTATGTAACGAAAGCTTAAGAACGGACGATATGATCAAGCACCTATCACGCTTCGCATTGAAATACGGCCTCATGCCCGTTGCACACTATCTTGTCCGTGCATATCTTTTGCTGATCAAGATCAAGGCTGTCAATGAAGATATGGGTTTGCAACACCTGAGAAGCGGCTACAAGATGATCGCCGCGATCTGGCATCAGCGTATCCTAGTGGTAATGGGTTATGCGAGAAGATTCGGAGGATATGAACCGTCCGTCATGATCAGCCGGAGCCGCGACGGCGAAATGATTGCCAAGGTTTACAGCCGCTTTAACTTTCGTCCGATCAGGGGATCAAGCTCCCGGGGCGGCAAGGAAGCCCTCGCGAATATGGTGGAGGATCTGGTCCACCATCAAATAGCCGTACATATCCTTGATGGGCCGAGAGGCCCGAGAGGGGTTGTAAAGCCGGGACTTATCGTGATGGCACAACTGTCCGGCGTTCCCATCGTTCCGGTCTATATCTCAGTTAACCGGGCCTGGGTGTTGAATAGTTGGGATCGCTTCATCGTACCCAAACCGTTCAGCACGGTGGTCATACGCTGGGATAGCCCCATATATGTTCCTAAGAGCATGGATAACGAAACATTTGAAAATACACGGAAAAAAATTGAACAGCACCTGAGGGAAAACCAAATCCGGGATGACCGGGAACAGGGCTGGACAACACCCCTGCTATAGAATGCCTTCTATTTAGGAGCCTCTAACCTGATCTCAAAGAGATTCGGCCAGTATTTTCCCGTCACAAACAGCCTGTCGCCTTTCGCGTCATATGCAATGCCGTTTAAGACATCAATGTTTCTGCCCGCACCGACATATCGGTATAAATCCCTGATGTCAATCCAGCCAAGGACCTGCCCTGTACGTGGTGAGATGCGGACAATATAGCCCGTGCCCCAGACATTGGCGTATATTTCGCCTTTGATAAACTCGAGTTCATTAATGTTCGGCAAAATATTACCCCGGTCCCTCACCTCGATCTGCTTCACCCTTTTATATGTCCGTGCATCCAGAAAACGCAGGACGGCTGTTCCGTCACTCATGATGAGGTAATTGCCGTCATATGTAATGCCCCAACCTTCGGTTGGGTAGGAAAATGTTTGGAGGAGGCGGAATGATTGTAGGTCATAGACAAAGCCGGTGTGCGACTGCCACGTCAGCTGGATCAATCTGTTCCGGCAGATAGTGATGCCCTCGCCGAAGTGTTCTGCCGGGAGACCTTGACTCTTTAAGATCCTGCCTGTTTTAAGCTCAACCTTGCGTATGCTCGATTGTCCGGAAAGCCCCGTCCCTTCGTAGATATACCCCTTATGGAATACGAGCCCCTGTGTGAAGGCATCAGGGTCGTGCGGGTAAACATTGATTACTCGAATACTGTGAAGGGTGGTTCCCGATGTGTCGATGGAGGCAAGGTTCAAACTCGTATCGAGCGAAGACGCACATCCCGGCGGGGTACAAACAATGGGAAGAGGAAACTTTTCGCAAACGAGAAATATGGCGCCTAATGCAAGAATAGAGGCACTTATGACGATTAAGAATGGTTTTCTCACAGACATCATCCGCTTTTCTTAAATGTCTTCTCAGCTGCTGCGAGCGTTGTAATTGATGTGCAGGTTATATTTACAGTCTTGAAGAAATCGCGGAGGGGCCGGCCGGGGCCCACCTCATAGACCGCCGCCGCCTGCGACGCAAGGGCCCTCATATTGTCCACCCAAAGGACAGGATGATTCAACTGTGAGACCAGATTGTAAATAAGATCCTCGTACAGGCCCGAATGAAATATCCCCCTGAAATTTGAGGTCACTGTCATGGACTTATCTTGAACTATTCCCTTTCCAACGGCCCGCAGTATTTCCTCAAAGGGCTCGACAATTGTACTCATAAGACGGCTATGAAAAGGTGCGCTCACATTAAGTGGGATAAAGCGAAAGGGTATGTTTTTAGCGAGCGCCTCCTGCAGCCTTACTTCTGCTTCCGGCATTGCCCTGGCGTCGCCACTGATCACTATCTGATTGGCCGAATTGATATTTGCGATGTCAATGGGGAGGTTTTTCAATGCCTGACGGACCACCTCTGTGTCAACATTATCGGAGATCACTGCAGCCATGGCCCCGCGACCGACCGGCACGGCCTCCTGCATCAGGCGACCGCGGATCCGGACTATGCGCACAGCCTCGGAAAGTGGAAGGGCGCCAGCGGCAACCAACGCGGTAAATTCGCCGAGGCTGTGACCGCCAAAGAGGGTCGGGGAGAATCCCAAAAGGGTCTCCAGGCCGCGAAAAATGGAAATTTCCGTAGTAAGAATGCATGGTTGGGTAAATTCCGTCAGGTCGAGGCGTTCATCGTCGCCAAAACACATGGCGGCAATGTCCCATCCTGCCGCTTGGGACGCCTCGTTGTAAATCTCACGGCTGACAGGAACATTATCATAGAAATCCTTTCCCATTCCGGGGCGCTGCGCCCCCTGGCCGGGAAAAACAACAGCTATTTTATCTTTTTTCATATAAGACAAGTCTCCCTGCGTTTCGTCGATGCGAAGTTTTTTCAACAATCTCAAGTGACACCGGTAAATACACCGCTCCGCCGTCTATGGCAAGGGAGTTTTTCTGCCCTGAGAGAGGACTCTATCGAACCCGTCAAGATTAACCACGCGTGCAACGATAACGACGCATATCATGAAAATACTTGTAATTTTATAAAAACATAGTATTTTGAAATTCGTATTTGCTCGTAAATCAAAAACTCAGTGTATTTGTGAATATAGCGAAATGAGAAAAACATGAAACTGAATTTGCTCGTTTTGGGTCTGTTAATGGTCGCATCGACTTTTTGGCCAGTCCAGAACTTTACCATTGAAGACGATGACCTGTCCGCAGTTCCTCACAATGCCGAGGTTATAATTCGTCACGCCGAAGTGAAAGACGATGACCTGCAGAAATGCGAGTTTGTCGGCAAAGCCGTCGACCTTGACGGAGATGGACAAGCCACAGACTTGATCGTCACGACGCAGGATGCAAGTGGCTGGGATGCTGCCCTTGGACCGGTCTGGGTGCTCCGTCATGCTGGAGATTCCTTCGCGATAGTTCTTTCGGACGGGGGCTATTCTGTAACAATCGGCAAAGCAAAACACAAGGGGCTATATGATCTTACTATATCAGCTGAGAGTGCCGGCTGGTCCCGTCAAAGCATTTGGCAATTCAACGGCAAGCTCTACAAGAAAACCGGGGAAATAACGAGCCTGTAGGAAAAGCCCTTTTGCAGAGAGGCAGTTTCCCGATCGGCTCTGGTTTTTTCAAACCGTAAATTTAACTGAACTGGTTTCTTCCCCGACCGAGTACTATTATCTTAAGCC
>JBEKXK010000076.1:0-17168 GCA_049512055.1 Syntrophales bacterium | reverse complement strand
CTTCCTTTTCCCTGTTTACCTTCTCAGTCATGTACTCCTGTATGGAAAGCTCGACTGTCACGTTAAAGAGGTGCAGGATTAAGTCAGCCAGTTCTTTTAACCTGCCCGGCGCAAGAAACGTCGATTTCTCATATGCAGCCTTAAGCATCACGTAGTCGATCCCGTAATCGCGGCTTATTTTCTTCAGTCCGGCTTTGCCCCATGAAGGGTCTGCGCATAATCCGATCATGACAAATAGCTTCTTGCCAAAGCAATCAGACGAGACGCAGAGGTGCGAGAAGCCACATGTATCGCACTTGACGGTGCCGGTTTCTTCATCTATTTTCTTAACTTTGAAATCCGTGCATACGGCGGTGGCTTTTTCGGAGGTTTTCAGAAGATCGCATACGGGGGAAAAGTTGCTTTCCGGGATATTGATTGATCCGTCTTCGCTCACTACCTTTATACTGACGCCTAAAGCCCTGGAGATTCTATCCTGGATATCTTTCCAGAGCCCGGTATTGAATACTTGGGAATAGCGGGCATCAGGCTGCATTATGTCTGCCACTTTTTTCCCCATTCATTTCCCTCCCCCGCCTCCTATATTAGAAGAGGTTAGGGGTGATTAAAAAACAAGTTCACACAAAGACAAAGAGTGACCGGCAGAAGGAAACGCTAAGTGCTCTCCAAGAACATCCTGCTCTTTCTGTCAATACGTCTTCCCGAATTTTGTGCACAAATTCAGCATATTAGTCGGCAACGGTGACTTTGTCGGCAAACCGAGTATAGGAACAAGTATTTTGCATGTCAAGAAAAAAGCCCGCCCTGTGGAAGACAGGACTGGATAAAATCCGCGGGGGATAAACGGAATGTGCGAAGGCGGCCTGAAATTGGATTGCAAACGATGAGAGCGGTCTTACGGCAGATTGGACCAGGGATGAAGAAGATGCATCTTATGTGGGGACTGGTAATTAAAGCAGGAAGGGAAAGCTACGCATATTGAAAAGATTGCGATAATGCTGCCGCTCTTGCAGGGCGTTTTCTGAAGATAGGATGACGCTTGGCGGCAAGGTTCACGATGTGGCTGATCATCTCCCCATGTGAGTAGCCGGCACATTCAGCAGCGCACGCCATACTGGCTTCGGTGCTGATATCGGAATTGGGATTAACATCAAGGACATAAAAAATACCGTCCCTAAGTCTGATGTCAAGTCGGGCATAGTCGCGGCAGCCGCTGGTCTTGTATGCCAGAATACTGGTCTTCTTTAACCTTTCATACTCGGCCTCGTTGAGGGGCGCAGGCAATTGCAGGCCAATCTTCACATAGTGGGATGAGCCGGGCATGAATTTGGAATCGTAGGTGCAGAGACGATCGCGCACGTCGTCGAAGAGGGCGAAGTCCATTTCGGCCGGAGGCAGCATCCGGACACTGCCGTTGCCCCAGAGGGAAACGTGAAATTCGCGGCCGTCGATGAAGTCCTCAACGAGAGCGGGTTGACGGAATGCGTCGAGGATATAAGCAATCCGCTCTTTCAGTTTATGAGGAGACGTAACGACGGCATCCGTAGTAACCCCATGACTGCAGTGTTCCCTCGACGGCTTCACAATCGCCGGAAAACAGCCCCAATCATCGATCTTCAGGGAATCATAAATGCGCCAGCGCGGCGTCGGTACACCGGCTCTTTCCAACAGCCGCTTGACCATCTCTTTATCCCAACAGAAACGCAGCACTTCGGGCGTTGCGCCCGTGTATGTGAAATCCAAGTCCTCGAGCGTTTCCGCAGCAAGCGCTTCACTGTTCGCTACGCCGGGAATCTCCTCGCACCAGTTGAAGACGATATGCAGGTCAGGGTCGTAGGCGCTCAAGCATGAACTGAGATCATGATTGAAGAGAGGCACATTGGTGACAGGATGCCCGTACTCTTCCAAGGCTGACTCAAGATTCGCGACTTCCTGGAGTGTGATATCTATATCGGCGGGATCCCATGCCTGATCGATATTGTGAAGCAATAGGACCGGTAGATCGGTGCGACCTCTGGCTAAAGGCATAATGCACTACCTCCTCTTTAAAGGTTCACGTGGAGCAGCAAATGATACTTCATATCTTTAGAAGTCAAACCCAGTGCCCGTCTAAAACGGGATATGGCTTTTGCTCCCGGAAATCGATAGTGCAATTGTTCCCTGCCCTAACAGTTCCACGGACGTCGGAAAGTCTGTAGTACGGAGTCTTGCAGTGTTACCTGTTGGGCTGCCTTTTAATTTCGCCTCGTTTCTATATTGTATGTTAGTATCTTCATAAGAAAATTTACCGAATTTTTCAAGGATTTTTTTATAATTTTGTTATTTTTTTTAACGGACGTGAAGTTCACAGGAAAAGAACAAGGCGGAATATGAAAAACGGTGAAATAAAATTCGCGCACGAACTATCAAGAGGTTCTGGAAGCGGCGAATGGGAGAAATCGCGGAGAATGCCTGGTGCAGGCCTTCTCCGCCGTGTACGGAGCAAGCTCCGCGTATGTTTGACAACTTGCTTCAAAGACATGTGTCCATATAACAGCGTTGTCATCAAAGAGCAATGGCATTCCGATAACTTTTTATTTCTTTTTCCAACCAGCGTGTCCACTCTTCTATGCCCTGTCCCGTTTTGCAGGAGACCTCGATGATGTTGATTCCGGGATTTAGTTTGACGACCCGCTCCTTAGCGGCAGCCATGTCAAAATCGGCAACAGCGAGATAATCTATCTTGTTGATTACCAGGACATCGCATACGCTGAACATCAGGGGATACTTGAGAGGTTTGTCATCGCCCTCAGGAACACTGAGGATCATCGCTTGCTTATGGGCACCCGTATCAAATTCAGCGGGGCAGACGAGATTTCCGATATTCTCAATGATGACAAGATCGAGACCGGCGAGGTTCAATTCGTTGATGGCCAACTTGATCATGGAGGCGTCGAGATGACAGAATCCCCCCGTCTTCAGCTGAACTGCCGGGATTTCTTCTTTGACGACCTTCTCCGCATCGACCACGGAATCTATGTCGCCCTCAATCACGGCGATTCTGAAAGCGCCTTTCATCCTGCGGATCGTGTTTATGATGAGGCTGGTCTTTCCGCCTCCAGGTGAAGCCATCAGATTCAGCATGAAAACTTTATGCCTCTTGAGAGTATCTCGGATCTCATCGGCAAGGTCTTTGTTATCGGAAAGGATGTCTTCCTTGATTTCAATCAGGCGTATATCTGCCATCATATCACTCCTTATTATGAGATCGTTATATCCTTAATATAAAATTCACGGCCGGAAACCAGCGTGACCTTTGCCCCATGACATTCCGGGCACGTGAAATCTCTCGTTTCACTCAAAGAAACCTGGAAGGTATTCTTGCATTCCGTGCACTCAAATATTATGGGCGCTCTTTCAATCTCGAGAACCGCACCTTCCGCGATAGTACCTTTACTCAGATAGTCAAAATAGTGCTGGATGCACTCACCGACAAGTTCACTGAGCTCGCCTATCTTGAGTCCGATAGTGAGAACCTTCTCGGCTCCATTCTCCTGGGCGTGCTTAAGAACGATTTTAAGGATACTTTCTGTTACAGACAGTTCGTGCATTTCCTGGGCATCTATACGAGAATAACAGTTTTCCTCTTTGGAAAAGTGTATTACATGAACGGAGCAAATATCAATTAAAAAATGGGCCGCACAAAAAGATGTGAGCACCCGCTCATACATGAATCTTCTTTGTTGTTGACACAGCAAACCCTTTCTTATACTAATCAAATAGACATCTTGCGCGCAGCGATCATAAATTTTTTGGATATAGAAAATGGAACTGATTATCAATTTTGCAGATTTTTTTATTCACCTTGACCGGCATCTCGCTTCCATCATTCAGTTCTTTGGCGGTTGGACCTATTTCATTTTCTTCCTCGTCATATTTTGTGAAACCGGCCTTGTCGTTACACCCTTTTTGCCGGGAGATTCTCTTCTGTTCGGGCTCGGCACCTTTGCCGCCCTGGGATTGCTTCATATCGAATGGCTGCTGGTCCTCCTTGCAATCGCCGCCGTAGCAGGCAATACGGTGAACTATGCCGTAGGAAAATTTGTTGGTCCGAAAGTTTTTCACAAGGACAACGCTCGTTTTCTGAACAAGGAATATCTTAACCGTACCCACGATTTTTATGAAAGGCACGGAGGGAAAACGATAGTCATCGCGAGATTCATCCCGATTATCCGTACATTTGCGCCTTTCGTCGCAGGCATCGGGAAGATGTCATATCTGCGTTTCATCACGTACAATATTGCCGGAAGCGTTGCCTGGGTTGCGTTGTTCATTCTCGGCGGCTATTATTTCGGCAATCTTCCCGCCGTCCGGCGTAATTTCACTCTTGTCATCTTTGCTATTATCGTAGTATCTGTACTTCCTGTGGTCATTGAATATTTTCGCAGCCGCAGACGATTATCACAATAGGAACGGCATAGAAAAATAGCGTTAGCAGACATATAAGGAAAAGACATGAAAAAGAAGACGGTACTCTTTCTGATTCTCATTATCATCTTCTGTTCGGCGGCAACAGCCGGAGCAGACAGTCCCAGCGTCGTGAAGATCGGCAGCGATCTCACAGTCGAGGAAGGCACGAAGGTTCATAATGTCCTGGTTGTGGGCGGACAGGTTACCGTGGAGGGAACCGTTGAAAATTACGTGACGGCGATTGGAGGGTCTGTAGTCCTTGCAAATACGGCCGTCGTCGGCGGGAATGTCTTTTGCCTCGGAGGGATCATTGTCAGGGGAAGGGGCGCAGAAATCCATGGAAGCGTGACGGAGATCAATTCCAATGATATCTCTCAAGCCGTCACGAACGCCCTGAGCGAAGAATGGGAGGGATGGTCGTGGATATTTGCCATTATCTCCATGTCCATTTTTCTCGGCCTCCTGATCATTACCATCGTCACAGTGCTTCTGATTCCGAAGCCGGTGCGTCTGGTTTCGGCAGCCATCAAGGAGAAGCCTTTCAAAGTTACCGTGTGGGGCCTTGGCGGACTGGTGTTGATTGTCCCATTGGCAGTGCTTCTGGCGATTTCGGTTATCGGGATCGTCCTCATTCCCCTGGAAATGACCATTGTTCTCTGCGCGGTCCTGATCGGTTTCATTTCAGTGTCACAGCTCGTCGGAAGAAAATTATTCGCCGTTCTAAAGAGGAATGATCAAAGCATGATGCGTGAGACTGTCTGGGGTCTTATCATCCTGTGGTTAATCGGATGGATACCCTACGTTGGCTGGATGATCAAGGTATGCGCTATCGTCATTGGCATGGGAGCGGTTCTCTTGACGCGCTTCGGCACCAATCAGCACATATGAGATCACAGAGGCATCCCTGTTGCAAAATAATTCTGAGTGTTGTAGAAAAACACCGTCATGAAAGCCCCCGTGTCGGGGCCGGTCGTGACGGCGTGTAAACTGAAGGAGGACTTCTTTGGGAAAGCTTTTCGGTACCGACGGCATACGGGGCATCGCCAATGAATATCCCATGACGGCTGAAATGGCCTTGAACATCGGCCGCGCTACGGCCCATCTGTTCAAGAAGAAAGGTCATGTGGCCAAGGTCATTGTCGGAAAAGATACCCGTATCTCCGGGTATATGTTTGAGAGCGCCCTTGTGTCGGGGATCTGCTCCATGGGGGTGAATGCCATTATGATCGGCGTCATGCCGACGCCGGGCATCGCCTTTCTCACAAGCAGCATGAGGGCTGACGCCGGTATCGTCATATCCGCATCGCACAATCCCCTTCAGGATAACGGCATCAAGATATTCTCTTCGGAAGGTTTCAAACTTCCCGACGAAAAAGAGCTTGCCATAGAAGATTTTATTTTCGCAAACGACAAACATAAAGAGCGCCCCGCACCTGGGGATCTGGGCAAGGTGAATCGACTGGATGACGCGAGGGGGAGATACATAGTTTTTTTAAAACATACTTTTCCGAAGGAATATACCTTAGAGGGAACGAGAATAGTCCTCGATTGTGCTAACGGGGCGACCTATAGAATAGCGCCGGAGACTTTTTTTGAGCTGGGGGCTCAGGTGACAACCCTGTTTGATCATCCTGACGGGGTAAACATTAACGTCAACTGCGGGTCCCAGCACCCGGAGAAACTCGCCCACGAAGTCGTGAAGAGAAAAGCAGATGTCGGATTTGCATTCGACGGCGACGGCGACCGTCTCATCGCCGTCGATGAGAGAGGCGCGGTATTAACAGGGGATCAGATCCTTGCCATCTGCGCTAAGATGATGAAAAAGGAAGGGACCCTCACGAATAATCTGGTCGTGCGCACGGTGATGAGCAACATCGGCCTGGGCATTGCCCTCGAAGAGATGGGTATAGATTCCGTAATGACTAATGTGGGGGACAGGAACGTGTTGGAAGAAATGCGTGCCAGAGGTGCGGCAATAGGCGGCGAGGACTCGGGCCATCTGATCTTTCTTCCGCACCATACAACAGGAGACGGCATTATCACGGCGCTACAGGTGCTGACCGCGATGAAGAGGGAAGGGAAACCTCTCTCCGAACTCGCGAAGGTCATGCCCGTATTTCCCCAGGTGCTGATCAATATAGACGTCAAGACAAGGCCTGATCTGTCAACAGTGCCGGAGATTACCAAAGCGATTAAAGTCGCAGAGGACGCTCTGGGGAACAAGGGCCGGGTTCTGGTTCGTTATTCGGGCACACAGAATATGTGCCGCGTCATGGTAGAAGGCCCTACCAAAGAGGAAACAGTAAAACACTGCGAGAGAATTGCCGACGCAGTAAGGACAAAGCTCACCTGAAGCAGAGAATCGAGACCGAATAGAACACAGCGTTATACTATTTATTGCTGATGCCGAGTTGGTTTCTAATAAGATCGCAAAGACTTTCCTTGATCTCAGCGTGACGTGGAACGGGGGATCTTCTCCCATTTTTGGGATTCATGTAGATGTCGTGCCTTCCACCATGCCGTTTCAGATGGCAGCCGGCTCTCACCAGTTCGCGGATGAAGTCAATCCGCTTCAAATATCCACACCGATTTCTTTTTGATAGACCGCATGCATATGGGGAAGAATCGCCGTATCGTCTTCCATCATCAACCGGTAGGCGTCTTTGACGTTTTCTTCAAGTTCCTCCAATGTTTCGCCCTGGCTGAAGACACCCGGCACCTCCTTGAGTCTGCCGACATACCAGTCGTCATCCTTCCAGTATTCGAGAGTAAATTGTCTCATCTTGCACCTCTCTTTTTCTTATGCACCACATTAACACAATTATGGCCGGTTTTCCACATGCATAATCAGAGCCTTCTCGCCAAGATCATGACGGTATTTCCCCAGGTCCTGATCAATATAGACGTCAAGACAAGGCCTGATCTGTCAACAGTGCCGGAGATTACCAAAGCGATTAAAGTCGCAGAGGACGTTCTGGGGAACAGGGGCCGGGTTCTGGTTCGTTATTCGGGGACGCAGAATATGTGCCGCGTCATGGTTGAGGGTCCTACGAAAGAGGAAACAGTGAAACACTGCGAGAGAATTGCCGAGGTAGTCAGGAAAAAGCTCGCATGAATTGGAAGACCGAAACTAAGAAGAAGTCTCACCACTTGAACTGCACTTAACTGGCAGCGTCAGATTAAGTCCGGCCTGGACTATTACAATGCTTATCAGCGCCCTTGACTGTACCGAGAGATTACCCCTTATTTATTGAAGTCGAGATTTGCGGCTGGTACGATTGTGTAGCAGCTTTCATTCGGTAATGTGTAGAGTGATCAAGGAAAAAATGAAATACGCCGGTTATTGGCAACACCTACTTATCAACGAATCTCTATGCCTTGCAGTACTAACGATAGCCAATAGAAACCTGCAATATTGCGTTGGCGAATAAGACCGACGGCTGTTATAAGCTAACTATTCAAACCGGAACGCCTTCTATCAATTCGCCTCCCCCATTTTGAGTAATGATAAAGAAGATTCATGGAAATCTATCCTTCAATTTGCCTTCTTCTCTCATTTAAATTGAAATGAGACACTTAATGTCGGTGGGATTGCGAGATTAACTGTAAACCCGGTTACCTTCACAAACGGATTGTTTTTATATTTATCCTGAAGGGTTTTCAGAGATTCTGTCATCTTCTCATATACGTCAGATAACCGTTCGCTCACGGATTTTTGCTTAGTCTCATTATCTTCCTTTCTGCGTAATATCAATTTTAGTTCAGGAGCCGCATAGGTCGCCTTTATCCAACCGCTTGATAAACCATTTATGGGCTTATCAAGAGCAACCGCATACCACGGACCAGTCTTATCAATAACGTCAAAAGAGGTACCTCGCGGAGCTTTTTCCAACACCAATGCCTTATCATCAGCGCCTTCTCGAATAAATGCCAACTTGGCAGTGGTGCGGAGCCTGTAAGCAACTGGAATAAAGCGGCCGTCGTCATAAACCTTCGCGGACGCGGGAAAGGTCGTCTCCCAAGACGGGCCCGTCTCGGTTCGAGAAGCATGCTCAACTTCTTGTTGGAGAGTGGCCAAGTCCTTCGCTATCTCTTGCATTGTACTCTCTAAAGTCTGTTGCCCCTGACCCAGCGCAACAGTGGCATTAAAAAGAAGACTAGAAATTATAAAGAAACATCCAATTGCATATCCTTGATATTTTTTTATCTTCCTATCCTCATCCAATATTGATTTCTTATTCATAACGTATACTCCTTAATAAACAAAACCCCGCTCTCTTTTGAGTCACGGGGTTTCAGTAATCAGCCATATTACCCTCACGAAATGTTAAAGGGTTTATGAATTTTGATCTATAATATTAAATATTTGTTTCTTGAATATCACCATTTGCATTAGAAATCTACTATGAAGAGAGAAGCAGGATGTATAAGACTTTCAGGAAGGCAGCTGCAGGTTGCATGCACGGGGAATAAGCTGTCAAGGAGTAACATGTTTCCGTTCGCATTCAGCAATCTGGGCCATTAAGCCAGTCTACAGTTTGGCATATCTTGTCTTTGATGTTTCCTATCGAGTATTGAGGAAGGCATATGTACGAACAATTACCACAGTAGAAACCTTTTACTTTTTGATCCTTCTCAATTCCATGATCAGGGGGTTCAAGGGGTCAGGGCAGGCCACGTGGGCCGTATCCTTATCTTCTTCCCAAGGTAGTTCCCCGCCAAAACGGAGAACACGCCAGTTCGGGAAAGCGGCATAAAATGCAGAAGGGCAAAGAGCCTTGCCGTTGCCTGAATATCCCAGGACAAAGTCTTCACTTAAATCAAATTCCTCCCCTACTTTGTGGCCTGCTGCACAGGTTCCTTTTACAGACGTAACCTTTAAGACAACCTTCATTGGATCGGCCATGACGTCCCCCCTTATTTAATTTTCTTGCGTCAAACGGATCGGTTCCTCTCGAAATTCAACGATTAACGGTTGTAATCTTGCATAGTTTTCAAAAGCCGTCAACTAACGAGTTCGATGAAGCACGTCTTAACTTATCATTCATACGGACACTAAAGAAAAAGCATATCATGGCTGGCAATAATGGCGCGCAATATTTCGGAAACGGCTTCCTTGTGTTCCGCCATCACGATTTTGATCTTCCTGTCTTTGCCGGCAATTATATTGCCTAGGGCAATGCCATCGATATCCAGGAGACACCCGAGCAACCTGGGGGCGTGCGCCTGCAGCAGTTGTTCAATGTGTCGGTAAAGACGCTCCGCCCCATCGTTGGAAAACAATAGCAGCCTGGAAACGCGATCTCCATAGGGGGCGCCTTGGCGCTCCCGGACATTCGCAATTCCTTTTCTTTCGCTTTCCAGCTTGTCAAAGATCGCTTCGAATCCGCAGCGAATCTGTCCCCTGAGCCTGGCCTTCTGCAACGCTTTTTTCAACGGGTCACTCATCGTGATCATGGAAACATCAAGGTGACCGTCGGGCCAGAGCTTTACAGTGCGGGCCATCAGCGCCTGACGGATGGTCTCGGCATTGCCATCGGCTTCCAACTCTCGGGGAAAACGGATGTCTGACAGGTTCATATCATGTATATCCCAGGAGGATGCGGTGTCTGACAAGAAATATCATTCCTGATAAATCTTTTGCATTGTCTCGTATAGGTAATCACGATATGCCCGGCGCTGCTTCATTTCATCGCGGTAACCGCCTTCAAGGGCTTTCTTGTTTTCCTTGAGCTCCACAAACTCTTCGTCTTCTTCCCTGATCGCTTTCATCTTCTCTTTGAGGGCGTCTATCTTGTCTCTTATGTTCTCCTCTTTATATTTGATCTGCGAAGCGAGCTCAGCGATCTGTTCGTCCTCCCTCTTGACCTTTTTCATGGCTTTAAGATCATTCTCTTCCTGGATGAAGCGTTTGACGACCTCATCTTTGCTCATTTTATTTACTTCTTGAATAAACTCATACGGAACTGACGCCTGTTTTTTCCTATCTTTTTTTGCCATATGTTCTCCCTGAATTATCTCGCCGCCGCTTCTGTCGCCATCGGCGCAATCGCTTTCGGCCATTTCTTCGCTGCGTGCATATCATAATTATTGAGAAAATGCCGATAAATTATTCGCGCTTGAAATCATGCATATCAATTATTGTCGAATATTTGATGAGATGAGCAATCATTCACTTTTGTTGGATGGCGCAATGAAGGAAGTTCTCAACTCAATGGGATTGATCAAATCAATGGAGGTCAATGCGACTGCGACTCTACTAAACGCCAAGGTAGGCCGTGCGGACGTGTTCGTTGTTGAGCAACTCTGCACCCGTCCCCTGAAGGGCTATCTTTCCGTTTTCCAGAACATAGGCCCTGTCGGCAATGGCGAGCGTCTGTTTTACGTTCTGTTCTACGATCAGTACCGTTGTTCCTTCTTCTTTTATTCTCTTTATGACGTTGAATATGTCCTTCACAAGGATGGGAGAAAGGCCGAGGGAAGGTTCATCGAACATCTGCAGTTTTGGCTTTGCCATGAGTCCCCTTCCGATCGCAAGCATCTGCTGCTCGCCCCCGCTTAAGGTTCCTGCGAGCTGTCTCCTTCTTTCGAGAAGCCTTGGAAAGAGGTCGAACACCAATTCTTTGGTTACTTCACGCTCCTTTTTTGCCTCTCCTTTTAAAGAACCCATGTCGAGATTCTCCTCGACGGACATTTCCACAAAGAGCCTTCTTGCCTCGGGCACATGGACCAGACCTATTTCAATTAGCCTGTAAGGCTCCACCTTATGAATCGGTATATCATTGAAATGAATCTCACCTTTCTTGGGTCTTAGAATGCCCGATATGGTTTTCAGGGTCGTTGACTTTCCCGCCCCGTTGGCCCCGATGAGGGCTACTATCTCTCCCTGTTTTATATTAAAGGAAATGTCCCAGATCACCTGGACGTCGCCATAATAAACGTCAATGTTCTTGATCTCAAGCACTTTGTTCCTCTCCTAAGTATGCTTCAATCACAACAGGATTGTGGCCAATTTCCGAAGGCGTGCCTTCCGCTATTTTCTCACCGTAGTTAAGTACGACAATTCTGTCGGAGACAGCCATGATCACCTTCATATGATGTTCGATAATGAGGATGGTTATTCCCCTTTCCGTTCTTATCTTTTGCACAATCTCGATCTGCTCGTTAATCTCTGTCGGGTTGAGTCCGGCAAAAGCTTCGTCGAGCAGAATAATCTCCGGCTGTGTGGCAAGGGCGCGCGCAATCTCGAGCCTTTTTCTTTTGCCGAGGGGGAGTCCCTTGGAGAGGACATTGATATCGTCGGAAAGGCCGGTAAACTGCAACACTTCGAGGGACAGCTTCTCTGCCTCTGCCTTGCTCTTGGTCCGTATGAATGCCGAAGCCACGACATTGTCGAGGGTGGACATCCTCTGCAGCGGTCTTACCACCTGAAATGTCCTTGCCACACCCAGCTTGCAAAGTACATGAGGTCTTAGGTTTGTAACCCTCTTGCCATTCAAGAATACATCGCCTTTCGTGGGGCGGTAAAATCCGTTGATCACATTAAACAGGGTTGTTTTTCCCGCGCCGTTCGGGCCGATGAGGCCAAGTATCTCACCTTTGTTCAGTACAAAGGAAACGTCCGCGACGGCGGCAAGTCCGCCAAATCGCATGGTAACATCTTTCACCTCAATGAGACTCATGATGACGCCTCCTTTTTGCGCTTGAAGGGCCTGAGCAATTTACGGAAATCACCGACAATACCATTTGGCACAAACAGGATAATCAGTATGAGGATGACGCCAAAGATAGTCATGTGTGCGGCCCCTATATACGGGAGAGAGCGTATTTCTTCCGCCAGGAAGACCATGATGACGGCGCCTACAACGGGGCCCCAGTATGTGGCAGCGCCGCCCACCATAACGACCATCACTGTTGTTATGGAAATATCGTAGAGGGGAAATACGACACCGGGATCAATATATCCCATGTAGTTCATGAAAAAAGCGCCGGCGATTCCGGTGAGGACACCGCTTAGGCAAAGGGAGATTGTCTTATAAAAGGTCGTGTCTATTCCGAGGGACTCCGCTGCATCCTGGTCCTCCCTGATGGCCACGAAATAATATCCGAGCTTGGATTCCATGACTATCTTGATGAGGAGAAATGTTCCCGCGGCAATGAAGAGTATGATGTAGAAGTACCAGGTCTTGTCAATCCATGTCCTTTCCCTTATCATTATTCCCATGTTCCCCTGGGTGAAATCGACAAGGTTTTCTGTGGTTACCCTGCATATTTCACCGAGGGCAAGGGTGGCAAGTGCAAAGTAGGCGCCCCTGAGCCGCAGACAGATATATCCGACAACCAGGGAGAGCGCCGTGAGTATGACGACGCATGCCGGTATGCCCCACCAGGCCGATATTTCTAAATGGTAATAGAGGATGCCCGCTGTGTATGCGCCAAAGCCGAAGAAGGCGGCATGTCCAAAGGAAACCTGGCCTGTATATCCACCGAGAATGTTCCATGCCATACCGATTACGGACCACATGAGGACGAGGATGAGTATGTGCATGACATATGAACTGAGATCCATGAGCGGGACGGCGCAAAGGCCGGCAAAGATTATGTGAGGCAGGTATTTTTTCATTTTCCTAACCTCCTTTTCCTGATAATCGATGCAATCCCTCCGGGCAGGAATACAAGGGCTGCCACGAAGATTGCGAATCTTCCCGCAGGCGCCCATCCCATCCCGATATAGGTGGCCGTCATGGACTCAAAAATGCCGAGGATCAACCCTCCGATTACGGCGCCGTTTGTTGATCCCATGCCGCCGATGACCGTAATAACAAACCCGACATTGGTGAATTGTCTCCCGAGAGCAGGGTAGAGATAATATATGGGGATGAAAAGACAGCCGGCAGCGGCAACGAGGATCATTCCAATACCGAATGTCATCATCCTGACCCGGTTCACATTGACGCCCATGAGGAGCGCCGCATCGACGTCCTGCGATGTTGCCCTGATAGATTTTCCCATGTCCGTCTTGGTGAGAAATATCCACAGGCCAATAGTGATAACCACGGCGAGGATAAACGATAATGTCCACGGCATGGAGAGGGAAAGTTCTATGGGAGAAGCCGGCCAGTAGTCCGTCAGATACCACGCATTTGAGGCATAGCTTACCGGTGTGGACCGGTAGTCTCCCGTGAAGAATACCGTCGCAAGGTTGGAAAATACCATAGCCAGACCTACGGTGAGTATCACAAGGTTATGCGGCAGTATGGATTCCACCTTCATGACAGGCGTTAACAGGTACTTCTGAATCGCAAGGCCGAACAAGAAGAGCGCGGGTGCAGCGATAAACACGGAGAGATAGGGGTCTATATCAAGAAGGGTAAAAAGCCAGTAGGCGATATACATGGCTATCATCATGAAATCGCCGTGGGCAAGGTTGATGACCCGCATGACGCCCATGACAAGCGCCATACCGAGGCCAATCAGCGCATAAAGGCCCCCTAACATGAACCCCGCTATCAGGGTCTGTAAAAAGAGTTCAAGCTGCTCCATTCATCCCCCTTCTGCTACCTTCGCTCTCTCCATTTCGGGATAGGGTACACATATTGAGCGCTGGCATATTTCTGCGGCCAGATGGTTTCGTGTTTACCTTTGATGACCTGCATCACGAGGGTGTCCATGAAGTTCTGGTTCGTATAGCCCTCTTTATCCTGAAATTTTACGGGGCCGAAGGCCGTCATCATATTTGTCGATCTCATGGCCGTGCGGATGTCATCCGGCTTCCAGGATTTTGCCCGGGTAAGGGCATCCTTTATAACATAAAGGGCTGAATACGCCTCTGCACCATGATAGGAGGGGTAATCCTTGTAGAGTTTCTTGTACTTTTCTGCAAACTCCCTCGCCCCGGGATACGCTATCTGGGGACTCCAGAGGGTGGCTGTCATGACAAGCTCTGAAGCTTCTTTTGCATTCTGTATAAATTCCGGGATGGCGAATCCGGCAGCGCCGCCCGCGTAAAGCTTTGAGTCGATCCGCAATTCTCTTATCTGTCTCATGAGAAGCGCCGCATCCATAACATACGACACCATGTAAATGACATCAGGCTTTGCCGCTTTTACTTTCGATAAAATCGGTCTGAAATCCACCGCGCCTTTTTCATACTGTTCCTTCACGAGGACCTGCATGCCGGCTTTCTTCGCCTGATGTACCATATCCTCGGCGCCGGAGGTTCCGAAGTCCGAACTCTCGTAAAGAATTGCGATCGTCTTTGGTTTCACGACTGTATTAAGGAACGACATAAGTCCTGTTGCATAATATGCGTTCGTGGGGTTCAGGCGGAACACGTATTTGTATTTCTGCTGGGTAATATCATCCGTTGCACCGGTGACGACCAGATAAGGGACCTTTCTTTCCTCGGCTACCGCGGAAATCGCTTTCGAACAGGAAGAACTGTACTCACCGAAAACCACCGGCTGTTTTTTCACATCGATGAGTCTCTCAACTATTGAACGTGCCACTTCCGGTTTGCCCTGGGAGTCCTCAAATTCCAGGACTATCTTTTTCCCTTTTACTCCTCCCTTGGCGTTTATTTCCTGCATGGCGATCTCATAGGACTTCTTTTCTATTTCTCCGAATTTCGCATTAGTGCCCGTAAGAGGGAGAGGAATACCCAACTTGAGCACTTCCTGGGCATATGCACTTACTGAAAAAAGACTGACGATAAAGATTATCGTGACGAAGATAGACAGACGTTTCATTTTATCCTCCTTATTAAAGACGGCATATAGCACACATAAGTATGATGCTATAGCGGGTTTGAATCTGCTGTTTTTTAAAAGAATTTACTCTACAAGTCAAACGAAAATATTTTGTAAGAATTTCTGTCTGTTAAATGCAAGAAATCATGGCGGAGATTAATTCAGTGTGTCCGTGAATGACTAAGATGAGGCAGGCGTTATTTCCTTTCAATGGGAAAGGTCAAAGTCGCTCCGAGCCGTCCTATGCCGGATACAAGCGGCACGAAGGACAGGATGAGTATCAAGTAAATGATCCTTGCAATCCCCTGGGACTCCAGTATGCCGGGCTCGAATATTTTCCAGAGAAGGGCGCCGGTTGCGCCAGTGAGAAGAATACATGATAGTATTATCTTTAGCGTTACAGCTCTCAGCGGTCGCGCAAGGTAATTCAGCCACCAGGTAAAGAGACCCGTCAACATGGCGACCGGCATAGATAACAGCCCGGCGATCAGACAGTGCAAAGCCGTGCTCTTAAACGATTCTATGCCGTAAGAGAGATATAGAATATTAAAAAGGGCAACAGATAAAAAGAAGACAATGGGAAAGTGTACCGTCATAGGGTGAGGGTGTCTTTCAAGAAAAGGAAACCGACTGATAAGGGACGAGAGCATCGCCGGCATAGCTCTCACGGGCTCCGTCTTCTCCCTCAAAATCCCCACGTGCGGGTATCTATCAAAGACCTCCTCACCGTGAGGAGCCGCCTCAATATCGGCGCTGAGATCACGGGCTGCATGGTGGCGTTTCATGTGCAGGCCGGTCGCCCACAATTTGCTCCCGCTTACATCGAAGACCCTTCCCTGGTATGCAATATAGACAGGTCTTCCGTCCTGTCCGTTGAATTGCGCCAGAGTGTCCGCATCAAATTCCTTCATCGCTGAGTTCCTGATATTCAGTAAAATAAGAAAATCGCGTCAAGAAAGAAAAAAATCCACCCGCTGACCGTTGCAATGCCGAGATAGAAGAGGGGCTTCTTCGTCAGGGCGGAGATGGAAGCGAGCATGATGGATATCTGCAGAAAGATAAGTCCGTACCAGAAATTTCCCGCCCGTGCCTGGGCGTCTTCCTTCGATTTTGCCAGGGCATCGGCAGTAGCCTTGATCTCCGCCTTCTCCGTATCGTATCGCTCGATCTGCTTATCATAATTTTTTATGAGCTGCGAGTATCTATCCATGACGTCTTTCGGTCTCTTTGCGTCTGCCATCGTCTCTAATTCCAGTTTCTGCTTCTGAATCTCGTAAACATATGACTTGATGCTCTTCGCCTGATAATAGGCCCACTGGCTCGTCTCCTGGCCTTGATTGAGAATTGCCCGGGAGGAATACTTGCCTATGTACAGCGTCGTTACTGCGGCAAAGACCGCCATGGCAGCAGTGGCTAAAGCCACCAATGACATCCACCTGTCAGGTTTCATATCAGACATACAATCGAGTCTCCTTTGTCAAAGGGGAAAACCATCCACTCCTTCATTATATAATAATAAAAGAGAGGCCGGGAGGGATTTTCAATGCGTAAAGAAGTTACAAATAGCCGTAACATTAAAAAAGGGTTAACCGATTCAAGCTAACCCTCAATTAATTATATGGTGGAGCTGACGAGGATCGAACTCGTGACCTCTTGAATGCCATTCAAGCGCTCTCCCAGCTGAGCTACAGCCCCACGACAGGTGCATCTTCAATAAGGGTCGAGCATTAGCATAGGGATTTCGCGCTTGTCAATACATTTTTCTTGACATTTGGTAAGCCCTACAATAGAGACAGGCTGTGCCGGAGTGGTGAAACTGGTAGACGCAGGGGACTCAAAATCCCCCGCTCGCAAGGGCATCCCGGTTCGATTCCGGGCTCCGGCACCAGAATAAAATCAAGAGGTTGCTGATGTCAGCAACCTCTTCTTATTTTGCTATTTCTGGGCTTGGTTAGCAATATGGTTAGCATA
>JBEKXK010000075.1:0-17862 GCA_049512055.1 Syntrophales bacterium | reverse complement strand
TTTCGATCGTGGACTCATCAGTTATCCTCCTTTTTGGAGTCGGTGTTCGGTAACACCTATTTATGAGTCAACGATCTCTTTTATTCACTACCTTGGGTAACATTTAATGTGAGGCAATTCGACCCTTAAAGAAAGCCTTGACATAATTTACAATCCAATTAGGATATTATATAGTATACATTCCATATTTTGTCCATGCGAACCCTGCTACTAAAGGGTGCTCGATCAGCAACAAGGTAACAGGTTGTCTTAATAGAAAGGAGGCTATCATGAGCGGCAAAGAAGTCGAAAAATTGTGGAAGACAGAAGACTGGTGGTCCGTGTGGCTCGGTCTCGGCATCGTGTTCCTCGCGATTTTCACCTTCTGGGCGGGCGGATCTATCAAAGGCTGGGTCGTCGTTCCGGCCAAGCTCACCGAATTCAGCAAGGTCTGGGCGGACCTAGCGAATAATTTAGCGGGATACTTGGCAATTTTTATCCTCTTTGGATCGGTATTCAGCATATCCATGGCCATCATGGGCCATAAACTGAAAGAGTTCATACCCGGCTTCATAATTCTTTTTGTCGGCTCCTGGGCGATTTTCTATCTCGCCGGCTGGAAGCTGATGGAGGATCTCAATATGGAAGCGCCCCTCCTGGCCCTGATTATCGGGCTCATCATCTCCAACATGATGAAGATCCCCGCCTGGATGAAGGTCTCCCTGCGCACGGAGTATTACATCAAGACCGGTATCGTCCTTCTCGGGGCGACACTTCCCCTGACCATGATCATCACAGCCGGGCCCGTGGCCATGCTCCAGGCGACGATTGTGTCTATAGTTACTTGGCTTGCGATCTATCTCGCTGCGACAAAGATTTTCAAACTTGAACCCAAGTTCGGGGCGGTCCTCGGCGCGGGCGGCGCCGTCTGCGGAGTCTCCGCTTCCATTGCGGTGGGAGGCGCCGTGAAGGCAAAGAACGAGCACATATCCATTTCTATTGCCGTAGTTACGGTCTGGGCCATCGTTATGATCTTTATCCTTTCCTTCGTCATGAAGCAGATCGTTCCGGGAACAATCAGCCCCGGGGTGGCCGGAGCCATCGTCGGCACATCGGAGTTTGCCGACGCCGCCGGCTTCGCCGTTGCCGCTGAATTGGCGGCCCGTTTCGGGGAGGCGCCGATCCATACGTTTACTCTGATGAAGGTTATCGGGCGGGACATCTGGATAGGTATATGGGCTCTCATCCTGTCCGTTGTGTCCGTCATGTACTGGGAAACCAGTGAAGGCGAGAAGAAGTCAAAAGTGGGCGGCGGTATCATCTGGGAGCGTTTCCCCAAGTTTGTCCTCGGATTCCTCGTAGCTTCCCTCGTCATGAGCTTTGTCTCCACCATGGTGCCGGCGACCTATCTCGGCAAGGCCAACCTGGAAGGGAAGTTCAAGAACAAAGACTACAAGGCAGATTTCTCGCAATACCAGATACCACCGCAGTATGCGGATCGCATCAAGGTTGACGCGGAGAAAGGGGTGGTCACTGTCAAAGGCGAACTTTCCGCCGAGGATATGAAGGCTCTGTCTGCCGGCGCCACGCCGGACCAGGCGATTGTGTTCACGCAGCTCGTCTCCAATTCGAACTGGTTTAACAAGGTGTTGAACCCCGAAGTGATCACGCCGATCAAGAAGCTCCGCACCTGGGCATTCGTATTCTGCTTCCTGTGCATCGGCCTCTCGACCCGTTTTGCCGAGCTCGCCCATTTTGGATTGAAGCCCTTCTGGGCCTTCACCATCGGCGTCATCGTCAACGTCCCGCTGGGCATCGTGCTATCCGCGGTAACATTCAAGGATTACTGGATGAAAATAGGATGATCTAATATTTAGGAGGTAACATCATGGCGAAATCAGATACACCCCTTCTGGACCAGTTGGAGGGGGGAAAATGGCCGAGCTTCATTGACGATATTAAGCAGGCTGCCAAGAAGAAACCCATGGCAAAGGATCTTCTGGGGCAGCTCGAGCTTTCCTATAAAGAGAAAATCGGCCACTGGAAGCACGGCGGAATCGTCGGCGTCAAAGGCTACGGATCAGGCGTCATCGGCCGGTACTCGGACTGCCCGGAGAAGTTCCCGAACGTACAGGCTTTTCATACCCTGCGGGTAAATCACCCGACGGGATGGTTCTACAAGACCGAGGCGCTACGCAATCTCTGTGACGTGTGGGACAAACACGGCAGCGGTTTGACGAACATGCACGGCTCCACCGGCGATATCATTCTCCTGGGGACCACAACGGATCACCTCCAGGACTGCTTTGATGATCTCTCGGCCAAGGGCTTTGACCTCGGCGGCTCCGGCTCGGCCTTGCGGACGCCCAGCGCCTGTGTGGGACCGGGACGATGTGAGTGGGCCTGCATCGACAGCCTCGATATATGCTACAACATCACCATGAGCTACCAGGACGAGATCCACCGCCCCATGTTCCCATATAAATTCAAGATCAAGGTCGCGGCCTGTCCCAATGACTGCGTCGCCTCCATCGCCCGGTCGGATCTGGCTATAATCGGCACGTGGAAGGGCGATATCCCTATAGACCAGAAGGAAGTGGCGGCCTACGCCGCTTCGGGCCTCGATATCCAGAAGGAAGTCTGCAATCTCTGCCCGACGAGATGCATGGTCGATAATGGGAAGGAATTAAAAATCTATGACGAGGACTGCACCCGGTGCATGCACTGCATCAACCTGATGCCCAAGGCCCTGAGGCCGGGACCAGAAAGAGGCGCCACGCTCCTGATCGGCGGCAAAGCCCCCATCGTGGAAGGGGCCCTCCTCTCCTGGGTCATTGTGCCCTTCATGAAGCTGGAACCCCCTTACAATGAACTGAAAGACCTCATTCTCAAGATCCAGGACTGGTGGAGTGAAACCGCTCGGTCCCGCGAACGGGTCGGAGAACTGATCAAGCGCATGGGCATGAGGACATTCCTGCGGGCCGTGGGACTTCCCGCGTTGCCTCAGATGGTAAAAGCCCCGCGAAGCAACCCGTATGTATTCTTCTGGCCTGAAGACATCAAGAAAAAGGAGGTGAAGTGATATGCCAACCGATATCGGACCCCCTGACTTTAAGACTATGCTCCCTCCCATGATTCAACGCAATTACGGGAAGTGGCGCTATCACGAAATCCTCCAGCCTGGCGTGATGGTGCACGTGGGCGAAACGGGAGACGCGCTCTACACGGTGCGCGCCGGCTCGCCGCGGCTGCTTTCAACGGACCACATCCGTGAGATCTGCGATATCGCCGAGAAGTACTGCAACGGCTATCTCCGTTTCACGAGCCGCAACAACATCGAATTCCTCATCGAGGACAAAGCGAAGGTAGCCCCTCTCCTTGCGGAGCTGGCGCAGAAAAAGTACCCCGTCGGAGGCATTGGGCACGCGATTTCGAATATCGTCCACACCCAGGGGTGGGTGCACTGCCACACGCCGGCGACGGACGCCTCGGGCCCGGTCAAGGCGCTGATGGAAGAGATATACGAATATTTCGTGACGATGAAGCTGCCCAACCATGTGCGGATCGCGCTCGCGTGCTGCCTGAACATGTGTGGCGCCGTTCACTGCTCCGACATCGCCATCCTCGGCATCCATCGGACTGTGCCCAAGCCGGACAATACGCGTATACCGAACCTCTGTGAAATCCCGACGACGGTGGCATCATGCCCGACCGGCGCCATCCGTGGGGACACTAAGACCAAGACCGTCAGCGTCAACAACGACAAGTGCATGTACTGCGGGAACTGCTACACCGTCTGCCCGGCCATGCCCATTGCCGATGCCGACAACGACGGGATTTCCATCTGGGTGGGAGGTAAGGTCTCCAATGCCCGGAGCAAACCGATGTTTTCCAAGCTGGCGATCCCCTATCTGCCGAATAACCCGCCGCTGTGGCCGGAGACGGTTGCCGCTGTGAAGAACATCATCGAGGTCTATGCCTCGAATGCGAGGAAGCACGAGCGGGTCGGCGAGTGGATCGAGCGCATCGGCTGGGAGCGTTTCTTCAGCCTGACAGGCATCCCCTTCACGGACAAGCACATCGATGATTTCGATCTGGCGACAGAAACGTTTAGATCATCGACGCAGTTTAAATGGAGGTGAGCATGAGCGAGGATCTGAAAGCGAGGGTCCTTGAGGCGTTCTGCCAGAGATCGAAGGGCGAAAAGAAGATGTTCTACATCCGCGACGTCGTCAAATGGTTTCCCGATGAAGACCGGCATGCCGTCCAGGATTGCGTCAAGGCCCTCATCGAGGAGGACGCCGTGAAGTACTGGTCAAGCGGAAGCACGACCTATCTTGTGCTGGCGGAATGTTATCCGAAGGAATAGCGGTGGTGGCTTGCGTAGGTGATAGAGCATGAGCCGACCCTGTCCCCGGCTGGTTATTGGGGCTTTACGCGGCAGCGCCGGCAAGACGACGCTCTCTGCGGCATTAGCTGCGGCGCTCCATAAACGCGGCGTCACCGTGATCCCCTTTAAGAAAGGACCGGATTATATAGATGCTGCCTGGCTTGCCATGGCGGCTGCGAACCCTTGCTACAACCTCGACACCTTCTTGATGGGACGGACTGAGGTCGCCCGCTCCTTTTCGCGTCATGCTCCTTCGGATGCCATTTCGTTGATCGAAGGGAACCGGGGGCTTTACGACGGAGCGAATGCGGGAGGAGAGCACAGCACGGCCGAACTGGCCAAACTTATCAAGGCACCCGTGGTCCTCGTGATCGACTGCGACAAAGTGACACGGACAATGGCGGCCATGGTTCTCGGGTGCCAGCGCTTTGATCCGGAGGTGGAAATCCGGGGACTGATCCTGAACCGTGTGGCGGGAGACCGACACGCGGCAGTTGTTCGCAGGTCCGTAGAAGACCACTGCGGCATTTCCGTGCTTGGCACCGTTCCGCGGATGGCGGACATCCCTTTTTCGGAAAGACACCTCGGGCTGATCCCGCCCCAGGAACACGAACTGATCCGTCAAGCATTGCAACAGGCGGCGGACATCGCAGGAAATTATCTGGATATCGATGGACTGATACAGGTCGCCCAGAGCGCCCCGCCATGGGAAGACCTTTCGGTTCCGGATGTTCTCCCGGCAGGTGAGCCGGCAGAGCCGGTGACCATCGGTGTAATCAGGGACAGGGCCTTTCAGTTCTATTACCCGGAAAATATCGAGGCGCTTGCGAGTGCGGGCGCGAGGGTCATAGATGTCAGCGCCATCAGCGAGGAAAAGCTGCCATCCGTGGATGCCCTGTATATCGGGGGCGGTTTCCCGGAGACACAGGCCGGGCTTCTTGCCGACAATGAGGCCTTTCGCCGCTCCCTGCGGGATGCGGCAGAGCAAGGACTTCCGATATATGCCGAATGCGGTGGGCTCATGTTCCTCGGGGAATCGCTAACAGTCGGCGATAAGCATTATCCCATGGTTGGCTTCCTGCCCATCTCGTTCGGGATGGAAAAGCGCCCGCAGGGGCATGGATACACTGTTCTCCATGTCGAAGAGGACAATCCCTTTTATCCCCTCGGGACGGAGATTAAGGGCCACGAGTTTCATTACTCCCGGATCCTCTCCCGGAAAGAGGATGAAGGACATCTGGCTTTCCGGGTCAAGCGGGGGATCGGCATGGACGGCAAGAGAGACGGGCTCTGCCGGAAAAATGTGCTGGCAACTTTCACCCACGTACATGCCCTGGGAACGCCGGAGTGGGCGGAAGGCATAGTCGGCAAGGCAAGACAATTCCGTGCTGGCAAGAAGGAGCGCGGCTCTTCGTAAGCCGCCAGCAGGCCAAGCATCAATAAGAAAGTGGTCAAATATATTTTAAAATATTGCACGATAGGAGGTTTCGAGCATGCCCCAGATAGAACTGGCAGGAAAAACTTATGAGATTGATGAAGATGGGTTTCTTCAGGAACTGGATAAGTGGAGTAAAGATTTCGCCCAGGCCTATGCGAAAAATGAAGGCATCGAGGGGCCATTGACTGAAGAACACTGGAAGATTATCAACTATCTCAGGGATTATTTCCAAAAGTTCGGCATCGCGCCCATGATCCGCAAGCTCGTCAAGGACAACGGCATCGATATGAAGAGGCTCTATGAGCTCTTTCCGACAGGGCCTGCCAAAGGGGCCTGCAAGCTCGCCGGACTTTCGAAACCGACCGGGTGCGTCTGATGACAGGTTCAAAGTTTATTGCCGGCATCTTTCCCTATATAGCTGTCGCGCTTTGCCTGCTGGGAACGGCATGGCGGTTTATTCACTGGCTGTCCCTCCCTGCCCACGTGAAATGGACATTATACCCGGTGCCGGAAGGACTCACTGGCCAGTTGAGATACATGGCGAAGGAAATGTTCACCTTCGAGACCCTTTACAAATTCAACCGCCGCCTCTGGTTCGGGTCGTTCTCCATGCATATGGCGATGGTGGGGGCTGTCCTTTTTTTCATCCTGTACCTCGCGGGATGGTCAACGAGGCCTGTTGTGCAGTTGTGCCTCTTGGCCCTCGTGATTGCCGTAATCTATATCATCGGACTCAGGATCTACGATAAGAACCTCAGGCTCCTTTCAAACTTCGAGGAGTTTTTCAACCTTGCATTTCTTGGAGGTGTCGCTGCGGCAGGACTCGCGGCCTCGATGCCTCATGTTTCCGTCTCTCTCCGCCTGTACTTTTTGGGCTTGATCGAATTCCAGCCCGACGCGTCATTCCTCTCCACGGTACATATTCTGGCCATGTTTCTCGGCGGACTTTTCTTGATGTATCTGCCGTTTAGCAAAATGATCCATTACGTCTCCAAGTACTTTACCTATCACCATATCAACTGGCAGAAAAAATGACAGCAGAGCACATATGACCAAAGAGAACGAGCAGAGCAAGGAAACAGACCCGAAATATCCCTTCCGCAGCGAGAAGCTCCTGCCGCGCGAGGAACGGGTAGTGCGTTTCCTCGAGACGCTACAGGCGGTACTGGGCGCGAAGATCTACAACCTGCCCCTGGAGACGTATCTCGGCACCTGCGCCAAGTGCAACAACTGCGCCGAGCAGTGCCAGGTCTATCAGACCTCACGTGATCCGAAGGATTTGCCTGCCTGGCGGTCGGACCTCCTCCGGAAGGTATACAAGAAATATTTCACCACCTCGGGAAAGCTCCTGGGCAAGCTGGTGGGTGCAGAGGCACTTTCAGAAGAAGACATCGACAACATGGTGGATGCCTTCTACCGTTGCAACATGTGCCGGCGCTGCGGCGTCAACTGCCCATTGGCCGTCGATAATGCGCTCATCACGCGGGTCGGCAGAGTTATATTAGCGCAGCTCGGTTTCGTCCCTGCGAATATGACCTTGAGCACCAGGACGCAGCTCGGAGAGATAGGGAATACATCCGCCATTCCCAAGGCGGCCTTTATAGATACACTCGATTTTCTCGAAGAGGAATTGCGGGACGAGACAGGCATCGCCATTCCCATTCCCCGCGACGTAGAAGGCGCTGAATTCTTCTTTGCCGCTCCGGTGAGCGACTACATCATGGAGGCGGATACCCTCCTGGGCATCGTAAAGACGTTCTATGCCGCCGGTGCAAGCTGGACTGTCAGCATGGAGAACTTCGACGCCATCAATTACGGGCTCTTCTACAGCGATGCGGATTTGGAGAAGGTCCTCAACCGCCTTCTGGAAGCTGCCAACAGTCTTAAATGCAAGACCATCGTCATCGGCGAATGCGGCCACTCCACAAAGGCCGGCATCCTCTTTCAAAAGATATACGGGCGGCCAGAGTATCAGGGCATGAAGGTTAAGAACATCCTTGAGGTGAGTCATAGCTTCCTCAAAGAAGGAAAACTGACGTTCGATCCGACGAAGAACCCGGAGACCGTGACCTACCATGATCCCTGCAATCTGGGGCGAGGGTCGGGTCTCTATGAACAGCCGCGAGAACTGTTGAAGGCGGCGGTGATGCATTTCGTGGAAATGACACCGAACCGGCAGATGAACTATTGCTGCGGCGGAGGCGGCGGGCTCGTCGTCGTCGAGGATCTGCACGACTGGCGGATGTCCGCAGGCGGGCTCAAAAAAGTCGAGCAGCTCCGCGCGACAGGGGCGAAGATCGTCTGCGCCCCCTGCGCTAACTGCAAGAAGCAGATCCGGGAACTTGTCCAGACGCATAAACTGGATATGGAAGTCGTGGGACTCCACGACCTTCTGGGAAAGGCAATCGTTTTATCGGGGAAGGCATAAAATAATGACGGCCTTGAAAAGGTAACAGATAATGAACATGGTCTTTTCTCTTCTTGCCATCGTGATCCTGATCTTTATCGCCATGGGCGGGGCCGCAATCGCAGGACTGAAGCCTGTCTTTTTCATTGTCATCCCCTGCGGCGCTTTTGCCGTTTTTGTGGCAGGCTTTATCTACCGTATTTTATCCTGGGGAAGATTGCCTGTTCCTTTTTCCATACCCACGACCTGCGGTCAGGAGAAATCACTGCCCTGGATCAAGTGCGATTATCTGGAAAGCCCTCCGTGCACTGCCACTGTCGTCGGCAGGATGGCCCTGGAGGTTCTCGTCTTCCGTTCGCTCTTCAGAAACACCCGGCTGTATCTCTACGATGACCGGCCCGTTTATTCGAGCGCCAAGTGGCTCTGGTTCTTCGCACTTCTCTTTCACTGGTCATTCCTCGTAATTATTTTGCGGCATATGCGTTTCTTCATCGAGCCCGTTACCCCGCTCATCAACGGCCTTGCCGCCGTAGACGGTTTTTTTGATATTGCCATACCGACATTTTTCTTGAGCGATGCGGCGATAGTTCTGGCATTGACATTCCTCTTCATGAGGAGGGTTGTCGTCCGAGAGCTCCGCTACATCTCTCTTATCACCGATTATTTCGCCGTTGCGCTAATCCTGGGTGTCGCAATTACGGGCATACTTATGAGAAATTTCTTCCCCGTCGATATTGAAGAGGTGAAGACCATGGCCCTGGGCTGGGTGACCTTTGCGCCCTACGTCCCCAAGGGAATGAGCGCCCTCTTTTATATTCACCTTCTTCTCGTCTCAGTCCTCCTCGCCTGGTTTCCGTTCAGCAAGCTCATGCACATGGGGGGAGTATTTCTCAGCCCGACACGGAACATGGCCAACGACAGCCGGATGAAGAGGCACATCAATCCCTGGAATGCGCCCGTCAAGGTTCACACATACGAGGAATACGAGGACGAATACCGGGACAAGATGAAGGCGATGGGACTGCCGTTGGACAAGGAGTAGATATGTCCATCAAGATACCCAAACCTGAGGAGATGATCCGGATCAGCTACAAGCCGCCGCGGACGCCGTGGATGGACACCCCTGTCGATTTCCGGCCGGGGACGTGGAGCTACAGCGGCGCCGCGAAGAATCTCATCTACTTGGATTTGCCGAACCCCAGGGCCTGGCAGCCCTACGAAGAGGATTGGAAACTTCCGGAGAACTGGAAGGAGATCATTATTGAAGGGATGCGGGAGCGCCTGGACAAGTACCGCTCCTTCAGGCTCTTTCTGGACCTGTGCGTGCGGTGCGGCGCCTGCGCCGACAAGTGTCACTTCTACATAGGCGGCGGCGATCCGAAGAATATGCCCGTCCTCCGTGCGGAACTCCTGCGCTCCGTCTATCGCCGCTACTTCACGGAATCGGGAAAGCTCTTCGGCAGGCTCGCCGGCGCGCGCGATCTCACCATTGATGTCCTCAAAGAGTGGTTCTACTACTTCTATCAGTGTACGGAGTGTCGGCGGTGTTCCGTGTATTGTCCTTACGGCATCGACCAGGCGGAGATCACCATAATGGGCAGGGAACTCCTCAATCTCGTCGGATGCAACATCAACTGGGTCATCGAACCCGTGGCGAACTCCTTCCGGACGGGAAACCACCTCGGCATCCAGCCCGGCGGCGTCAAGGATATGCTGGAATTCCTCGCGGAAGATATCGAGGAACGCACCGGCGTCAGGCTGGAGGTTCCCATCAACAAAAAGGGTGCGGACATTCTTTTCATCACGCCTTCCGGCGACTACTTCGCGGACCCGGGGACATACACGTGCATGGGTTACATGATGCTCTTCCATGAGATCGGCCTGAATTATACATTCAGCACCTACGCCTCCGAAGGAGGGAACTTCGGCCTCTTCACGTCTCATGAGATGGTGAAGCGCCTCAACAACAAAATCTATGCGGAAGCGAAGCGGCTGGGGGTCAAATGGATCATCGGGGGTGAATGCGGCCACATGTGGCGTGTCATCCATGAATACATGGATACGATGAACGGCCCCGCCGATTTCCTTGAGGCGCCCGTGTCTCCCATAACGGGGACGCTCTTTGAAAATGCCCGGTCGACGAAGATGGTGCATATCGCAGAATTCACAGCAGACTTGATAAAACATAGAAAGCTGAAACTGGATCCCGCGCGAAACGACCATCTGCGCATCACCTTCCATGATTCCTGCAATCCCGCCCGCGGCATGGGACTCTTCGAAGAGCCGCGGTACGTTATCAAGAATTCCGTGCGGCATTTCTATGAGATGCCCGAAGATACAATCCGGGAAAAGACCCTGTGCTGCGGCGGCGGCGCGGGTCTCGGCAACGACGAAAATATCGAGATGCGGATGCGGGGAGGCATGCCCCGTGCCATGGCCGTAAAGCATGTCAAGGAAAAGCACGGCGTGAACCGGATCGCCTGCATGTGCGCCATCGACCGCTCGACACTGACCTCGCTTATGGAGTACTGGGTGCCCGGCGTGACGGTGACGGGCGTACACGAACTGCTGGCCAATGCCCTTGTCATGAAGGGAGAAAAAGAGAGAACAACGGACCTCCGCGGCGAACCTTTTAAGGAAAAGACGGACGATGAAGCTTTATAACCGGGGGATAATTATCGCAGGGATCGTAGTCTTCCTGGCCGCGGCTACCTTCCCGTTCTGGTACGACCGAGGGAAAACCATTGCCCCGCCGGCAATCGAGCTCGACACGCCTGCAATCCAGAAGCTTGCGGATAAGCGCTGCGTGGAGGATACCGCCTTCATGCGGGACAATCATATGAAACTTTTGGCATCGTGGCGGGAGAGCGTGGTACGGAAAGACATCCGCGTGTACGCATCAAAAGACGGCAGGGTATTTGAAATGGGTCTCACCGGCAACTGCCTTAAGTGTCACGAAAACAAGTCCCGCTTCTGCGATCGCTGTCACGATTATGCCGGGGTCAAGCCTACCTGCTGGAACTGTCATATCAACCCCGAGGAGGTTCTGTGATGGCGCCCACCCGGAGGGAATTTCTGATTATAACGGGCCTCTCAGCTATCGGCGCTGCCTGCCCGCCCTTAGGCAGGATCATCGCTAAAGAGACACCGTCACGGGGAACTCATCTCCCCGGAGCCCTGGGGAGCGCCCCGGCCCTGAAGGCGAAGCGCTGGGCCATGGTGGTGGATGCGACGAAGTGCGGCGGCGACTGTACGGACTGTATGACCGCCTGTCACGAAGCGCACAATGTCCCGGCCATAGGGAATCCCAAGCACGAGGTCAAATGGATCTGGCCGGAGAGGTTTGAGAACGTATTTCCTGCGGAGAGCCATGTCCACATTCAGGAGACCGTCCGAAAACAGATTATACCGGTTCTCTGCAACCACTGCGACAACCCGCCTTGTGTGCGGGTCTGCCCCACGGGGGCCACGTTCAGAAGGGCGGACGGCATCGTGATGATGGATTCGCACCGGTGCATCGGATGCAAGATATGTCTCGCTGCCTGTCCTTTCGGGGCGAGAAGCATCAACTTCGTGAACCCCCGTCCCTTCATCCGCAAGCTCAACCTCGACTTCCCGACACGCACGAAGGGAGTGATCGAAAAATGCAATTTCTGCGAGGAGCGCCTGGCGCGGGGCATTCTCCCGGCCTGCGTCGTGGCCTGCCAGGAAAAGGCCCTGGTCTTCGGGGACGTGGAAGATCCCAACTCGAAAGTCCGTCAGATTCTCGACAAGAAATTTTCGATCCGCCGGAGGGCGGAGCTGGGAACGAAACCGCAGGTCTATTATATTCTGTGAGGTCACCATGCTGGAAAAAGCGCTGACAGGAAGCCGCCGATACGGAATCTTGGTGGGAATCCTCCTTGCCCTCTTCGGGACGGGCGTATATTTCTACCTCCGCCAGCTTGAATATGGCCTGGGCCTCACCGGCATGAGCCGCGATGTCTCATGGGGATTGTACATATCCCAGTTCACCTTCTTGGTCGGGATCGCCGCTTCGGCGGTGATGGTCGTCCTGCCTTACTATCTGCATGACTACAAGGCATTTGGAAGGATTACCATTCTCGGGGAATTTCTCGCGATCGCGGCGGTCATCATGTGCGTCACCTTTATCTTCGTCAATCTCGGCCAGCCCTCACGGGTACTGTATGTCATGTTCTATCCTTCGCTCACGTCGGTGCTCTTCTGGGACATGGTGGTGGTCAGCGTCTACCTCGTGCTCAACGTCATCACCGGCTGGACGGTTCTTTCCAGTGTGAAAGAAGGCGTCCCGCCGCCGGCCTGGGTAAAACCCTTTATCTATCTCTCCATCCCCTGGGCCATAAGCATCCATACGGTGACGGCCTTCATCTATGCCGGCATGCCCGGCAGGAGCTTCTGGCTCACGGCGATCATGGCGCCCCGGTTCCTGGCCGCAGCCTTCGCTTCCGGCCCGGCGCTTCTGATCCTGTTGTGCTTTGTGCTCCGGCGCTTCGGCGGATTTGACGCCGGCAGGGACGCGATTCAATCCATGGCCAAGATCGTCACCTATGCGTTTATTACGTGCATATTCTTCGTGGTGGTGGAGCTCTGGACTGTTTTTTATAGTCAGGTTCCGGATGACATGGAGCATTACCGCTTTCTCTTCGTGGGACTCGAAGGCTATAATACCATTGCGCACGCGATGACTGTTGCCGTCATCTCCGCCGCGGCAGCTCTTGTGCTGCTAATCAATCCGCGGACGCGGAAGAAGGAATTAACTCTGGGCGTGGCCTGCGTCTTGGTATTTCTTTCCCTCTGGATCGAAAAAGGACTCGGCCTGATGGTGACCGGCTTCACTCCCTCGCCCTTAGGCCACCTCACCCGCTACATCCCAACCTGGCCGGAAGCGGCAATTGCCATCGGTATCTGGGCCATGGGGTTCCTGATTATCACCGTGCTTTACAAGATTTTTCTCTCCGTCAGAGAGGCGGTGGAGCTGGATTAGAATGTGTTGACTGTGCGGACGCAAGAAGTACTTCATGTCTCTTCAAGTTCCCATCCTCGTCACTATACGACATCAAGCTTGATCATATACTTCTTCCTGTTATCCACGAATCGTCAAACTTGATGAATATGCTGAATATCAATTCGTTATCAACAATGTTATTTCCGCGAGAATTATGATATGGATGATGAAAATTTGGCTATACGTTTATGTGAGAGGCTTAAGCCGCGCACTGTGAGGTGTGCTGCTGCTCAACCTGGGGAAGAAACCCCGGCTACCCGATTAGGCAACTCCCACTCGGGTTTGGTTATGGCATATATATTGTGATCAACATAATGGTCATATAGCCACTCAGCATCCTTCATTGTTCCTTCAAATCGCATGCCTAAACGCAGGGCAAGAGCACAGCTTTTCGCATTACCTATTGCAGCCCGGATTTCAATTCGATGCATGCCCATAGAGCCAAACGCTATTTCTATGAGTTCAACCACAGCGCAACTTAGAATACCCTTGCCTCCCGCATCGGTATCAATCCAGTATGCGACACCGGCAGATTTATTGCCATGATTTATCCAGTTGAACATGACAAGACCAACGATCTGATTGTCCGCAATAATTACGTTATCAAAACGGTTTCCCGCTGCGTGTGCAAGCAATGATTTAGTGATGAATAACCTGACATCAGCGGCCGTCTTGGTGGAATCCACCCAAGGGAACCATTCTCGGAGTCGCAATCGGTTCTTTTCTACCAAGCGAAATATTTCCTCTGCATCGTATATATTCGGCAGCCTTATCATAATGTAGTCCTTCTTTCCTCTGCTCAACTGTTAATATATCAATCTGGTACTTTAAAAAAATTCTAAAAATATACTTAATGGCCTAGTAAAAAGTCGCCAAATGGGTATTTTCGAAAGCGGATGTTTTCTCCTGTGGACTCATCGTAGGGGGCAGGCCGCACAGATCACCTTTCAGCCGGCTCAAGACCCCTTGGCACAACGTTTCTGGCGTTGGCTCGTTTGCGCAGACCGACGTGCTCCACTCGTTAACCGCAGAAGGCGAAGGGCGAGATATGACGCTTTTGGTGAAACGACCCAATTCTTCCGCCACTTGCAGAATGACCGGTTGCCACTGATCTCTTTGAGCCTGCCGAAACAAACGCATGGTTGGATACCAGGGCGTATCTGGACGATCCATAAGCCACCGCCAGTCCGGCGAATAAGTGATTAAGGTCCACGTCGGTTTCGCCAGTGCACCGGCAAGATGGGCAACGGCGGTGTCAACGGCGATGACCAAATCCATCGCCGCAATTGCCGCCGCCGTGTCCAGAAAATCTTTAAAACGTCCGCTCATATCCAACAGTTTGCCCAAAGATCGAAAGCACGCTTCATCGCGGGCGGGTACCGGCACTTGCAGGCTGTAAAACGTGGCATCGGGAGTTTGGAGAAGCGGCGCGAGTTCTTCCAAGCGAATCGAACGCGCCGCATCATTTTGATGTGACGGATTGCCCGCCCAAGCCAGTCCCACTTTTAAATGTCTGGGCGGAGCCGGCGGTAAATGCTCGCACGCGGCTACTTTCAAATACGGCGTCTCGTTGGGAATCGTCTGCATTGTGGTGCCCAGAATGCCGGGCAAACTTAACAATGAAGTAAAACAATCGAATGGCGGGATCGTTTCGCCGTAAGCAATGACGACATCGGCACAACCGGAGCTGGAGAACAATGTCTTTAGCTCCGGCCGGCATTCGAGAATCACCTTCGCCGCGCGTTCACGTGCCTGCCGGACAAATCGCACGGTTTGAATCGCATCGCCAAATCCCTGCTCTGCATGCAGGAATAATGTTTTGCCGGGAATAGGTTCGCCATTCCAGGCCGGCTGGGAAAACAGGCGGGGCATGCGGCCATGGTTGCGCCATTTATTATATTCGAGAAATCCCTCCTGCAATCGGCTCGCCGTCAGCAGAGAAAGGGCGCGGCCATAACCCGCCTGATAACAATCAGGATCGACCGCCAATGCGCGATCATAGGCCACGATGGATTCCTCCAGCTGGTGCGAATCCTTCAGACATTTTGCGAGATTATGCCAGCTTGGCGCATACTGTGGATTCAACTCCACCGCCTTTTGAAAAAGTGAAACCGCCCGTTCTACATCACCGAGTTTGTAACAGGCATAGCCCATGCTGTAAAAAGTGCCGGCGGCGTGCAGTCCCAGTTCGATGGCCTTCGCATGATTTTCCATCGCGCGCGAATAATCCTGCAGGCTCTGATGAACAAAACCGAGTCCGTTGAAAATCGGGGCCGACTGCGGCTGAAGCTCCGCCGCTTGTTCCAAATATCTCAGGGCTTCCTGGCTCCGGCCCGTTTGTTGCAAAACCATTCCCAGCAGGAACAGCAACTCGCCATCGTGTGGATTGATCTTTATCAAAAGGCGGGATATCGTCTCTGCCTCTTGATGTCGTCCGGCGTTATGTAGTTCAAACGCCACCTTCAAAATCTGCTGGAAAGAATCCATATTTGATACCTGCAAATTGGCATAGTACGTTAATTCTCACAGTCAGCGAGGAGGCCGGCACGCAGCCACATTGCCAATGAAATTTACGCACCGCTGTGGGCCAAGAAAAGGCCGATGCTTTTCGCGGCAATTTGGCCTGGCATACTTCATTTCAAACAGTATTCAATATTGACTGAAGTCTACGATCAGACATTTACGGAAAATAGATCTTGTCGTCCCCGTAATGTATCAGACCTTCTGTCAGATAAAGAAAAATGATAATACTCTCTCGGGCTCAGGAGTTCGCCTTTAGCTGTCCAATCACATCAAGCTACTATATTGAGGTTCGTGTTCTCAGAAGAACTGGGGAACAATTGTTGCAAAGAAGCAAAGGCCTTTTGAGCTCCACTCAGATCACCTGATTGCAAAGCCTGACCCAACTGACTGAAATACGTGCTCATTTGCTGAAAATTGGCTTGCATTCCATTTGTCTGGTTTGAACTGGAACTGCTATTCGAACTGGAGACGGAATTCTGTGAATTACCAGCTTTGTGATGATGGCGATGTCCCTTCTGAGCCGCCTGCATATCCTGCTGGAGTTTTGCAAAAGCATCCTGTGCCTTCGACAGATCGCCCGACTGGAGCGCTTGACCGAGTGCATTCAAATCGGTAGTGAAAGTGCTCTGGTTAGTCTGCTGTGTGGTTTGCGCCTGATTCACAGTAGAACTAGGGAGCAATTGCTGTAATGAAGAAAAGGCATTTTGAGCTCCACTCAGATCACCTGATTGCAAGGCCTGCCCCAGCTGCTCGATAAGCTTTTGTATTTGCTGAAAATTGGTCTGCATTTCGTTTGTCTGGGACGAATTGTAACTGGAAGATATTGGATTGATTGACATAACACAACCTCCTTTATGGGTTATAAAAAAATTGGTGTTTAGGGATTACCGCCATATGCTTGTTTTATCGGCACTATGCCTTATTTTTAAAATTCATACAGGGCTGCCTGAGTCTTGACAATCACGGTATGTGAATTCATTCCAGGCAATGCCCATAATTTCATGCGGAAATATTAATGCTTCTTCCTGCCGATTTGATCGTTTGCATGTCTTGTATCAACTGTGAATAAGCGTTTCCTGCGCTTTTCAGGTCACCGGATTGAAGAGCTTGGCCGAGTGCAGCTAAATCGGTTTCAACCGAATTTGTGCCCGTACTGGAGCCTGTTGCTGATGCATTTGTTGTATCCTGTGAACTGGCCGAAGTTTTATGATGGTGATGGTGATGGTGATGGTGCCCCCCGCCAATTGACTGTATATCCTGCATCAGTTTTGAAAAATCGTTCTGCGCTCCTGTCAAATCACTTGATTGAAGTGCTTGCCCGAGCGCACTCAGATCGCTTGTAACGGGACTTGTACCGTTGCTGGAGCTGAATGCCGATGATATTGCTGCACTTTGCGTCTGGCTGTTCGCCGAGGAAGATGAATTCGTCTGGAGCAACTGCAGCAATGAAGCAAAGGCACTTTGAGCGCCACTCAGATCGCCCAATTTCAAGGCATCGGCAAGAGATTTTAAGTCCTGCTGGCCCTGCTGCCTCAAACTGTCTGATCCATTGATCGAGTAACGTTGATAATAGTCAGAGCTTGAAGAAATGTTAGGAATTGACATAACGATACCTCCTTGTCAGTTAAAAAAATACAACGTTCATTTGCAATAAAAACAAATTTTCAGGACATCGGTATTTTTTTCCTGTAATCCGCATAAATTGGAAAATTATTGCCTAATTCAATAACCCTTTTAATGACCGTTTAGGAAATCTGCATTTCTCATACCAAATGAAAAAGAAAACGTCTCCGGATCCAAAATCATTTTGGGCTCTGTAACGATCCCCGGATAAATATGGCATAAGAAGACAAAAAACCAATACTCAAGGAAGGTGAATATGGGAAATGGAAGAAGTGCATCTTGTTAGATGCATCTTTCTATCCGTAATCAATAGAGCGGGGTGATGATCAGACTTACTTGTCTGTAGGTGTAGTTAATAGTGCGCCGTGAAAAGGCGCTGTTTTTCAACGGGAGCGAATCCCGTCCGGCAACTTTCGCTCCAGCCGGTAGCAATCAGGGCAGTCGTGGAGGCAACGAAGCGGCTGAAGCCTCTGATG
>JBEKXK010000074.1:0-22717 GCA_049512055.1 Syntrophales bacterium | reverse complement strand
CGCCCTTTCTATCGCAGCTTTGCCTGCTGTCATCGCCAAATGCCTCGCCGGTACATCCTTCAACGCTCCCAGAAAATCGCCGATCGCCGTCCGGCAGGCGCTTACCATCACAACTTCCTTCACTCCCATAAATGCACTCCTTGCCTCTTCGATAAATATTTGTTCATAACTCAGCCGGATCCTGCAATTGTTTCTATTTTTTTCTCCGGCAGCGCCTTGTCTGCGCCTATCCTGTTACTGCAGAGGATCTTATGTCGCCTAATAAGTCGCCGCAGTTTATATAAGTAATGCCAAATATCGGATGCAGCTATCCTTCATATGCCGCACACGGGTTCATTTCAAGAACATACAGGACTTCCTTAGACAACTCTCACTCTGGTGAAAGTAGCTTCGACGACATGACTGATACCTCAAACCCACGTATGGGCGCGACCGCTCATGGTACCTGAACTTTGTAACCCATATCTTCCACCGCGCAGGTGAGGTCTTCCTGGCATAGGTTGGGATTGTCGTGCTGGATGCTGATTATTTTCTTTTGAAGATTGATATCAACGGCCTTGACTCCGGCCATGGATTTCAATTTCTTCTCAATTGCATTCGCGCAGGATTTACATTCCATGTTCGGGATCTTGAATTTTACTTTTTCCATGCTCTTCTGCCTCCTATGAAGGGAACTCTGACGAGAAAAAACACCCACTCTATTGGGGCTCAAAACTAGTCCTAAGCCACACGCCTTAATATACACATTTTTTGCAGTGACCCCAGGGACCTTATAGCCCAAGATAGAGGACCCTGGGGTCAATATTACGCAAGACATCACTTATCCCTTGGGCTTGAGAAAATCCTTCCGCAGAAATTCGGGATTCGGGTAGGTATAAAATCCCTTCCCGCTTTTTACGCCAAGCCTTCCCGCCTTCACCATCTTGAGCAACGCGTCCGGAGGCTTGTCCTTAGGATCCTTTGACTCGTTGTAATACACCATCTCGATATCATAGACCACATCGAGCCCGACCTTATCCATCAACCCGAAGGGACCTTCTTTCATCTTCGTGAACACCATCCACCCGCGATCGGAGTCACGAAAATCCACGAACCCATTCCCCCACATGTAGAGGACTTCACGCTTGATGGCGCGCCAGACGCGGTTAAAACAGAACCCGAGGATTTCCTTGTTCACAGTAAGCGGAATACAGCCGATGGATATGATCCACTCCCTTCCCTTCTTCATCACTGCGGGCAGCGTCTTCGTCCCACCCATGATATCAACCATATTTGTACCCTGAAGAGGAAAGTAGAAATGAACATTCAGGCATCGTTCCGGTCTGCCGCTGCTCCTTTCCATTTTCGACACGGGGATGGACGAGCTGTTGGTAGCCAGGATGCAGTTCTTGGGCGTCATGGCTCCCAGCTGCTTAAAGACCTTATTCTTTAGTTCCACATTTTCCGGCGCAGCCTCAATCACGAAATCGGCGTCCTTTACCGCTTCGCGAAGGTCCGTGACCTGCACAACGGCCTTCCTGATCCGCTCCCACCTCTCCCAGGGAATAAACGGCTTGATCTTCTTACCCTTGAGTTCCGCCTTGCGGTTGTTGAAAGCAAGCTCAAAGGCCCCTTCCCGGGGATCATAGACCTTCACTTTGTACCCGACGTTTGCGGCCAGCATGGCGATCTGCGTTCCCAAGATACCGGTGCCGACCACTGCGACTTTTTTAAAAGGTTTTTTCATGGCCTGTTCTCCCTTCAATTTAATTCTTAGTATATTCCTGTAAGGAGATAGAGTGCAATGACCACAAAAACCATGAGGGTTTTGATTACGGTCATTGCAAAAATATCGATGTAGGATGTCTTATGTGTCAGACCACATACCGCGAGCAGTGTAATGACTGCTCCGTTATGGGGCATCGTATCGCAACCTCCTGAAGCCATCGATGCAACTCTGTGCAGTATCTCAGGCGACATCCCTATGGAGTTTGCCCAGGCAAGCCAGTCTTTTGACATAAGGTCGAGAGCTATGGACATACCTCCCGATGCGGAGCCGGTAATACCTGCAAGGGTTGTAACCGAAACCGCTTCAGAGACGAGCGGAGTACCACCGATCTTGATTCCGAGAAGGAATGCGGCGATGGACTTGAATCCCGGCAACGCAGCGATGACATTACCATAACCAACTTCGGAAGCTGTGTTCATGATGGCCAAAAGCGATCCGATGGCGCCGACATTCAATGCCTTCTGCAATCCACCATCCTTAGGTATATTCTTGAAACCAATTGCGAGGGCAAGAATAATGCCCAAAACAAGACCAATAACGAGCGCCCAGATACCGATGACATTCTTCACAGCGGGTGCCATCAAGGGAAGCTTCATGCCGCTTAAAGGCGCGAGGATAGCAGGGTCCCAGGTATAAACCCGTGACAGGTAATAATTGACAGCCAAGACCAGAATCAACGGCAGAACCGCAACATACCATTTGGGCAGCTTGATATCGGCAGCGGCAGGCCCAGGCTCCATGAGCGTATGTTCACCGTAGCCCTCGCCCCTGTTCAACGCCTTTTTCTTCCGCCATTCGAGCCACACCATCCCGATGATGAAAATCAGGACACCGCCGACTATACCGGCAATCGGCGCCGCATAGGCATTTGTTCCATAGAAATTCGTGGGAATGATATTCTGTATCTGCGGTGTGCCGGGGAACGCATCCATAGTAAAAGTGAATGAGCCGAGTGCGATACATCCCGGAATGAGCCGCTTCGGAATATTTGCCTCCCTGAAGAGGGCCGCGGCAAAGGGATAGACTGCAAAAACAACGACAAAAAGACTCACACCGCCATACGTCAAAATGGCGCAAGAGAGAACCACTGCGAGGACGGCGTGTTTATGCCCGAGTTTTTCCATGATCGCATGAGATATTCCCTTGGCGAGAAGGGTATCTTCCATGACCTTGCCAAAGACCGCTCCCAACATAAATACGGGGAAAAATAATTTTACATATACGACCGCCTTCGCCATGAACAATTCGGTATATGACGGCATGACCGGCAGTCCCTGCAGCGCCGCTGCAAGAAGTGCGAACACAGGCGCGAACAAAATGACGGAAAAGCCCATGTACGCCATGAACATCAACAAAAAAAGACTCAATAAAATACCTAATACTTCCATTTCTAACCTCCTAATTAGTCAGTTTAAGAATTGCTTCTCACCGTGGTATGTTTCTCCAGAATTCAATGCCAACAGAGAACCTCAACGCGGGTTCCCATTTCACAGACTGCCCTCCTTGTTTTAGTATAGTCGTAAACAATTAGTTGGTTACAGAATGTATAGAAACGTTTCGCCCATCACCTCCCCTCCATCGGTGTTATGCGACCCTGTCATACGCAACAATGATGCCATCATTCAATAATCTTAAATACCTTAAAATCTTAGACTTTCTTAAGTTGGATAATTAATGAAAGATGACGCAATCGTACAGTACCCTCTGCAATTGAGTCTCTGTGTCAGATAATATTATTTTATTTCACAGGCTTAGAATATAAGGAGACATACATCTACATGTAGCTTATTGTAGACATATTTTTTGTCAAGAACAATTAAATTTTTTCATTTTCTTATAGAGGGCCGTCCTATGTATCCCCAAGATTTGCGCTGCCTTCTGTTTATTGTTATTGGCGGCGCGAAGCGCCTGCAAGAGAGCTTCCTTCTCTGAGACGTCCTTGATATTTCTCCATGACGAGCTCTGCGGCCGTGGAGACCTTTCGGATTGTGTCTGAAATATGACGGGCAGATGATCGAGCCTTACTGTATCTTCAACTCCTTCCATGGAGCAGAGGGTTCTTTCCAGTATGTTGGACAACTCGCGAATATTACCCGGCCATTTGTAATTCTCGAAGGTCTTTAATACGTCAGCGGAAATTTTCGTTACGGTCCTTCCCAAGTCTCTTGCGAGTCTCGCAAGAATATTCTCAGATAGTATGGAAATATCTCCTTTCCTTTCTCTGAGAGGCGGTATCTTGAGGGGAATGACATTCAATCTATAGTATAAGTCCTCCCTGAATCTGCCCTGTTTTACCAGTTCCTCCGGGTCTTCATGAGTGGCGGCGATTAATCGAAAATCGCATCTCGTGACGCGGGTTCCTCCTAATCTTTCGACCTCCTTGTCTTCCAAAACACGCAGGAGCTTTGGCTGCATTTCCAAGGGCAGCTCCGTAATCTCATCTAAAAATAATGTTCCGCGATGCGCAAGTTCGAATTTCCCCGGTTTGGCCCTGGTCGCTCCTGTAAAGGCGCCGGGCTCATAGCCGAAAAGCTCAGCCTCCAACAGATCCTTGGGAATCGCCGCACAATTGATGCGAATAAAAGGACTGAGCCTCCGCATACTGGCGTCATGGATGGCATGAGCAAAGAGTTCTTTCCCCGTGCCGCTTTCTCCCATTAAGAGTACTGTTGAATTCACTGTGGCCGCCTTCAGGGCTAATCTTTTCAATTCTGTGATGATCTTGCTCTCCCCCTGAATATTATTTATCGAATATCTCGACGATCTAAGGTTGACTAATTCCTTTTGAAAGAGCTCCACCTTTGATTCCAATAAGCTGAGTTTACTTGCCAGGACGCTGACGTCTTTTACATCCTCAAAGATGACCTGGCCGAAGACAGCCACCAATTTTCCATCTATCCAAATGGGGAGACGCTGTACGACCATATCTTGACCCATGATGCGGTGCGGGTGGTTGATTTCCGGAATTCCCGTTTGGGCCACAATATGCATCCGCGTATTTTCGATCACCTCTGTACAATGCCTGCCAATTTTCTTTTGGGGATTCATTCCCAGAAACTTTCCGTACGTTTCACTGAAGAAAATGACGGAGCCGTCAGGATCAGTAATTATTACGCCGCTCAGAATATTATTCAACACAGCTTCATACAGGCTCACCTTCTCCTGCAGAACGCTAAATTCCTTGGACACCATAACAAACCTCACCCTTCAATATATGCGCTATAGAGAATTTTGAATGTTTTGAAAATGTCACTGTTTAGCAAAATATCACAATAAATGCCCCATCACAATGAAATTAACGGTATTGCACGGCATAACTTATATGCTTAGCATGTGCGCCATAATAGGGGAATTTTTCTTCAGATCATGACATAATCGCAGCATGCATTCGCATTGAGGATTGAGGAATAATCTGTTATTCGTAATGAGCCTCCGCTGAATTTGGTTTGAATTTTTTGTGGGATTGCATTAACATCTCATTGGCTACAATGATCGCGTCCTAACTCGTCATGTATTGCCATTCTTTTTCTTCATGCATAATTGCAATTCAGGAGATTTGCTTGATACCAACGAAAAAACTGAGAATTGCCGCATTAGCATTAATCTCAATTTTTGTGATCGGCACGCTGGGTTTCCATCTCATTGAGGGATGGAGCCTGACAGATTCCCTTTATACAACAGTCATAACCCTTTCTACAGTTGGATACGGCGATTTCTATCCTGAAACAACGATCGGAAGGATCTTCACCGTCATCCTGATTATTTTCGGTGTCGGGACGATGCTCTATACAATCGGTCTTCTGACGGAGACAATGGTGGAGGCCCGCTTCAGATCACTAATGGGGAGAGGTAAATTGGAAAAAATGATAAAGAGACTTAACAATCACTATATAATTTGCGGATGTGGCAGAATCGGTTATCTGATTTGCAAGGAATTATCTCATGAGAAAATCGATTTCGTGGTCATTGATGACAACCCGGAGACCATTCAGAAGATAATAGAAGACGAGAGCTTCATTTATTATAAGGGGGATGCCACTCAGGATAAGACCCTCATTGCAGCAGGTATAAAAAGAGCCAGGGGCATTATTTGCGCACTTCCCTCCGATGCGCAAAATCTCTATGTGATACTGACGGCAAAAGAGCTCAACCCGGATATCTATGTTCTCTCCCGCTCCGAGGAAATCGAATCTGAACATCGGCTTCTAAGAGCCGGCGCCGATCGCGTCATCTCTCCTTATGTCCTCGGCGGCATGAGGATGGCCATGGCAATTTCACGGCCGGCAATGCTGGACTTCATAGAAATCACAACGAGGCGACAGAGCCTTGAACTCAGAATGGATGAAATCGATATATGCGAGGGCTCGCCGGTTATCGGAAAATCCCTCGAAGAATCGGAAATCAGGCAGCGATACGGACTGATTATTGTAGCAGTCAAAAAAGATTCCGGTCAGATGATATTCAATCCCCTGGCAAGTTACGTCATTGCAAGGGGCGACAAGCTTATAGCCCTTGGTGAAGATGACAATGTAATGCGATTCGCCCAGGTATGTGTTGCGGCATAGACAAAGACAATTAAAACACCAGAAGGTTGAGATAGCTGTGGCTCTCCGTGTCGTATTGAATCATGCAAATGTGAGGCAGGGAAGGCAACCGAAAATGGCAAATTAAGATTTTTGCTTCCACCGTAATAGAATTATTTGATTAAACTATTATAGCCTTTATTCGTTCTTGTAGTCTTTCTCTGAAATTCTCAAGGTTGTTTGGTGACCACTCAATACGATTCCTATGGGCAAGGTCGAAATGAGTCCCTTCTTTTTTGATTGAGACCTCATATCTATTTTTATCGTATAAAATATTTACTTCTTTACCATCCTGATGGCATAGATTCTAACCGAGCCTATAAATCCCGTGCCATTGCAGAGCATCCTGAAATAGTGGAGAAGGTTTTCCACGGCGTTATTCAGAGTGACGCCGTGGGCTCATACCACTTAGTGGGATGGATGAGTTATACAGTCAGGGACACCTCGTGCTCATCCTACTATTTAGTAGGACGTTTAGTGGGACGGTTAATGAACCAACTTGGGCGTAGCCACGTAAGAAAGTGACAGAGTGATGAAACTATGCTTAGAAAGGCAGTGATCCCGCCTATGGCCCAGACAAGTATCTCGTGTCGCTGATAGAAACTCCGAACCGTGATATTGACGGATGTAGACTTCGTATTCCATCTTTCACCGTTGTAATATTTCAATACAAAAGTGATTGAATAAACGCCGGGCGATACTTCAGGGTTGGTTTTCAGGTCGAAATTTATTGGAGCGTTTGATCCCGTTGGAGGTGCATTGATTTCTGTCAACACCATGCATCTGTTAGGTACATCAGGATAAAGATCGACAAAAGACTGGTTGTCAATGCACACCAAATGTGACAAAGCATCCCAGGGATGGGGCTCTAAGTTACCCACTGCTATTCTTGAATCCTTCTCGGAGAAAATAGACCATGAGGGCATTATATAGACACATGCCGATTTGATATATCCGTAACCCGAAATATATACATCAACATGAACTCTATCACCGGGGTCTAAGATTGGTTTTGAAACACGAATGAGCAAGTCATATGATCCCGGTTTTGATCCAAACTGCTTAACAAGAGGCTTTTGATTGTCAATAGTTAACGCCGCATATGATAGGGATATGATGCATATTCCACACATTGCTGAAAAGGAAATGAAAGCAATAAGTCGACATATATACTCACTGTCTTTCTTCACATATGGCATAGACCCACCTTCATCCCTCTTCCCAGCCCCTTTTTGGCTGCTTACAGGATGCTTACAAGCCCTTCCCTCTCTATATATCCGTCAAACTCAATTAAAACCGCACTAAGTATCGATGGATTTTAAGTCATTGATTTTCTTAGCAAAATATACTGATATTATTAAGAATTCTTGGTTAATTTTCGTGCCCATGGTGCCAACCTTTTTCGCATATTGCCGCTGAAAAACTGTTCTCGCAAATCTCCTAAATTTAATTTAACTTTTTTATTTATTTCTCCTGAGTAGTATTTGATCAAAATACGGTGTCGTGATTCTTGACTCCACCTACTTATCAGTACATGACTGTGTCGTTGAGAGTTACTGATTACGGTTCGTACTGTTGAATATGCCATCATCTATTTTCTATCCAACTCCTCTCTCACGGCAAGCCCCAGTTTCTCTATGACATAGGGCTTTCTGACATAGGCGCCCGCACCGAGGGTCTGGGCTGCATGCACCCGATCCGACTCCGAAAAACCGCTCACGATAACCGCCTTCTGTTTCGGATGGATCTCAAGGATGCTCCTGTAGGTGTCCAGTCCGTCCATGCCGGGATCCATAATCATGTCTAAAACAATGAGATCAATCTTCTGTTCCTTTAAGTACGCTATTGCTTCTTCTCCACTGGAAACACTCGATACATTGTAATTCAGCTTCTTGAGCATACCGGCCGCCAGATCACGCTGCCCCTTGACATCATCCACAATGAGAATGGATTCGCCCTTCCCCATGTATTCGGATATTGATATGGAGGCAGCTTCAGCAGTGATGTCTTCCCTCGTTACGGGAAAATAAAGGGTAAAGGTACTCCCTTTCCCCTCTTCGCTCTGAACGTCAATGTATCCGTTATGATCCTTAACCGTACCCCAGACCACGGCCAACCCTAATCCGGTTCCGCTTCTTCCCATAACCTTTTTCGTATAAAACGGCTCAAAGATACGCTTCAGATCAGAAGCCGCTATACCTTCACCCGTATCGGATACGGAGAGAACAACATAGTCACCCTCCCTGATATCATCATAGCCCTGAATCGGCTTGTCCAGATACTGATTGGCCGTTTTGATAGTCACGATGCCTCCATTTGGCATGGCCTCACTCGCATTGGAAACCAGATTGAATACGGTCTTGCCAAGATGCACGAAAGACCCGGATATGTTCAACAGATCCGGTTCGAGATCGGTCCTGATCTTTACAGAGGGATGATAGGAGGATAAATTCTTAAACTCCGGCGACTGTTGAGAATCAGCGATGATCCTGTTCAGATTAAGGACTGTCCGTCTGGACACTCCCCTTCTCGTCAGGGTCAGCAGATCTTGAACAATCGCGGCAGCCCTCTGGCCTCCCGACATAATGGTCAGAAGGTCTTCTCTGATCGGGCTTGACTCATCCGTATTCATCAGGAGCATTTCCGCATAGCCGACGACAATGCCCAGCACATTGTTGAGATCGTGGGCGACGCCGCCTGCCATGGTTCCCAGGGCTTCCATCTTCTCGGCACGCTGCAGACGCTTGCGATCGGTTGTATCCCGAAATAGTCCCCTGAATCCTACAGGCCGCTCCTCAGCATCTGCAATCAAAGAGGCAGACCCCTCCACAGTTCTTCTGGTCCCGTCTTTTCTGATCACTTCCCATTCAAACAGCGGCAGAGGAACGCCTGTTTTATATACATTACGATAAGCCCTAAGAATATTCTGCGCGGTTTCTTCATCGGCATACTTTTTGTAATGCATGCCCATCGTTTCATCCTTGCTATACCCGAGGAATTTTCGGGCAGCTTTATTGAAGAAGGTAAGTCGTCCTTCAATGTCCACTTCAATATATCCTTCTTCCATATTTTCTATGATGGTGCGGTATTTCTCCTCACTTTGACGTAAAGCCTCCTCCGCCCGTTTCCGCTCGGTGATGTCTATAAAGCTTTCGAGAAGATGTTCTCGGCCCTCAATTTTGACTGTGACGACAGTTTTTATGATCGAATATTTCCTGCCATCGGCACTGAGAAGGACACGCTCGGCATTATCAATAGTCTGATCGAGGTCGGAAATCGGGCATTTCCCGACTTCCACGGGACATATATAATTGTGGCATACTGAACCGATAATCCGATCCCTTGGAGCATTGATCATTCGTGCTGCAAGTGGATTCACATCGACAATGCGGTGTGTTTCCGGATCTATGACGACAATTCCCGCCTGTACTGCTTCCAAAATGTTTTTTAACTTTTCTTCACTCTCCCTCAAGGCATCTTCAACCTGTTTGCGCGCTGTGAGCTCTGACTCCAGGTCTTCATTCGCTCTTGCGAGTTCAGCGGTTCGTTCCTTTATTCGTATCTCCAAGTCCTGATGTGCTGTTCGCAGTTGTTGTTCAGCTGCTGCCAGTGTCGCAGCCTTTTCCATGAGATCAAGATTCTGCTCGCGTAATTTGTCCCTGTTCTTCTTCAGGACACCGGCAGTATATGAAGAAATGTATGCTACAATGATAAGAAGGGTAATTATCGTTGAGAGGCTAAGCAATTGGGTTAACCATGGCATATCAAAAGAATTGAAGACCCCCTGATGCGGGATGAAACCGAAATGTTCGGCTACAATAACAAGGCTAAAGATAGCCGAACATAGAATGGCTATTATAAATGGTAACTTTTGCGGCCCAACAATGCCCACATACATTATTAAGCCGGCATAGATAAGGGTTAAATACGCGACTTCCATGCCACCCAGAAAATAAATGTTCACCGTGAATCCCAAAATCATAAGAAATTCGATCAGAATTGAAAAATATTTTTGTAAGCGAACACTATTAATTCGCTTCAGTATCCATAGCGTGGGTGGGTTGATTAAGATGAGGTATGTAAGTCCCAGGGTAACACCTACAAATTGATTCATTTTGATAGCATTCACATAAAAGGCGCAGAATACAAATATCCACATGATCACACAGCCAGCTGAATTGATAAGCGCTCCTTGAAAATGCCGCCTGTAGAGATTTTCACGCTTTTCAGACCGCGTTTCGTCCTTATATATATGCTTTGGTTCTTTCATGTGGCCTCTTCTACAGGAGTTATACGTATTTTACCATGGTAGCCGATAAGGTGGAGGGGTTGGTATGAGATAGCTCATATTGGCAAGCTCAAGTGTATAGATATTTTTTTCTTTATCAAGGGTGACGCTTGCAGAATAAATTGTCTCGGGCTCCATATCTACCTCAATCTTCATTAATTGTGTTGTATCATTAAAACGGAGCGAATTTGTTTTATGATTTTCCCGCTAACAGGTATAAGCGCCCATTCCTTTTTTATGGAGTCTACATTTGTTACAATCAGTATTACTCTCTTCGTCTTCCCTTCAACGCTATATAATGTCGGCATATAGAGGCGATTGAATTCTATCGAGAGATCCTCCACATTCTCCTTACTAATATCATTCTATATTTTTGATAAGACATTGCTTTCTGACAGGAAAAATATAGGAAAGTTCAGTTTGTATGTCAATTGTTTTTTCCCGCAATATGCTATGTTGGTGTGTGATGGTTGAGGACGGTAATATTGTAAAAGGGAACAGGGCAGCATCAATTGTCGTATATGGCACAGATATTTGTGATTTGCCGGGACTCAAAAGGCATATTTGAGCCTTTTTCTGATTGGCCCGTCTCATACGTCTCCTGTTCATGATTCGTTATGACTGGATGTAATCATCCCAGGAATAGACAGGGTCACAATAGAGGTGATCATTAACAATAGAAAGCGTGAATAATTCTCGTCACCTCCTGCTTGAGGACTTCAGGAAGCAAGTTAGTTCAATTGACAGTCAACAATAAGTTAATTTATAGCATTCAAATTCAAAATCTCAATCAGATAATCACGAAAACTTTGTCTTCTAATATTGTCAATCCGTGGCCATATAATAGCCGCCATGTTCTCCTAAATTAAAATGTGGTGACTAACTTTTCTGAGTTCAAATTTTAAGGATTATTAAAGAATCTTCAGTTTTAACTACCTCCGTTTTTGGATGCAAAAATGCAATTTTTGGAGCAGTAAATGGGCAGCAAATGGCAAAAATCGGCAAATTGCAGAAATGCAAAGGTGGCGTAAGTTATTGAAATGATATGCCTAGGGCCGGAGTCGAACCGGCACGATACTAGGTATCGAGGGATTTTAAGTCCCTTGCGTCTACCAATTCCGCCACCCAGGCATGTCTTGAAAGTAGGGAAAATTCATATTATTTTTAAAAAAACGTGTCAAGATTTTAATTGGATGGTATAACCCACACGAATCATTTTTGAAATGGGAGCAGCACGGTGAGGGAAGTTGACATACTGATTTCCGGGGGCACGATATTGGTCATGGATGAACAAAACCATATGATCAGGAATGGCGCCGTCGCAATAGAGGGGGAGATAATTGCCGCCATTGGACAGAAAGAGGATATCGAGAACAGTTACACCGCTCGGGAAATCATCGATGCGAAGGACTCTCTCATCATGCCCGGCCTTATCAACTGCCACAACCATGCACCCATGACCTATTTCCGAGGTCTGGCAGATGACCTTGAACTCATGGACTGGCTCAATAACTATATATTTCCCGCCGAGGCCATGTTCGTGAACAAGGAATTTTCCTATCTGGGGGGGTTGCTTGCCATGGCTGAAATGATCAAGTCAGGAACGACAACATTTTGCGACATGTACATATTCGAGGATGAGGTCGCAAGGGCAGCAAGAAGGGCCGGCATGAGGTGTCTCGTCGGCGAGGTACTCTTTGATTTTCCGTCCCCTAACTTCAAGACCCCGGAGGCGGGCCTGAAATATACCGAATTCCTTATCCAGAAGTGGGCAAATGACCCGCTGGTGAATATACTCGTAGAACCTCATGCCTTCTATACATGCTCTCCCAACCTTCTCCGAGAATCAAAGAAGCTTGCCGACAAATACGGCGTGCCCCTTGGAACGCATTACCTGGAGAGCAGGTCGGAAAAGGAACGACTTACGGAACAATACGGGATGAGCCCAACCCATTTCTTGAGGGACATGGGATATCTCAGCGACCGGTTTATCGCCTTTCACTGCGTTTGTCTGGAAGAAAAGGATATGCAGATATTCGCCGACCATGGATGCAAGGTGGTCCACAATCCTGAGAGCAATATGAAACTTGCATCGGGAGTCGCTCCGGTGCCGGAAATGATGAGGGCCGGCGTCACCGTTGGTCTGGGAACGGACGGCTGCGCAAGCAATAACAATCTGGATATGTTCCAGGAGATGGATACGGCGGCTAAACTTCATAAGGTCGCGAAGCTTGATCCTACTGTTATGGATGCCAGGACGGTCGTACGGATGGCTACCTGTGAAGGGGCCAAGGCGCTCGGCATGGCAAACATTTGCGGTTCTCTCAAAACTGGAATGAAAGCGGATATTATAATCATCAACTTGAACAAGCCTCATCTTACTCCACTCTATAATGAGTATTCCCATGTCGTTTATGCGGTGAATGGAGCCGATGTCGACACAGTATTGATAAACGGCAAGGTGGTTATGAAGAACCGCACGCTTCTCACACTTCACGAAGACGAGATAATGGCAACTGTTGAAGAAACCGCAATTAGAATCAGAAAACAATTCGGCAAGAATTAGCCATGGACGATACTAAGGACAATAGCGAACTGGATATCATCATCGATGGCGGCACGCTCCTGACCATGTCGGACGCCATGGATGTAATAGAGAATCCGTTAATCGGTATCAGAGACGGAAAGATCGCATTCATCATGCGCCGAGATATCCGTGATGCAGAGTCTTACACCGCAAGAAAGGTCCTCAACGCTCACGGCTGCATTATTATGCCAGGGCTAATCAACACACACACGCACTTGCCCATGGTCTGTTTCCGGGGGCTTGCCGATGATCTTCCCCTCATGGACTGGCTCCATAATCACATATTCCCAGCCGAGTCAAAATTCGTGACGAGGGAAATGGTTTATGCAGGCGCCATGCTTGCCATTGCAGAAATGATTCTTTCCGGAACGACGACATTCTGCGATGCCTATTTTTATGAAAGCGAGGTCGCTCGCGCAGCCTTTGATTCCGGTATGAGGACCATTGTTTCACAGGGATTCATCGATTTCCCCAAGCCAACTGACCCGACAAGGATTGCTGAAATAGCAGAGAGATTCATAAGCAAATGGCAGTTCAAATCTCCCCTGATTATACCCGCTCTTGCCTGTCACTCACCTTACACCTGTTCAACGGAAACCCTCACGAGTGTGAAGGCCGCAGCACGGAAGCGAGATGTACTATACAGCGTCCACGTCGCAGAAACAAAAGATGAAGTTGCCATAGTAACAGAAAAGTTTCGAAAAACTCCTCTCCAGTATCTTAAGGACATCGACATACTCGATCATAGGACACTGGCCGTTCACTGCATCTGGCTTTGCGAGTACGATATAGATATACTGCATTCCTTAAATGTGAAGGTATCCCACAATCCGGAAAGCAACATGAAACTGGCCGCCGGCTGTGCGCCCATTCCGATTCTTATTGAAAGAGGTATTGCAGTTGGACTCGGCACGGATGGCAGTGCCAGCAACAATGATCTGGACATGTTCAGAGAGATGGGTACTGCAGCTAAGTTACACAAGGTAATCCAAATGGATTCCACAGTGATGGATGCCAAAACGGTCTTGAAGATGGCCACGATTAACAGTGCGAGAGCCCTTGGTTTGGAAAACTGTATCGGCTCCATTGAACCGGGAAAATTTGCCGATCTGATCATAGTAGATATAAGGAAACCACATCTTGCGCCGATGCATAGCTATTACTCGCAGCTCGTATACGCCGCTTCCGGTGCAGATGTCAAAACAAGTATTATAGGAGGCAAAATCGTAATGCATGATAGAAAACTCCCGCTGGTAGATTTGCCTTCAATCCTGCAAGAGGTAAGGGGCATCGCTAAATTAATCTCGGCTAATTAATCTGTCTCTGGAGGTGAGCACATGACTGACAGGAGAATCTCTGCAAAGAAATGTATGGCAGCAATTGTCATCTTTGTTTTCTGCCTGCCTGGGACTTCGTGGTCCCTTCCCCGCGAGGTTACATTCTTTCCCAGCTCAGCCCAGGTTTCTGAAGTTGCGAAAGTAAAACTTCTGCCTCATGGAACAGAACAGGCGAAGACGCTCATCATACTCCCTGGACAGGCCGATCCTGACTCACTTGTAGTCCGCATAGCCAATGATCCGAAAACGCGAATCGATGATATAAACTGGCGACAGACAACCCGGCAGAATGCTGAAAAAATAGCAAGTCTCATGAAGCAGCTTGAGAAACTGAAAGAGACGCGGAAAAATCTCCAGGCGACGGTTCGCGGCCTGGACACACAAATTCAGTTCTGGCAGTTACAGACCAAAGCAAAATTGAAGACTATGACGGATGTCTACAATATGTCCGCTGCCATCGGCAAGAATATCCAGAAAGCCTACCAGGATAAGCTTTCAAAAGAATCCGAACTCGAAAAAATCGATAAACAGCTCAAGGAGGCGCAGAATGATCTCGACCGCGCTGCGGGAACGAAAGAAAACGCATGGGAAGTGACTGTCCTTCTTTCCGGTTCCCGCGGTTCAGAGACGACTCTTACATACACATACTCATTGGCCGGCTGCGGCTGGCATCCCCTGTATCGTCTTGAGGCAAAACCGAAATACAAACAGATAACATTTACCTGGGAAGCGGAAATCTGGCAGAGTTCCGGCCAGGACTGGAAAAATGTGAGCATCAACTTAGCTACTCTGAGCCCGCCTTCTTCCGTTTCCCCGGCTGAATTAACGCCGTGGATTATCAAACCCCGTCCTCAATATCGCAGGGAAGGGGCAATGCAAAAGGCCTCAAAATCTGCTGCAACAGCAGACCAGATGGAACCCGCGGCCCCCACTGCGGAAGCCACTGTGGGCGCTCGTCAGGTCAGAGAGACCACGTATTCCATTTGGCAGGTGGGCAAGAGAAACGTACCCGCCGGAGCGAAGCAGAAGGTAAAGATTGCGGAAGAGATCTGGCCCGCGGAATTCACGTACCTGGCAAGACCGTCTCAGGGCAGCCAGGTGTTTCTCAGGGCGAAGGTGAAGCTCCCGGAACCCAAAGACATCCCTTCGGGGAGCAGTTTATATGTCGTCGACGGCGCCATATTGGGAAAACGCTCATTTGTCCTCGCCAGCCAAGAGGCGACTATATTCATTGGCATCGATCCCCTTGTTACAGCAAGGACGCAGCTAATATCCAAGAAATCAGGGGAGAAGACATTCCTGCAGGATAAGCAGACATACACCTGGGATTGGCGCACGGATATTCAGAATTCCAGAAATACCCCCGTCAGGGTCCTCGTAGAAGAGCCGAATCCGCAGCCCAGGGATGAACGCATCACAGTGACACTGAAGTATGACCCTGATCCTGCAGAGAAGACTCCATCGTCGTTGACCTGGGATATTGATATTCCGGCAGGGCAAAAGAAATCCTTATTCATGACTGTAAGGATTGAAGCGCCGAAGAATATGGATCTGGATCTGGGATGGAGGCAATGAAGGTGACCGTAAGTTTCCTAACGCTTGCTGTCACATAAAAAATTGAACAGCCGCCTCGCCTCCGCGTTTCGCAAGGAGGCCTGGAAAGGTCATCGAGAAAATGATTCCCACAGCAGCCAGGAACATCCGATGAAGAAAAAAGGCGAAGTCGATCACACTGCTCATATGATCCTGCGCGATCCTTTCCTTGAACCCTTCGCGCCGGTGCTCCGTGAAAGGCGTGAAAGAATCAGGGCGACGGAGCGGCGCCTTACGGGCGGCAGCATGTCGCTCGCGGATTTTGCCTCCGGTCACGAATATTTTGGTCTCCATCGCGAGGGAAGTGAATGGGTGTTCCGTGAGTGGGCTCCTTATGCCACCGCCATATTTCTGGTCGGAGATTTCAATGGCTGGCGCAAGGACCCAGAATTTGCCCTCTGCCGCATCAGTGAAGGGGGAAACTGGGAACTGCGTCTCCCCGGCACCAAGCTCAATCATGGCCAGCTTTATAAACTATCTATCCACTGGCCTGGCGGACATGGCGAGCGTATTCCCGCATACATCCGCCGGACTGTCCAGGATCCGCACACCAAGCTGTTTGCCGCCCAGGTGTGGGAACCCGCCACCATTTATCAGTGGCGCACTAAATCATTCTGTCCCTCTACGGAAGCGCCGAGGATCTACGAAGCGCACGTGGGCATGGCCCAGACTGAGGAGAAGATCGGAACCTTTGACGAGTTCCGGGAAAAAATCCTGCCCCGCGTGGTCGATGCCGGGTACAACACCCTGCAACTGATGGCCATCCAGGAACACCCGTATTACGGTTCCTTCGGCTACCACGTCTCCAGCTTTTTTGCCGCCTCCTCCCGCTTCGGCACGCCGGAAGAGCTGAAAGCGCTGGTCGATGCCGCGCACGGAGCGGGCATTTCTGTGCTCATGGATATCGTGCACTCCCATGCGGCCCGCAATGAGCAAGAAGGGATCAGCCGTTTCGACGGCACGTTTTACCAATATTTTCATAATGGCCCGCGGGGCTTCCACTGGGCATGGGATTCCCGCTGTTTTGACTACGGCAAACCCGAGGTACTCCATTTCCTCCTCTCGAATTGCCGCTACTGGCTGGATGAATACCGCTTCGATGGCTTCCGCTTCGACGGTGTGACAAGCATGCTTTATCTCGACCATGGTTTGGAAAGGATATTTTCCTCCTACCAAGACTATTTCGGTAAGAATGTCGATGATGACGCCCTCGTGTATCTCACCCTGGCCAACAAAGTCATACACACCGTCAAGCCTGATGCGGTCACCGTTGCTGAAGACGTAAGCGGCATGCCGGGGCTCGCCGTTCCTATCGAAAAAGGCGGCTACGGTTTTGATTACCGCCTTGCCATGGGTGTGCCCGATTACTGGATTAAGATTGTCAAGGAGATACCTGACGAGCAGTGGCCTATGGCAAACCTGTATTATGAACTGACCAATCGCCGCGCGGACGAGAAGACCATCGGCTACGTTGAATCCCATGACCAGGCGCTGGTTGGCGACAAGACACTTATCTTCCGGCTTATAGATGCGGACATGTATGATCACATGAACATCTTTAAGTCAAATTTAAGGGTGGAGCGCGGCGTGGCCCTGCACAAGATGATCCGCCTCGTTACCCTGGCTACCGCCGGCAGCGGCTACCTGAACTTCATGGGCAACGAATTCGGCCATCCGGAATGGATCGATTTCCCCCGTGAGGGCAACAACTGGTCGCACAGATATGCGCGCCGCCAGTGGAACCTGCGCGATGACGAAAGTCTTCGATACGGAGACGATAACCTTAATCCTGGAGCATCAGGAGAATCAGTTGTTGGGATTCGAGCGTGCCGGCCTTGTATTCCTTTTCAGCTTCAATCCTGTGCAGTCGTTCTCTGATTATCCCGTTGATCTTCATCCCGGCCAATATAATCTGATCCTCGACAGCGATGCAAAGGCTTTCGGCGGGCATGGACGCATCGAGCCCTTACAGACCTACCTTACCCGACCCATGCCACTTCCCGACGGCGCCATGCGTAATCGAGTCACCGTTTATCTCCCGACCCGTACAGCGCTGGTCCTCCGCCGGACACCCTGAATAATCCACTATGCATTTAAAGTGATGTCATTCCCTTGAGATGAGGGTAGTTATATAGGTGTCTGTGAATGGTCCCCTTTTCCCCACGTTCTTCACCAGGAAATGAGGCGCATCTTTCGTCACCCAATATATGACCCTGGGGCGCAATAGAGAAATTCCCACGATCACTTCCATGCGGTAGCACGCGAAGGTTCCCACCGGAACCGCAATCATTTCCGTGCCGGCGAGTTGCACTTCGACCGTAATTGTGTATCCCGTAAAATCCACCATGAAGACCTCCTACGTCTCACCCCTTTCAAAGGGGAAAAAACGGAGAAGGAGAAGAAGCGAACCGTCAACAGCAAATTCCGTGTCTTCTGCAAGACTTAAGGTTTTTAGCTTTCCACCTCCATTCCCCTGCATAAATACCTTATCCTTTTCTCGCCATATCTTTTCTTTTGCCTGCAGACCCTGATCGTAGGACAACACTTGTCTCGTCCCCGAGACGAACTGCCCTCCTTTATCCGTCTCTATTCTGATCTCTTCACGGAATACTAAAGATGACATCATCGCTTGGTAATGGATATTTCTTTCGTTATGACGGATTTCCATCTCGACAGTCTCCTTCTTTCCCGCTTCGCCCGCAACAGGAAGTGCCTCATAGAGATATCTCTCCACATAGACTCCCTCTCTTTCGGATGCCATCACGTTTCCGAAAGAAAGGACGATGCACATCATGACAAGGAGATATTTTCTTAATGCTATGATTTTCATTGCAACAGCGAGATAGGTGGGAGGAGACCGAACCATATGATATAGCCTAGGGCGAGGGCCATGATGACGTCTATCCTTCTGTCAAAATTATTTGATCTCAGAAGCCTAAGAAGAAAGTAAAGAAGCGCGAGTTCGTGGGGAAGAACAAGGAACCACCAATAAAAAGGCGACAGCCGGATCACCTGGAGATTCACGAGGGCGATCGCGGAAAGAAAGGCCATGCATACCGACCAGATTGCCAGCAGGACGGCAAGCCGGGATCCGACATGACGGCTATGGATCTTTTCATGACGGCAATATCCGCCTGCCGGTCCGGGATACCCGCCAAGGTGTTCCCCGCAAGAACGGCAAAGAAGAGAGGAACGCTGAGAAGCCAGGGAAGCGGGTCTTTCCAAAGACCCCCCTGAAAGACGAACCCGCAGAGGATAACATACAGACTGTGCGTCGCAGCGACTACAAGCTCGCCGACCCCGCGGTAGGAAAATTTCAAAGGGGGGACAGTGTATCCCAGCCCGAAGAAGAGACCGGAAAAGAGCAAGAGTGCTATGGCACTCTGAGAAACACCGGCGCTGATTCTCAGGAGAAGAAACGCGAAGACAGGAATCGTGGCAAGGATGATCAGGATGCCGTTCCGAACCTCCCCGAAACTGATATCCCCTTGTACGAGGACCCTCGTCCCGCCCGTGAACATACTGAATGAAGTGATTCTTGATGCTATGCGAGGGGACGCCCGCCGTTCAGTCTCTCATAGATTCTGACGTACTCCGCAATCATGCTGCCGAGGTCGTATCTTTCGCGTGACTCATTCATGATGCGCTTAACCTGCTTTTCCCTGATCTTCAAGGATCTCCTGTGAAAGGCAATGCTCCTGGTCAAACCGTACCATAAGCCTGCCGGGTCATAATCCCTGAAAAGAAAACCATTGCCTACATCATGGGGAGATCCGTCCCTCTTGAGCCTGAGCTCCCTTATCTTGTCATGATACCCGCCTGTATCGCGGTTGGTGGCCGTGGCCCCGAAGAGGTTTCCTATCTGATCGATCTGCCCGCAAGGCTCATAAAGTGAAGCGCCGAATACATCACTCGCAGCGGCGTACCCCAGCATGGAAAGACTTTCACTGAAGGGCTGGTAGGCAATTTTGCCGTTTGATGCACAGGCTATTCTCCCCAAAATATCCACATGCGTGCGATCATTTCCCACACCATCAGCGACAATCGCAATTTGCGCATCACCGTTCACTGTCACGAAATGCTGCGCAATGTGCTCCAAGAGATCCACTCCCTTCTGGAAAGGATCGAGCCTCGAAGGCCAGAAAAACAAAATGGCATCCGGATTTATCTCCAGCCCTGTCCTCTTCTGAAATTCAAGGAGATTTTCTTTTTTTGCTTCCATAAACGGACCATCAGGACCGTACGTCCTCACACAGTATTCACAATGCTCCGGATACATCGCGCGGGAAGGAGCATTGATGATCGCCTTGGCAGAGTCCTGGTAATATTTTGCCTTCACTTCCTGGCGGACACTTGGAGGCACAAGGACCCTATCCATGAAGTAATCATCTACGACTTCTTCCAAAAATCTCTTCCCCACAAAATTGACAATGGTCGCATTCTTTATGGCCGTCGCCTGGCAGTCTATTGCTTTCTTCCCTTCGTGTTCAGAGAAAAAGACGTAATCGGCAATATTTGCAAGACTGATCCCCCTGAGCAGATCTAAGGGCACGTTTTCTGTAAACACATTATGGACTGTATGCAGAACGGGTATCCCGGTGGCCTTGGCATAGGCAGTTATGGCTCCTCCCGCCATCCAGTCGTGGCTATGGATGATAACCCTGCCTGCGTGCTTTGCCCTGACGTCCTTGATCAAATTATTGACAATCTCTTTTTGAAATTCCGCTGCGGTCATCAGCGGATCGCCGGAATAGGCGCTGGGGTTGTCTGCAAAAATGGCGGAGCTGATAAGGTGAATCTTTTCAGGATCGATTTTGTACCTTATTTCCCGCCATTGCTGCTCATCCAAATGCATTTCTCTCTGAAACCTTTTTTTCAGATTCAAGGTCACCAAATGGACGTCAATGCCTCTCTCCGTAAGACCCTCGCACAATGCGGAAATTACCTCTCCCTGCCCCCCGCTTTTCCCGGTAATATATCTTGCCAGAGCTCCCATGTCTTGCGGCAGTCTTGCGGTTTCGGGCGTTATCATCAAGAGCGCCGTCTTACCGCCATGTTTTAAGATATGGAATCTTTTTATGAGCATCTGGATGTCATCTATCTTCCTCGTCAATATGTGAGCCGGCTGGCCCATCGATCCATCATACGGATTAAAATAGAAATGAACCGCATGATCTTCACCAATCTTTTCATGGAGGAAATAGAGATGATCCGAGGTGGTCAACTGCCGCCATTTGGTGAGAAGTTCTCCCCCGGCTCTTCTCACATCCTTCTCCATACTTTCAATGTCTCTGAATAAATCCTCCTGTGTGGAATTGCTGAGCCATCCGAAAGTATCCCGACTCTTATCATCCCATGATGATGGAGATAAATCGTGAATGGATATGACCGGACAATCAGCGTCCAGGAACCGGCCGGCAGTCTCTGATGGATTGCTCATGATAATATCCGGACATTTTGAGAGTGCTTCCGGCAATCCCTTCCAGAACTCGAATATGCCCTTGTCCTCCCGTATGTATTCGCCTATGTGCTCCAGCTCATATCCTAACAAGACGCTTTCGCCTTCGACTTTCGCTATACGCGATGCATACTCATCCGGAGAAACATAGACATAAGGGAACCTGAAAGTGATTTCATCGCTCAATTCCCTGTCTCTCGGAATGACAATCAAATTACTTCCCTTGGCCCTAAAGATGGTATTGGAAGAAATGGGACCGCTCTTCTCAACGAACATGTCGTCTCTCTTTTCGCAGAGAATCGCAAGATACCCCATATCGAAAACAGCTTCTGCAATACTGTTGTTGTACATGAGTTCCGTATTCTTGAATACCGTCGGGAGAACACCAAACAGTTTATGGATCTGCTCCCTGTGAAGCGTTACCTGGTCCCGGAACTCCTGTTTTTGGGGATCAGCGAACAGGCTCGAAAGAGAATGATAATATGTTTCATCGAGCAATTCTACCTGGCGGCTTTCCCTTCCCGCATCAACCAATCCCTGCAAGCTCTTAATTACATCCGGCTGGTAAAGTTCGGCCTGCTCGAGAAAAGTACCTGACATGCTGAAGGCAATCTTGAATCCACCGTAGCGCGAGATAAGATCCGTAAACATGGATATGGCGGGGAGATAACACTTTTCCGAGACCTCGACGAAAACGTCCCTGTTCTTCTCCTCCCATAAGAACTCATTTCTTTCCGGATGAAGCCGGAAAGGCTGATGGAGGTGAAAGCAAAATGTGGTCAGCGGCATTTCAAAACCCCTCTCTACCTAATCGTCATTGGCCGGTTTCCTGTCCGCCCCATGATTGTAATCATCTCAGACTCCTTAGCGCCAGCATGCGGGAATCCGGTTCTTGGACATCTGTTTTTTGTTGCAATATCCCTGCCCTCTTGTAATTATTATATAACTTTTTAAGATAACTGTAAACTGGAGTATTAAGGCTCGAATTGCCTCACATTAAATGTTACCCAAGGTAGTGAATAAAAGAGATCGTTGACTCATAAATAGGTGTTACCGAACACCGACTCCAAAAAGGAGGATAACTGATGAGTCCACGATCGAAA
>JBEKXK010000073.1:0-18193 GCA_049512055.1 Syntrophales bacterium | reverse complement strand
ACCCCGGCTACCACCTTGGTTCCAAATTTAACCGATTCGCGGGTGTGAAAGGTTCCTTCCGAACCGGTAATACCCTGAACCACTACACGAGAATTTTTATCTAAAAGTATTGCCATGTTCAACTCACCCTTTCCTTAAAATTAGTCTATTGTTATTTAAGCAATGCAACAACCTTTTCGGCGGCTTCATAGAGACCGTCAGCCACGGTGAATTTCAAACCCGATTCTTTAAGGAGTTTCTTGCCTTCGTCCACATTCGTCCCCTGGAGCCTGATCACCATGGGCAGTTTCATATCGATGTTCTTGGCAGCCTGGATGATTCCATTGGCTACGCGGTCGCACCGGAGAATGCCTCCAAAGATGTTCACAAGAATTGCTTTTACATTGGGGTCGGCAGTGAGAATACGAAATGCTTTTTCGATCTGGTCAGGACTGGCACCGCCGCCGACATCGAGGAAGTTGGCCGGTTCGCCGCCCGCCATCTTGATGAGATCCATTGTCGTCATGGCAAGGCCCGCGCCGTTAACCATACAGGCGATATTCCCGTCCAGCTTGATATAATTTACCCCTGCATTCTTGGCGATAACTTCCAGGGGGTCTTCCTCATTTTCGTCTCTGAGTTGCTTGATGTCCGGATTGCGGAATAGTCCGTCATCATCAAAATTTATCTTGGCATCCACGGCGATGAGGTTGCCCTCCGCTGTGAGAACGAGAGGGTTGATCTCCACGAGAGAAGCGTCCTTGGCCACAAATAGTTCATATAGTCCCTTGGTGATGTTTGCGAATTGGGCGCTGAGAGACTTGTCAGTCCCCAATCCCAAGCCATATGCGAGTTTCCTGGCCTCAAACGGGCTGAATCCCACTGCGGGTGGAACGGCGCACTTGATAATTTTTTCCGGAGTTGCTTTGGCTACCTCTTCGATCTCCATACCGCCGGCTTCGGAAGCCATGAAAACGACACATTCCTTATCACGCGCGCGATCTACCACCATGCCGAGATAAAGTTCTTTCTTGATATTCGATGTTTCTTCAACCAGAACCTTTTGCACCTTTATTCCTTCCGGACCGGTCTGGTGGGTAATGAGCTGCATGCCGAGGATCTTCTTCGCTGCCTCATACGCTTCATCAGGTGTCTTGGCCACTTTCACACCGCCGCCTTTACCTCTTCCGCCGGCATGGATCTGTGCCTTTACAATAGATGTCTTGTTGAGGGATTTGGCGATATCTCGAGCCTTTTCAGGTGTATCAGCAACTTCACCGTTGGGTACGGGGACTTTGTAGGCGCGCAAGAGACTCTTGGCCTGATATTCGTGAATCTTCATTATGAACCTCCAATCATTATTAATTAGATAGTAAATTAACTTGCTGTCAGTTCTGATAAATATTTGGTGAGTGGTAGGACACCGGAGAAATAAAAGACCTGCGTGGACAATTTAAACGCTGATGCGGGAGCCAATTTCTCTGGGAAAATCTTTGACCACTGCGAAAAAATCTACTGCCTTTCTTTTATTGAAGAGTTTGATGAAAGTGTTGCGGACTACTTGATCTTGATCAGGTGCGGTTCATATCATCCAAAATCGTTTCTGTCAACTTTTTTCTGTGACTATTCTGCAATTTTTTCCAAGAATGTCATATCGGGTTGTTTATGAAGACACGAAGACTGTATGGAAAATTGGCATGCCTCGGAAGATTATGGAAGAATGTTAACTAGTTAAGTATTTATGTGAATGGCTATGCGCGTAAGATAGCCATGCGAGTGCGGTCATTCATGGCGGAACTCAGCAGTAAGAAAGGCGGGTTGACATAAACGGCTGAGACCTTTGAACAAAGGCTGCGTCCTTGCCCAAAGGTCTCGGTGGTAGTAAATTGATTTCATCTTCTCTGCTCACTTATGGGCGGTACTCGTAGACTTCGTACTCTGTCTTCTGTCCGAGCAGGGTATCTATCTGACCCTGGATCTTCGCCCTCTCCTTACTTGACTGCCAATCTTTCCAAGCGGAAAGACTATCCCATGTGCTGATTACAAGATACTCGTTCTGTCTATCCACATGTCTCAAAGACTCCCCCGACACATAGCCAGGCTGTTTCATGCTGAGTGATCTGAGCTGCATCACCAGTTCCTTCAATTGCGATGCCTTATCCGCGGCGACCTTCCTCTTAATAAGAATTTTGACTGCCATTTTTGACCTCCTACATCAATTTGTGGGTTGTCTTACTGGGGCATAGATCTGAATTCCGACGACCGCATCTACCTAGTTTAATGATATGCGCGTTAAGGAACACTGTCAAGTATTTTTGTGGCGCCGTTTCATCCGGCAATAGCCTAGCACGTTGATACAACTCAGCGGAAGTGAACGGTAATTGAATCTCTGCACTAACTTTGAGCTGAGAGTGTTTATGGAAAAATTCGCTGCCGACGATACGTGAGGGATTCAGATACCATTACGAAGATATGAAAGAAGCTTTTCGATTTCCAGATTTATTGTAAAGATAACCAAATATAGGGCATGGTCATTTAGATCGCATTTTGCAAGCATGTTCTCCCTTGCCCGCGGCATATGCTATCGTCCCTGCTAGGAAATGCCCCGGGGCGGCAGATGTAAAGAAGATAGCCGCATACAATATTCTTCCCAGCACAACCAGGTATTTCATTGCTTATCTCTCCCTTAATTGACCTTTGCTAACCTGAATTACTTGATTTGATATCCAGCGTTCTTCCAGGCTACGACACCGCCACGAAGGACCTTGACATTACTATATCCTTTTTTTAGAAAATGCTCTGCCCGACCGACAGACGTTTTTTCCCTGGGTCAGGCTCAATAGAGGATAATTTCCTGGTCTTTTGAATATTGCGGAAGCCGGGAATAGAATTCGCTGAGTGATTTGGAACCTTCAAGGTTAATCCTGCTATATTCCTCGTCGTCTTTATAGGCGCAGACCAGAACAGCCTCCCCTGATTTTACTTTCAGATGAGCTTCTTCCGGCGATATCCATATTACTTCCGTCACGATGTTCCTCCTATTTCTAATTCTGTTATTTGTAACCCACTCCTGAAATATTGACCACATACGGATAGAATCTGAGTCCTTCGTTTCTTTTTTTTATGATCGATCAATGTCAAATCCAGAGAAATTACCTCACTCCAGAACCACCAATACCCGACCCGTCTTCACCTTGTCTTCTTCTTTATACCCTGACCTCTTTCACTCTTCCGTTTGTGGGTGCACAGATGGATTATTCATCTTCATCGCCTCAAGAACGATGAGTCTCGTCATCAAACTTAACTTCATCTACAACACTTACCAAGATCTCAGATATGGTCCCCGGCATTGGAGCCGACATTTCCACACCTATAATACCCCCTCCCGCAGTATTAGTCACTGAGCTCAAATATTTCTTCTTTTATCAGAACTTGAAGTTGCCGAAATTGGACTCCGGAATAGGCTGTAGGAGCGAAACCTCGAAGGCTAGGGCCAAGGCGTCGCGGCAGTCCTTCAGTGGCAGCGTCCCGTCATTGAACAGCCGTGCCTCCATATAAAAGGGATGTGCCTCCCGGTTATACTTGTCGGTCATCATCTGCTGGAATTTCCCTGCTGCCTCTTCATCCATCTCTTCACCACGCTTTTTCCGGTTGGTCCGCTCCAGGCTGGTAAGGATGAAGGCGGCTGTCGCTCCAGACATTACCGATGTCCTCGCCCGCATGGTGGCGAATATGAACAGAGGATCGAAGGTCCTCCCGCACATGCCAAAGTTCGCAGCGCCGTGGTCGGGACCAATGATCCACTGAATCCTGGGAACCTCCGCACAGGCGCAGGCCCTAACCATGCCGGACCCGTATTTGCCGATGCCCGCATATTCCTCCGCAGTGCCGACCATGTAGCCTGGAGAGTTCTGTATGTAAAGAATGGGGATCTTCATGGTACAACAGCGTATCACCCACTCGATGGCCTTACGGGCTGAATCCACAAAGATTACCCCGTTATTGTTGCTCGCTATGACCCCGACGGGAATGCCTTTCAGAAAAATTTTCCCGCAGACGATATTATCACCACGGCCAATATTGTAGTGACGCTTGTACTCGCTGAAATAGCTGTCGTCAGCAATGCTGGCGAGCACCTCGTGCACATTGATCCCCCTGGAGGTTTCCTTCGGCAGTACTTGGTAGAGATGGTCGGCTGTAACCTTCGGATCGAGAGGCTTTCGCCGTTCAATATGGAGGCTCTGCTTCGGATCAAAGGCCAGCAGTTCCCTGAGCTTCTCGATACCTTCGTCCTGTGATTTCACAAAATGATCTGCACCGCCTGAGATGTTGGTATGGACTCTCGCGCCGCCAAGATCTTCCATGCTCACCTTTTCCCCGATCGCGGATTCCACCATGGGAGGACCGCCGAGAAATGAGTACGATAACCCGTCGATCATGATGGATTCGCAGGCGAGATAGACGATGTAGGCGCCGCCCGCTGTGTTACCCCCGGTGCTTAAAGTATATTGCTTCAGCCCCTTGGCCGACATCCTGCACATATTGTAGAAGAAATGGCCGAACTGGTTTCTCCCGGGGAAGATCCTGTCCTGCATGGGAAGAAAAGCACCCGCCGAATCGGCAATGTATACGAAATTAAGTCCGCACTTCTCGGCGATCTCTTGGGCTCTGAGGTGCTTCTTACAGCTTATCGGGTAATAGGCCCCGGCGGTCACCCGGCTGTCGTTAGCGAGGATCATCACCCAGTTGCCGTGTATTTTGCCGATCCCTGTGACCAGACCTGCGGATGGGACGTCCTTCACGAGTTCATAATCGATTCCGAAGCCGGCGCCTCGGCTCAACTCGAAGAACTCCGTGCCCGGATCGATGAGCTGCCTGATCAGCTGCCGCGGGGGCTTCTTTCCCTGCTTGGCCAGACGATCATTCTGCGCCTGACCTCCCGGGTTATAAGCCTTCTCCCAGAGTTCATAGATCTTTGCCTCTTCAGCTAGCCAATGCTTGCGGTTCTCTTCGTATTCCAGTTCCTTTTCCTGCCCGAGCGCCATCTTCTTGTCCTTTTTCTCAGCCACGTTTACGTCTCCTTGTTTATTTCATATATTCCGAAATCTCTAAGCTGCGGTGGCCCCGCATGGAGGGTCTCACGAATATTATTTTATGCTGGTCAATGTGTCTTTCGTTAAGCACCTTAACTACACGTGTCCCGTTTCATGACGTGGCTCATATGTGCTAGGATTTTCTTGGGAATACTGACTGCTTCACACGATCCAGCCGATCTCTATTGCCTCTCGGGGAATCCCTTCATGCATATTATCTGTAGAAATCCCAGGAATACCCTTCCTGATTATCGTATTTTTCGCCCTGCTGTTTGATATAGCCCCAATAGGCAAGTTCGTCGATGTGAAGCTCCGCCTCCTTCAATGCGTCAATCACTTCCTTGGTGTCCGGCGGACATCCAGCCACTTTTATCGCCTTCCTGATATGCGCATTTTCCTTGTTTGCCTTGATGATGCAATTGCCGATGAGAACGGTACTATCATACCCCGGTCGCGCCCGCATCTTCTTGCCGTTGAGGATCTCAACCTTCGGAAGAGGCTGGCCTGTAAATGCCGACAGCACAAGGATATTGACCATATTGGCGAGCGGGGTGCATCCCGAGCAGAGAGTCTCATCGTACTTGCGTAAGGCAACGCCTGTCACGCCGAATTTCTCAAAGATAGAAGGGCCGGTGTTGTCTTTCGCCCATCCCCAGTCCCACTTGAGCGCTTTGATATGATTTTCCAAGGCCTCACCTCTGATATCATAATCTCTGAGGTCGAGTGACCTGCCGTTACGTTTGGCATACTCAACGAAATGGACGATATCCTGCGGGTCGTAGCCTATGGTTTTTGCCGCAACTATGTCGGCTCCCAGGATATCGCGGGACGCTATGATAATGCCCTTCCTGAATGCATTTCCGAAATGAAGAGGACCTCGCTCCAAGGCATAGATACCATCCACAATGGTAAGCGCCGGCTTTATGTAATCAGCGATGAATGTGAAGCAGTACTCCAGGCCGGGACTTGCATGATGGCAGATTTTTTTGGAGGAGGTTTTCAAGCAGCCCTTAAGATTTTTTAGTCCCAGGGATACTTTCGTCTGGGCGTGGGTTTTCAGAACGGGGAAGTTGATGAAAAAGTCGGACTCCATGACTCCTTTTGCAATATGGAGAGTGGGTCCTCCCGGAATTTTGAAATTCGCCGATCGATCGGCATTAAAATCAACGAGCTTAACGCCATACTTTTTTGCCAGTGCGGTATATCCGAGACCTGCGAAGGCTGCCATGGTACCAATGCCTTTTTGAACTTGAACCGATCCCTCACCGATGGATATTTCTCCGCATCCGTGGTCCTTGAGTATGATGACCAGATCCTCCACGAGACGCGTCGTCGTAAACACTCCGAACGGCGCTATCTTGAACTTATCATCCCATGTGATGAGATTTGGTTTAATCAGCACCTTGGCATTTCTCTCCAGTTTCTCAAGGCCGGAGCAAAGCTCGACCGCCTCTCTGAGAGAATCGGGACTGCCAGTGTATTGAACTAACGATATGGGCGGTTTCATGGGTTGCTTCCTTCGACAATAACGATACGCTGTTCATCTTAACGCGTAATCGTCAAAATATCTGCTGTGCCAATTTCAAGGGTCAGATCACTTGACGCTATGCTTTCATATACGAGTTGAACCACTCCATCGCATCCTCATCTTGGATTCCCAACTTCTTGCTGTGGTTGGGTTTGAATAATGTAAAGGTTCCTGTAGATCTCGCACAAAGTCCCCCGGCTTCGTTGAAGATCATCGCCTCTGCCAAGCATTCGCGATCATTTTTGACTTCGAGCACCTTCCCTACGGCCTTCAGTTCCTTATCAATCGTGATGGGCTTCAGGAAGTCAACCGTCATGGACTTGGTCATGCCGAGGCATCTCATTTTATGAATAACGGCCCTCCCCATAACTTCGTCCAGGATGGTTGATATGATCCCGCCATGGACTAGGTTTTTCCATCCGCAGAGATGGGCCGGCACCTTAACCCATGAAAAAATTGATTCTTGGTCAGTGAAGAATTCCAGGCGAAGTCCTGCAGTATTAGCTGGGCTGCACCCAAAGCACATGCTGTCGGTCCTGTTCGGCAGATGTTTGAGATTTTCTTTCCCGTTCATAGGGTAACACTCCATCGGAAACGTAGTCGAATATTCTCATAGTCCCGTGTCGCTACCTTTACCATATTTCAAATTATGATTCTGCGATTTTTTGAGCATGCTGGCTTGAAATTGCTTATGATGTTCAAGAAGGAAAATCTTTAGGAAGGGATTAAATGTCCTCCCTACCTGATAAGATCATGCGGTATTCTTTATTGGCTAAGCGTAAAAAAGGTAGTGCACTTGAGGAGTCTTAACAATGAGTATTAAGTGCATACGCAACCTGATGGACGAAGACGGCCATCAGGGTCATGACCGCCGGGGAGAAGCAGGCCACAAGGATCCAGAATTGAGAATTTCTAAGAATTACTTTAACGAGAAGATGCGCCGGATGCCTTTGGACATGATCTAGTTCCAGCACCTGAGCTGTTTTTCTATCACCGTCAGGGAAGAGTCCATGGCTCTCAGGATTGACGCGTCCCATGAACAACTGGGAGAGTGAAATGCCGAGGAGAACGAATATGATCCCCAAAAAGATAAACCCATAGTGCCAGTCGTAGTTCTTCACGATGTATCCCGCCAGCGGAGTGAGGGCAATAGTCCCGAAACTGACGCCCATGGTGGATATTCCTATGGCAATGCCCCTTTTCTTTATGAACCACTTCCCCACGGAAGAATTGACAACGAGCAGTCCCATGCATGCAGTGCCTGCACCGCAGAGGACGCCGTAGGCAAGATAGAAATGAAGTGGCGTTCTGGCGAAACCGGTCAGGGTGTAGCTCACTGAGGCAATGATGGCCCCTGCTGTGATGATCCACCTGGGCGCTACTTTATCGAGCATTCTACCCAAGAAAATGGCGCAGACGGAATAGACTATCATGTTAATTGAAGCACCTAGGGATACGACAGATCGGGACCATCCGTAATCAACGGACATGGGCTTCACAAAAACACCAAAGGAGTAGAGGGCTCCGTAACTGATGCTTGGGATCAGAAAAGCCCCCATGACCACATACCAGCCCCAGAATATGCCTTTTCTTTCTCTCATGGGGCAGTTGCTTTTTTCTCAAGCGTGATGCACATCTTTTTCACCTGCGCCTTTCGTCGGCACTGTATCTCAATTCGATATGCTACGGGTTCAGGAGTTTGAATCCAGATGCCGGCTCCAGCAGACGGATGCCGGTGCCGTCCAGAATTTCAAAGAGGATACATTCCATCACATGCCATACCCTTACTCCGCGGCGGACACAGCCAGTTGTTGTTTCTGCCCTCCTGCCACAGGCCATGTGCATGTGCAGTACCGGCTTGCGCTCATCATCGGGAAATACCGTTCCCACACCTGCCACTTCGTGGACGTTCTGCAAGATGTGCGTCATGGGCTCAATAGGTAGTGTTCGACCCTCCCTGGGACCGACGACAAGTGTGCTTCCTTCGTCTGCGCAGCCGAGGATAATCAGGGCAGCAGCACTTATGGACTGCTGTATGACGAAATTTTCGATGACTTCATGAACTACTTCTCCATCTTCGAGCCTGATAACAAACATGCGGCCTTGTTTTGCCTGGGAGTATTTCATAGATGATACGCCTCCTCGCTCTGCGATCTTTTACGATTAATAAAACCAGCCCTGATGCTCTTTTTATACGGCCTAGATTTTTCCGGGGAAGAATAAGGAAAATGACCGTGCATGTCAAAGGGTTTCTCATGACACTTTACCGCTGAGGAGCATTTATGACCGACTGAAATTTACAAACGAAGATTATTAAGGGAAGAATGTGGGCCGGAGATGCACAATGGTCTTGAATTCGAATTAGCCGACAGTGGGAATCAAACCCTTGAAACAAAAAAAGGGTGGATGGTAAAAGGAGGGAAAAAGGAACCATCCACCCGCTCGCTAAATATACTGAAAGGGATCAAGAATGCTGACCCCCCTCTCAGAATCTCTGGAAAGGGGGTCGATGGATGGCAAAGGAGGGAAGGGAAACCACCCATCGATCTTAAAAAATTACAAGCAGAACTAAGTCTCGTCGGTAAAAAAATCAGGGAGAAAAAATGTTACGCTTTGGTCGTCAAGCTTTAACTCGTCTTCTCTTTTTTCCTGGGGTTGTTCTCTCGCTGTCGTTCTTTCTACACTGCTGCTTTTTTCTTCCGGTATGAAAAAATCATATACAAACCCAAACTCTGAATGTGACAGCGTCTCTTCCTGATCGGCGCTCTGTGAACTCTGTTTTTTCTCCTCCTTTTCCATGAACCGTTTTATTCATATACTATGAGTCCAGCGAGACCCCTGAGCAATGCCTTTCATGAATTCTTTCATCAGATTAAAATCTCAAAGGTGTCTTCCTGCCTATTGAGGTCTCGTTATTCTATTGCTCAGCAAGATAGATGCCAAGCTTGAGATTGACAGGAGAGGAAATTTACGCTATACAAAATTGTCGCCTAAACATAGATAATTACGAAGTTTGGGAAAGTTGCCCTTTGGATAGATGCGATGGCGACGCGGTGAATGACAACCATTACCAACAGGAAAATAGTGCGGTTTGTGCACGCAAAAGTTCTCATGAAATTGGCAAATGCCCGAACAGCTCATTTCTTGGGATGTGTGCATCAATAGCACATTGCGTGCGATATTGGCACATACAATTTCTTCCGATCTTAATGCCTGCTTGACGTTAACAGCCGAAGATTCAGAGAGACCGACGATGAGAGAAGCATTTTTGTCATAGCCAGATTCTCATGGATGAAATATGCTAATAAGAAAATATTAGATTCCCGTCTCCGCGGGATTACAGCCTGAAATTTTCGAAAAAAGGATGCGTCCATGGATGGTCTTCCGGATACTGTCACGCTCTCACGGATGCAATTCGCCCTCACGGCAATGTTTCACATCCTCTGGCCGGTTGCTACAATTGGCGTGAGTCTCTTTCTGGTATTCCTTGAAGCTCGCTGGATAAGGACAGGGAAAGAGGAGTATTATCGCCATGCACGTTTCTGGAGCCGCCTATTTTTTCTCAATGTCGCCCTCGGCGTAGCCACGGGCATTCCCCTCGAGTTTCAGTTCGGGACAAACTGGAGCGCCTTCTCCCGTGCCGGAGGCGATTTCTTCGGACACATGCTGGGATATGAAGCCGCCATGGCCTTCATGCTGGAGGCGAGCTTCATCGGAATCATGATGTTTGGATGGAAAAGGGTCTCGCCTCAATTGCATCTTTTTGCAACGTCCATGGTGGCTTTCGGCGCATCCCTTTCAGCCTTCTGGATCATGGTAGCCAATTCCTGGATGCAGACACCCGCCGGCGGCCACTTCGACAAGGGAAAATTCATCGTCACAAACCATTTTGAGGCCATCTTCAGCTCGGACATGGTATGGAGCGTCCCGCACATGTGGGTCGCTGCTCTCGAGATATCCGTTTTCTTTGTGGGAGGACTCAGCGCCTGGTATCTCTACAAGAACAGGCACACAGACTTTTTCCTCGCTTCCTTTAAATGGGCAGTAATTGCGGCCATCATTACAACACCTCTACAGGTCTGGCTCGGCGACGGCGCGGGCCGGGGGGCATACGAGTATGATCCGGCGAAACTTGCTGCCTTCGAGGCCCACTGGCAAACCAATCCCCAGGGGCGGGGAGCCCCTTTCATCGTCCTCGCCTGGCCTGACCCCGAGCAACAGGATAACCGTTGGTCCATTGAAATACCCAACCTTCTCAGCCTGCTCACCACGCACACCTTGACCGGCCGAGTCAGGGGCCTCAGGGAATTCCCGCAGGAAGACCAGCCGCCCGTGGCCATCCCCTTTTACGCGTTCCGGATCATGGTGGCCATCGGCACAGCGCTCTTCCTTCTTATGCTCTGGACCCTCTGGGCCTGGCGGAAAGGAGGGCTTGATGCCCCACGCGTTGCCGCCCAGAAGTGGCTTCTCCGCGCCTGGATGGCAGCGCTTCCCTTGAGCTATCTCGCACTGGAGACGGGCTGGGTAACCAGGGAACTGGGACGGCAACCCTGGGTGATCCACGGGCTCCTCCGGACGGGAGACGCGGCCTCCCGGATACCAGCCGGTACGGTGGCAGGATCACTTGCCGCCTTCGCATTGGTCTATACATTTCTGGCGGTTTTATTTTTCATCTTTGCCTGGCGCATCATTGTCCGCGGTCCGGACCCGCTGAGCGAAAACGCGGGCAGTTACTCCAATCCCGGAAAGGACTGAAAGATGGAGTGGCTTAATGCCCACATAGAACAAATCTGGTTCTTGATCATCGGTTTTCTTGTCCTTTATTACGCCGTCGCCGACGGCCTCGACCTCGGTGTGGGTATCATCGCCCTCTCCACCAGGGACGAAGAGAAGCGGGGCACCATGATGGCGAGTCTCCAAGACATCTGGCAGGAGAACCAGACCTGGCTTGTTGTCTTGGGCGGCATACTCTTCGGCGCATTCCCCCTCTTTTACAGCATTGCCCTTTCCGCCTTTTACGTGCCTATTATAGTTATGATCTTCGGCCTCATCTTCCGCGGTTTGGCGTTTGAGTTTCGCGACAACTCCAAAGGGTGTTCTCTCTGGAGCCTCTCCTTCGGGCTGGGAAGCCTTGTGACCGCCATTTCTCAGGGCTTCACACTGGGAGGCATCTTTTACGGAATCCCCATGGAAGGGCACACATTTACGGGAACCGTGTGGAGTTGGTTTCATCCCTACTCCGCTCTCTTCACCCTGGGCGTTATTTCAGGCTACATCATGCTGGGGGCAAACTACCTTATCCTGAAAACGGAAGGCGAAATCCAACGGCAGGGCAGGCATTATGCATCCATAGCCGCCTTCTTCACATTTATCATCGCTACCGCGATTTATCTCTGGACTATCGCCCGGCATCCTTACATGGCGGCGAAATGGTTGGCCATGCCCAGTCTCCTTAACGTCGCCGCCTTTCCCCTCCTTGCCCTTTTTTCTTTTATCATGTGCCTCCGAAGCCTGCGCGGGCGGCTGGAGTTTGCCCCCTTTCTCTGGAACGGCGCATTTGTATTCTTTGCCTTCATCGGTCTCTCCGTAGGCTTCTATCCCTACATCATCCCGAATATGGTGACTATCAAGAGCGCTGCAGTCTCTTCGCCCAAGACCCTTATCTTTATGCTTGCCGTGATTGTCATTGTCCTTCCTGTGATTCTCGCCTACATCTCCTACAAGCATTGGGTCTTTCGTGGAAAAGTCGGAAGCGGCGGCTATGATGAATAGCGGCCCTCTTTCCCTCGTCATTCCGCGTGGACTGCATCGTAATTTTCAAGTTTGTCAATTTGGTCAGCCGAAGCCTTGAGCGTAGCGCAGGGAACGCAATAAATATTATAGATTTCTCACATGCGTTCGGAATTGCATTTCTCTTTCTGATGACACAGTCCCGCCTTGGACGTAGCGGAGTTCTTGACTCTTCACGAAACCATCATGATTATTTCTGACATAGGATAACCTCCCTCACCCGCTCATCTATTCCCTGAGCGCCAACTGCGGTATTTCGCCGCCTAAAATAAGGCATCCTTTGATAGATTAAATAAATTATTCATTTACAATAGATGCACCGACAAGAGCGGCCATGGAGGGAATTTTATGAAAGAATACGATGTCATCGTAATAGGCGCCGGCGCTGGACTGAACATCGCATTCAAGGCCCAGGCCAGCAAACTCAAAGTTGCCCTCATCGACAAGGGGAATGTGGGAGGGACCTGCGTCAACGTGGGTTGCGTCCCCTCGAAGATACTGATCTATCACGCCGACAGGATCGCAGATATAGAAGAGGCGAAAAAGCTGGGAATCGAGGCGAAAGTGAAGCGCATCGATTTTCGTGCCATCATGGATCGCATGAAGGCAACAATAGGCGAGAGCCGGACATGGATGGAAAATGAGATCGCGACCTCGAAAAGACTGGATTTCTATAACGAGGAAGCACGGTTTGTCGATGCCTACACACTGAAAGTCGGCAAGGAAACTATGAAAGGCCGGAAGATATTCATTGCCTCCGGCGCCCGCCCCCTCATACCGCCCATCAAAGGTGTTAATAAGATAGATTATCTGACTAATGAAAATCTGCTCGATCTCCGTGAAAAGCCGGAAAGCATAATTATCATCGGCGGCGGCTATATTGGGGTCGAATACGCCCACTTCTTTGCAGCCATGGGAACCAAGGTAATTGTGGTCCAGAGACAAAACAGGCTCCTTGCCAACGAGGAACCGGAGATAGCGGACCACCTTAAGGACGAACTCTCGAAGCGCATGGAAATTCTGACCAATTGGGAAACCGTGGAAGTCTGGGAGAAGAAGGGCTTCTACACGGTTATCTTGAAGAATCTTAAAACCGGCTATGACAAAGCAATAAGCGGCGCCAAGGTACTCGTCGCAGCAGGGCGTGTATCCAACGCGGACCTTCTGGACGTCCATAAGACAGGGGTGGAGACGAATGAAGCCAACTATATCAAAGTGGACGACACTCTGCAGACCAGCAAGAAAAATATATGGGCCATAGGCGACGCCATAGGACGCCAGATGTTTACGCACGCAGGCGAGATGATGCAGCGCGTGGCCTGGCGCAACGCCACAAGCCGCAAAAAAATATCCTTCGATTTTAGTATCGTTCCTCACGCCGTTTTCACGCGCCCGCAGATCGCCTCGCTGGGCCTCACCGAAGAACAGGCAGCGAAGAGCCACGATATCCTTGTAGGCCGTGCAAATTATTCCGACGTGGTGATGGGGGATGCCATGATGGAAAGCGAAAACTTCGCCAAGGCAATCGTGGAAAAGAAGACAGAGAAGATTCTCGGTTTCCACATCATCGGGCCTGAAGCAGCTATTCTCATCCAGGAGGTGGTGAATGCCATGGCCCGCGGGGGAGATGTCAAATCAATAACGGACAACATGCACATCTTCCCGGCGCTCTCCGAAATCATTCCTGAAACATTGAACAACCTGGAATAACAATGCTGAGGAGACCTTTCATGAAGCATAGTAAACGTTTCGTTACAGTCTGTATTTTGAGTGTGATCTTCCTGCTCGCTGCTTCGCAGCCCCTTCTTGCCGCCGAAAGAATAATCAGAATGGTGGTCCCCGGATGCGAGTGACAGGACACAGCGAGCAGGGTAGGTGGTGCCCTGAAGGAAATCCCGGGTGTTCTTAAGTACGATGCAAATCCATTCACTCACGAAGTTACTGTAAGATTCGACGACACAAAAACAAATATTGATAAGATTGTGGAGGGACTTGCCAAGGAAGACTTCCCCGTCAAGGGGCAGCCTAAGATCATACAGTGAGCTTGAAGCCATGCGGAGTAGTCAGTCCTTGCATCTTCACCACGCCGATCGCAACGGATGTATTTTCCAGCGCGCTTTTTCCACGTCGGCATAGCCGCACCTTGGTTGCGGTAATCCCTAAATGGAGTCGTGAGATTCTTTCACATGGAGAATATGAAAACAAAAATTGCAAGATAAGGAGTATACTATGGATAAAAGACGATACCTATGGATTTGTTTCTTTGTCGGCATGTTGGTCCTTTTCATATCTGCCTACTCTATCGCTGCCAGCATAGAGGCCTCGAAGCTGATAGGAAAAGAAACCTGGAATTTCAACCTCGCCTCCACTCATGACCGGTTGATTAACTACGGTGATGAGTATTATGGAAAATCCTACCTGATTATGACTTTTTTCCCGGCAGCATTCACACCCGTCTGAACGGGCGAGATGCAGGGGCACCAGAAGATTCTATCTATCTATGCCTCTCTGAACGCCCAGGTCGTGGGCGTAAGCCGGGATGACGTGATAACCCTGAAATATTGGGCACAGAAATATAAACTGACCTTCCCCCTACTTTCGAATATCTCCGGATATCTGGGCGATCAATACGGCGTGATCGGCGCCGATAAGTTCCTCTTTAACAGGCGCACGGTAATCATAGATAAGAAGGCTGTCATCCGGTATGCGAAAGACGGTTCACCAAACTACGAAGAAATTCTTGCCACCCTCAAGAAACTTAACCAGGAAGAGGCAAAAAAATAAGATTCTTGCTGCGGCCGAGTTTCAGCCCGGATGCAAAGTTTGGCTCAGCTTTCTCACAAGAATAACACTGGCTGTGAAATGGGAGGAAAAATCTACCTGCGAGATAAAGCAATAAGAGATACGATCTGAGACTTGGTTTTTCAATTTACCTTCTCCCTGAAATCCGGACTGATTTCAGGGGGCTGTCAATGTCCTTGATTGATCCGGGTGTCCTTGTCAAAATCAGTTTCATTCTTCACTTGAGAAATTCTTCCTGTTCCGGAGATTTTTCATCCGGCGGGAAGCTGGAAATGGTATGCCTTTCGCATTGGGTTGATATGTTTCAGATAATCGTCCTTGAAATATGAATGTTAAGGCTAAATTCCTTATACCGTTCAAATTATTCATGAATTCTTCTGCCTAAGATTAACGCAAAGAGCTTAAAATCATCAGTAATTGATGGTTTTCACGACTCATCAACATGGTCATCAACAATCTTATCAACAAGTTTGTTAATCCCTGTTGTGGGCGCTCTCCGAAGGTGCGTCCTTGCTTGTTTCCAGCAATGACCTCTCCTGGAACAACCACCGGCAGAGGAAGGCCGCGCCACGTTTCTGTATATAGAGAATTCACGCCGCTTTCAGGGCGACAATGCGGCCAAGGCAGGCTCCACAAGGATAAGCAGCAAGCATCCCCGAAGATCCTTATCAGTTAGGGCTTTCATGCATGTCCAAACTCAATTCTATACTTCCAAAACAGAAAGGCGGATTCTTATGAAGTATCAGAATCGAAGGTCCAATAGAAAAGGCAGTAGGCGATATTCGCATAATGAGTGGGAAGGAGATGAGGAAATGATGTACTGCGGACAATTCGGCGAGTGGTTTGTCAGCATCCTGTTGTTTATTTTTTTGCTTCGGCAGGACGGAAAGTTTCCGCTGTCTCCTATGAAGAGACAGTTGCTCAATGGAAATCCTATAATGATGTCGCTGACTGATTTGCAGGGTCTTTACCAAGCGGAATTCGAATGGTGACGGGAATTGCTAAGACTACAACTGTTCAGCAGCGGACATTCATCGGAACTGAGGATTGCGGATGGGAAGAGGGTGACGGTACGGGCTGGAGTGGATGATTGGATGTCCTATCTCTATTTACTCCAACCACCCCAAAGAATAGAAGGGGGTGAGTTTTCAGACCAGTTTGTAGGGTAGTGATTCATGCCTGGCAAGAGACGGCTCCAGACCACGGCGACCAAAGCGAGGATAATGATACCAAGGCCAACTGGTTGCCAAAGGCCGAAGAAGCCAGCATGCTCGTGAATCATGATAAGGGGATTCGCTCCGGCTGGTGGATGCACGGTCTTTGTGGCAAGCATGTAGATGAGAGTTAGAACCATTGCAAGCATGTAAACCCAAAGCGCATCTCCGAATGACTGAAAACAAAGAATACCGATAAGAGCGCTGCCCAAATGCCCACCAAACAATGCTCGTGGCTGAGCTGCAGCAGCACGAGTGAGGCCAAAGAGAAATACACTGGAGCCACCGAGTGAGGCGAGTAAGAAAGGCGATGAAGGTCCTCTAACAAACCAAAGCGCCAAGCCGATACCTGTTGCTACTCCAACTGCACACCAGATCAAACGCCCGATGTCTTTAGCGATGTGATGGAGTTTCCTTAGATGTCTCGGCTTATCTGTCATGATCTTCAGTCACTATCTATCGTTGCAAAGATACAGAGCAGTCATTATGTTCCATGAAATACCAGACAAATATCTATGTCAAGCGAAATGAATCATTAAATTCTCTTCCCGTTATCAGTAATCTGCTTCGTAAATTGCATTAACCCAGAACCTCGAAAATTAGCCACAATACCGGGATGATCTGTAAGGCTTGAAACCATGAACTTCAGCTATCAATGTTTGATTCCGCCGGTCAATAGAAGATACTAAAGTCTTCGCCTGTAAGTGTTGATTTTTCCAAGTCGCGGAAGGGAAAAGTGAGATATACTTTAGGACAAGAAAAAAATTTCTTGACTAAATATGTAACATTATGATAATCAAATCATCAGATGATTAGATATATCAATAACATATTGAAAATAAACATAAATTTATGAATGCTGGGATCGATTTAAAAGTGAATGAAGCTTTTCCTGAGGACGTAGGCAAAGGCATCGCGCGCCTGGGTCCCGAGGACATGAATTCATTGAAAGCTGTCCTCGGCGATATCATCGAAATCGGCGGCGAGAGGACAACGGTTGCAAGAATCACTGGTACTTTCCCTGAATCACAAGGGAAACAACTGATCCAAATCGATGGTAACACGCGAGAGAATGCCGGCGTTCATATAGGTGGGCTCGTAAAGGTTAAGAAAATACCTCGAACGACTGCGGCGACAGTCGTACTGACCCCCGTTGACTTTTCGTATGTATTGCCGGATGAGAGTGAACTTGAACAGTTTGCAAAAGTTCTCCAGGGTCTTGCGGTTATAGCCGGCGATAAAATCAATATTCCTTTTCTGGCAGGGAAAGAGCGCTTTTTTCAGATTGAGGCAACCTCTCCCACAGGCGGAGTGATTATCAATCAAAAAACAAGATTTGTATTGAAGAAGCCCGATTTTTCTTTGGATGCGGCCTCGCGTGTTTCCTATGAAAATATCGGTGGTCTTGAAAATGAGCTCAGACTTGTTCGGGAGATGGTGGAACTTCCTCTGCGGTATGCCGAGGTATTCGAAAAACTTGGTATAGAGGCGCCAAAGGGTGTGCTGCTCTATGGCCCTCCGGGAACTGGTAAAACACTGATTGCCAGGGCCATCGCGAGTGAAACCAAGCTTCACTTTATGAGGATAAACGGACCTGAGATAATCCACAAGTATTATGGTGAGAGTGAGGCAAAGCTCAGGGAAATCTTCGAGGAGGCCTCCCTAAAGGCACCAAGCATCATCTTCATCGATGAAATCGATGCCATTGCCCCCAAGCGTGCAGAGGTATTGGGTGATGTGGAAAAAAGGGTAGTCGCTCAGCTTCTTGCCCTGATGGACGGCATGGT
>JBEKXK010000072.1:0-28695 GCA_049512055.1 Syntrophales bacterium | reverse complement strand
ACGAAATTACGCGTGAGCGCGTTTGCCGGTAGTGATCTTGAGATTATTCTCCGCGCCCGTAAGATCGACACGCTAATTCTAACTGGTATTGCAACAAGCGGTGTTGTCCTTTCAACTTTGCGAGAAGCTGCGGATAAGGATTACGGGCTCGTCGTTCTTTCCGATGCGTGTTTAGATGCAGATCCAGAAGTCCATCGCGTGCTGGTTGAAAAGTTGTTTCCCCGTCAGGCGGATGTTTTAACCGTGAGTGAGTGGGCTGACACCTTACTGAAGCAAGGAGGATCGCCGAAAAGTTAGCTTCAAGTGAGCCGTATGTTAGAGACTAAACCGCAAATACAAGTCTACACCTTATTGATCGGCTCATTTTATTGATAACTGGTTGTAAGGCGCAGATATTTTAACGTGCATTTCTGGAATGATGGTGGTCTGATGTTCTTCCTGAAGTCGTGATTTCCTGTAATCAATCACTTGTGCAACCTTTCAATCCGAAATCGTGATGTAGTCAAGGAGCGCCGTTATCTCGATAGGGCGGACGCCTCGATAAATCACGCCCACAATCATCTGTACAACGCGCCATATATATTATGTGGCCTATATTTCATTGACATAACAGACTGGGGTTCTTATACTCACCTGCACAAGAAAGAAGAATCTGTCATCTTTGCAGGAGAGATGCTTTAAGGATTAACATTAGTGCCCTCTATGATTGAATTGAACACCGTAACGAAACGATACGGTTCCCTTGCGGCTGTTGACAATGTCTCCTTTTCCGTCAAGACAGGAGAATATTTTGCCCTGCTTGGACCCAATGGTGCAGGTAAGACGACGATCGTTAAGATGCTGCTCGACTTTACAAGGCCAACATCGGGGAGTTTGTCATTAAACGGCCTTCCAAGTACACATGCAGCCTGCAGAACCGCAGTCGGTTATCTGGCTGAAAACCTCCATATTCCACCGTACCTTTCAGGATGGCAGTACCTGGAACGCTGTGCGGAGCTATTGGATATAAGCCGGTCCGACGCCGTGGATCAATGCAGGCGCATCGTCGAGCTTATCGGCATGCAAGGCAGTGAACACACCAAGGTGAACACCTATTCCAAGGGCATGATTCAACGGTTCGGACTCGGCGCTGTACTCATTGGAAATCCGAAGCTGTTAATTCTCGACGAGCCCACTGCTGGTCTTGATCCCATCGGTATCAGAGAAACACGCCAGCTTTTAGAGTCGCTTAAACATCAAGGGATGACTATCTTCCTGAATTCACACCTGCTGTCAGAAGTTGAAAAAATATGCGATACTGCTGGAATCATCAACCGCGGCAAGCTTCTGGTAAAAGACGCAATTTCCGCCATAGTCAAGGATGGTGATACACTGGAAGATGTGTTTGTAAGGCTTGTGAAAGGTTGACATGAAAACGCAGAAAGCACTCCCCCCCATCATCAGGATTGCGAAATATACGCTTACCGATGAAGTACGGCAGAAAAGCTTCGTCATCATGTTCGTTATCTGCGCCATCTTAGTATTTCTTATTCGTGGTTGTTATCAAGGCAATTATATGGTGAATGGGCAGTTGCTCGATGCCGGAACCGTTGTAAGGGCAGTGTCGAGAGTGATCTTCCACGTCATTGCTGCAGGCGTGATGCTCATAGCAGCTTTACTTTCGATGCGTGTATTTAGGCGCGACCGGGACGATGGGATGCAATCGTGTATTTTGTCAAAACCGATAGCTCGGTGGCAATATGTTACGGGTAAGATCATCGGGTTGTGGGCTTTATCGGTACTATTCATGTTCATCCTACATAGCATTGTGTTCTTAATTACATCCATAAATTTGAAGGTTGTTATGCCAGAATACCTCATTGCCTCACTGCTATGCTCTTTCAACCTGCTCTTCGTGGTTGTTGCCGTGCTTATTTTATCGCTCCTGATGCCTGATATTGTCTCTTTTCTTTGTGCTTTGGGCATCGGCATCGTGAGCTTTGTGGCCGACGGGATAGCCGCTATCAGCCACAGCCAGATGGCACAGGCGATGATGCAGCAACCGGGTGCGCACCCGCATTCGGACTTCACACGGTGGAAAGTTATCTACTATTTATGGCCAAAGCTCTCAGGCGCGCAGCAGTTGGCTTCTTCGTTAATTAGCAGCGAAGCATTCCATGGATTCGGGTCTATATATCCACTCATCAATGTCTTTCTTTATTGCCTTATCCTCGGGGCCTTGCTTTTCCTGCGTTTTGTGAATGAAGACATTGTATAGTCTGCGGAATGATATAAAGACTATGTTTACAAAAATTTGATATATTAAGTAGATCTGCAGTCTGTGTAATTAGTGTTCACAGCGAGCAGTTCTTCCTTGTAGTCGAGCTTTTGCCATCCATGCCGAACGCACAACACTTCCTTCCGTAATCCTCAGATAAATTTCCCTGTAGGGTAATTCCCTCTTGAATTGCCCCACTTTTTAGGTAAGGACACGAGTATATCTCAAAAAAAGGGGGCAATATGAAAAGGCATTTTTTCTTGATAACTTTTATCTTTATCCTTTTTCTCTTTTTGTTTACTACCCCATGCCCCGCAAAACAGATGACCATACTGGTACAGCCCTTTGAGAACACAGGCGACAAGGAATACTCCTGGATATCGGCAGGCATGACAGATACCGTCATAACTGACCTCACGCACATTAAAAATATCAGTGTTGTCTCCAATAAAGACAGGAAGAAGGTACTGGATGAGATGAAGTTTGTCTTCTCCGGTCTTGCAGAAGAAGACAAGATGATAAAACTCGGCAAGCTCACGGGTGCAAACGTTATATTCACGGGGAGCTATCTCGTATCTGGTAAGCGCCTGAGGGTACATGCAAGACTTGTAAATGTGGAGACGGGCAAGGTAGAAAGCTCCACCAAGATAGACGGCACGATAGATAGTATCTTTGACTTACAGGATAAGGTGGTATTTGCTTTAATGGGTGAGACAGAGAAAATCACCATAGCCGATATCAAACCCGCAACCCTTACCGAGCAAGACAGGAAGAAGATAGAGCAGAAACCAAACCCCAAGTCAGCAGCCTATGAGTGGTATGCAAAAGGCTTAGAGGTTGAGAATACGAACCCTAAAGAGGCGCTTGCCAATTTCAAGAAAGCTTTCGATATTGACCCCGATTATACCGATGCATTGATGCGGGCAGGTTCTATTGCAGGTAGTACACTGAACCTCTTTAGCGAAGCCCTCGGATATCTTGAGAGGGCCGAGGGAATCTTTAACGGCCGCAATGAAACCAAGTCAGCCGGTTATGCCAACCTCATTAGGACCATCGGCGGCGTTTACCAGGACAAGGGACAGCTTGACCGTGCGCTGGAATACTACCTGAACTCCCAGACCATAATGGACAGGCTCGGTTTACAGAATACCGCCGACTATGCCAAGCTCATGGGAAACATCGGCAGTGTTTACTGGAACAAGGGCCAGCTTGACCGTGCGCTGGAATACGATCTGAACCCACAGTTCATAATGGACAGGCTCGGATTACAGAATACCGCCGTTTACGCCAATCTCATGGGGAACATCGGCCTTGTTTACTGGAACAAGGGACAGCTTGACCGTGCGCTGGAATACTACCTGAAAGACAAATCCCTCTCGGACGGGCTGGGGCTTCAGAATACCGACGCCTATGCCAGCCTAATGGCGAACATCGGCAATATTTACCAGGAAAAGGGCCAGCCTGACCGTGCGCTGGAATACGATCTGAACTCCCAATCCATAAGGGACAGACTGGGGCTTCAGAATACCGCCCTTTATGCAGTTCTCATGATGAACATCGGCAATGTTTACTGGAGCAAGGGCCAACTTGACCGGCAGCTGGAATACTATTTGAGCTCCCAATCCATTTATGAGCGGCTCGGCTTACAGAATACCGCCGCTTATGCCAGACTCATGTATAATATAGCTGTGCTATACGAAGCGAAGAGTCAACGTGACATGGCAGGGAGGTATTTCAGGATGGCATACGATACATATGTGAGATCTGACTATTCAGGGGAAGAGAGAAACAATGCTCTTAATAATGCAAAAAGGCTGGGTTACTGAAATTAACGTATAGGCATTAGAAAATACACAATTCAATCCGTAATAAACATTTTTCAAAAAATCCGGCAGTATTTGTTTGTAGGTGTTAGCAATAATTTAAAATGAACCATTTTCCGGATGGCGACCCTACCTGCCTTAGCAGGACACTCTGTTTCATCCCTCCCTCTCGGGATTTGTTTTCTCTCGTGACTTACGACCGACTTCAGGCTGGTTGTTATCGCACCGTAAACAAATTCATCGTTTGTTTACATGACCTGTGGTCTTCTTGGCTTAAGAATAGCTGATGAGATGGTCATTCCAAGTCTTGCATAAAAAATCTTGATTTATTAAAAATAATATTATACAAGACAAATCCACTCAAAATCTTAATATGCAGGACTCCTTGTTCGGACAGACAGTCCGGACTTTAGAGCCATGAGGAGGTAGAAAGTTGAAAAGATACGAAACCCTGTTTATTGTCCAAATTGACCTGCCCGTTGATGAACTCAACAGTATTATCGAACGATACAGAGAAATCGTAACCGCCCTTAAGGGCACCGTCATCAAAGTAGAAAAATGGGGCAAAAGAAAATTGGCCTACGAGATCAAGAAGCAATCAAACGGCAACTATGTCCTGATTGATTTCGCGGGCAAGAGTGCCATCATCGACGAACTGGAAAGAAATTTCAAGATCGATGACAAGATCCTTAAATTCATGACAATAATGAAGGACGGCAATGTTGATCTGGCGGCCATAGAAAAAGAAAAGGAAGAAGAGAATAAGCCCGAAGCGGCGCGTGCGCCGCTGGTTTTCGAAAGCCGGGAAGGCACTGGACCAAAGGTGGAGACCGATGTAGATAAGAACTCCACATCATCACAATCCACATAGACAATTATATAACGGAAACGGAGGGAAAAAGTATAACAGATGCCAGCACCATCAAGAGATACAAGGACGCCAAGAACGGATTCAAGACCGCAGAAGAAATTTTACCACAAGAGAAAATTCTGTCGCTTTTGTACAGACTCAGATATAAGTATTGAATACAAAGAGCCCCATGTCTTGAAGGATTATATAACTGACAGGGGCAAGATCATACCCAGAAGAATCACAGGAAATTGTGCCAAACATCAAAGGGAAGTTACTGTGGCCATAAAAAGGGCGAGGACTATAGCCCTGCTGCCTTTTGTTGTCTCCGAATGGTAATATGAAATTGGAAGATGGCCGCATCGGGTCAAAATTAACGGATTCAGACTTTGAGCAAAGAAAGGGGTTCATTTTTTAAGAATAATTTTTTTGCAGGTATAGCCGTATCTTCCCTGGCCTTTCTCGCTGCCGCGCTCATTCCTCTGTTGGGTGCTTTCTTTCTTATCCTAACACCCCTGCCCATCATTTATTTCTATTCCAAGACGGGCAGGATACAGGGATCGGCAATATTCCTCATATCCCTTTTTCTGGTCGCCGTAGTACTGACATTTTCCGGTTCTGCTGCAAATCTTCCATTCTTATTTATAACTGGATTCTTGGGGCTCTTTCTTTCAGAGATTTTTCGCAGGAATTACTCCATAGAAAAAACTGTCGTTTATCCTGTGACGGTGATCTTGCTGCTATGGTGCTCCTTTATCGTTCTTCAGAGCCTTTCCGCAGGGGTCGAACCCTGGCATCTGGTTGAGGATTACATCGGGAAAAATATCCAGGAAAGCATTCAATTCTATGCTCAACTGGATATTCCGGCGGAACAAATAGATCTTCTCAAGGATAATTTTAAAGAGATAACGAGCTTCTTTGCAAACATTTTCCCTGCTCTCGTCCTGGTAAGCGCTTCCTTCATAGTGTGGCTTAATATACTGGCCGCAAGAGAGATATTTCAAAGAACCGGAATGTGGCATCCCGATTTCGGAGATCTTTCACGGTGGAGGGCTCCGGAGGGGCTGATCTGGCTTCTCATTGCCGCCGGGGGATCGCTTTTAGTCCCTGTTTCGTTGGTAAGGATTGTCAGCCTTAATCTCGTAATCGTTTGCCTGTTTGCGTACTTCCTTCAGGGTTTGTCAATCATAAGCTTTTTATTCAAGACAAAAAATGTTCACAGATCTTTCAGGATACTTTGTTATTGTCTTATATTTGCTCAACAGTATATAATCCTGCTCATAGCTGCCGTGGGCGTGTTTGATCTGTGGGTTGATTTCAGGAAATTCATTAAACCGGTAACATACTCCACTTCTTAAACAGGATTATGACAAATCCTGGGGTTAATGATCTTACAAGAGTGATCCATATACGCCAAAAAGACGGGCTTCGCGAGAGATAGGGGCTGCACGGAGCGGATATCCCAATATGCGGTGCGTAACTGAGAGACAAGAGTTACTTGGCATGCCCCCAGGGATGCGGGTTGATTCCAGTCGTTGGGTTTATTTTTTTTCGCTTACGACTTAAGTAGTGAAATTGAAGCTCTCCGCAGCAAGCTGCGGGGTATCTTCGATTCTTAAGGAATAGTAGTTCGTCATTCGCTCGCTTACCCCGAAGCAAGCTACGGGGTGCGCTCGCTACCGAATTCAAATTTTACGAGGAGAGTGTATGAAGGTAATATTGAAACAGAATGTTGATTCTCTCGGAAAGGCGGGAGATGCGGTAAAGGTTGCCGATGGTTATGCAAGGAACTATCTGATTCCCAAGGGGCTCGCAGTGGAAGCAAGCAACTGGTCTCTTAAGGCTTTGGAAAATGAAAAAAAGCAAATAATGAAGAAGCTCGAAACTGAAAGGAAGAAGGCCGAAGTCATGATTGAGAGGCTTGCAGGCGTGGCTTTGAGCCTTACCAGGCGCGTAGGGGAACAGGATAAGTTATTCGGATCAGTCACCACAAAAGATATAGAACAATCCCTCCAGGAGCTGGGCATAGAGATTGATAGAAAAATGATAATCCTTGAAGAACCTATAAAGACTCCCGGCGAATTCCTGGCAAAGATTAAACTTCAGCCGGGGGTAATGACGGAGATAAAGATAACGGTAATTGGTGAGGCGTAAAGCAGTCCATGAAAGATATTGACACCTCATTGCATAGAGTGCCGCCGCAGAATCTCGAAGCTGAGCAGTCCGTGATCGGAGGAATCCTCCTCGATAACCAGGCGCTGAACAGCGTTCTGGAAGTGCTTCATGTTGAAGATTTTTACAGCGAAGCTCATCGCAAAATATTCGCCGCCATTATAGAGCTCTATGACAGAAATGAACCAAGTGACCTTATCACCTTAAGCAACATACTGAAGAGCAAGAATCAACTCGATCAGACAGGAGGAGCATCTTATCTATCGTCCCTCGCGGACAATGTGCCGTCAGCAGCCAATATAGATCACTATTCCAAAATCGTAAAAGAAAAGTCCATTTTGCGCAACTTGATTGGCACGGCGACGGATATTTTGAGCAAGAGTTATAATGCAGGTGCGGATGTCGACACGGTTCTCGACGAAGCTGAAAGCGCCATATTTGACATATCGGAAAATAAGATAAGGCCGGCCTTCAGCCCCTTTAAGGACATAATCAAGGAAAGCGTCAAGACCATCGAGAAGCTATATGAAAGGAAAGAACTTGTAACTGGCGTCCCCACCGGATTTGAAAAGATAGACGATATTACCTCAGGGCTGCAAAAATCCGATTTAGTAATAATTGCAGGTCGGCCTAGCATGGGGAAAACCGCTCTTGCCCTGAATATTGCGCAGTATGCAGCTCTCGAAGCGAATATTGCCGTTGCAATTTTCTCTTTGGAAATGTCCAAAGAGCAGCTTGCCCTGCGCATGCTTTCCTCGGAAGCGAAGGTTGATTCACAGAGAATAAGAAGAGGGTTCCTAGGAGAGGCCGATTGGCCCAGGCTGATCTCTGCCGCGGGAAGGCTTTCCGAGGCGCAGATATTTATCGACGATTCATCGGCTATTACGGCATTGGAAATGAAGGCAAAGGCACGACGCTTGAAATCTACCGTAGACCTTGGCCTGATCATACTGGACTATCTCCAGCTTATGAGAAGCGGCGGCTACAGGGAATCGCGAGAGCAGGAAATTTCCGAAATTAGCCGTTCATTAAAGGCCCTTGCAAAGGAACTTAATGTCCCTGTAATTGCGCTTTCCCAGCTTAACCGGAAGTTGGAAGACAGAACCAATAAGCGACCTCAAATGGCGGACTTGAGGGATTCGGGAGCCATCGAACAGGATGCAGACTTGATTGCCTTTATTTACAGGGATGAGGTCTATGAGAAGTCCGAGGAAAATCCTGAAAAAGGCATGGCCGAGATAATCATTGGCAAACAGAGAAACGGACCAACGGGCATGGTCAAGCTGGCATTTCAGGACAAATTTGCCCGCTTTGAAAACCTCGCCAGAGGCATTGACATGGAGCCGTAGCCGCACGGGAAAACTTCAATTGTGATCTACAAGTCCATCCTGTCTAACGATTCCTGCACTGCAGTTTTCATCAAACATTCCGAGCTTTGTCTACATCGTATCAGTTGGAATCCGCTCTCATTTGCGTAGTTGTTATATGTCATGCCGGGAGCAGATCCCGCTCTTTTCCTAAATATGGAATGGCCAGTCTCAATTTTTTGAGGGCCTGCTTCTCAATCTGTCTCGCCCGTTCCCTGGTAATGTTATACTTATTGCCGATTTCCTGGAGGGTTATCGGGCTGTCCGTCATTATCCGGTGTTTGACTATATAGCTCTCCCTTTCATTGAGATTTGTGAGGGCGCCGGCAATGTTCCTTTTTACTATATCCATCTCCTCTTTCTTAATCAGGGACGTCTCCTGATCCTCGCCCTCGTATGTCAAATAATCGAGATGAGAAGTCTCTCCTTCTCCCCCGATGTGTGAATCAAGTGAAAGATCGCGGTAAGTAAGCCTCTGGTCCATTTCTTCAATTTCCGTTTGCTTGACGCCCAGTGACTCAGCAATTTCGCCAAATTCGGGGTTCTTCTGCGAAAGGGCCTCAAGCTTCTTTTTCGCCTGACCAAGCTTGAAAAAGAGTTTCCTCTGGGCCTGCGTAGTTCCGATCTTTACAAGACTCCACGATTTAATTATAAAATTTTGTATATATGCCCTTATCCACCACACCGCATAAGATATGAGCCTGTATCCTTTATAGGGGTCAAACTTTTTTACAGCATGCATGAGGCCTATATTCCCTTCCTGAATCAAATCAGGCAGTTTGACTCCGTAATTTCTATACTCATGAGCAATCTTGACCACGAACCTCAGGTTCGAAACGACCAGTTTCTCGGCTGCTTCCATGTCATTATATTTCTTAAACTTCACGGCGAACCTGAATTCTTCATCCGCACTGAGAATGGGATAGCGATTGATCTCTGCTATATAGATGTCAAGAGTACTCGTGACTGACGGCAGTTCCAATTAATACTCCTCCGGGTTGCTTTGTTGATCTTTCAACATTTTATTTTATTATGCATTCAACACTTCAGTCAACATCTTTGACATATTTTTTTCTTAATGGCACCTATCTTGACAGATTGGCTATCCATGTTTACATTCGTTAATATAATTCCCAATTTGGACATGCATCGAGGGTGACACCGTAAAGGCCATCAAAGTCCACGTTAAGCCAGATTTTTCTTCGTCGCAGGGGCATATCCACGTAAGCCTCACGAGCTGTTAATGCACTGCTGATGGAAACAAACGGAACAAGGAAAAACCCACGCTTATTGGAGGTATCATGAGATTTGACAAATTTACATTAAGGGTTCAAGAAGCCCTGCAGGAGGCGCAGACCCTTGCAAAGAAATACGGAAACCAGAGTGTCGAAGTCGAGCATCTTCTTCTCGCATTTCTCCTGCAGCCGGAAGGCATTGTCGGGGAAGTACTGAACAAATTGGGAGCGGATCCAAGAGGAATTGAAACTGAAATCAAGAAATCTCTCGATAAACTGCCGCGGGTTGAAGGGGCCGGTCTGAGCCAGTCGTACTTGACGCCGAGATTGAATAAAGTATTGGACGATGCCCTCGTCGAAGCAGCTCGCCTGAAGGATGAGTATGTAAGCGCCGAGCACATCCTGATTGTGATGGCGGAAGAAAAGGATGGAGTCGGGCAACCAGAGGATTACAGATCCGAATCCGGAAGAGAAATATCAGGCCCTGAAGCGTTATGCCCGGGACTTCAATGAACTTGCCAAGAAGGGATCTTTTGACCCCGTCATCGGAAGAGACGACGAAATCAGGAGGATCATGCAGGTGCTCTCCAGGAGAACAAAGAACAATCCTGTTCTTATAGGCGAACCGGGCGTGGGTAAGACGGCTATTGTGGAGGGGCTTGCGCAGCGAATCGTCAACGGTGACGTGCCGGACAGCCTGAAGGATAAGCGCGTTGTCGGTTTAGATATAGGCGCCTTGATTGCCGGCGCCAAATACCGCGGAGAATTTGAAGAAAGACTCAAGGCGGTGCTGAAGGAAATAACAAGCGCACAGGGGGAAATCATCCTCTTTATAGATGAGATCCACACGGTGGTAGGTGCGGGGGCCGCTGAGGGTGCGGTCGATGCTTCCAATATGATGAAACCTGCCCTTGCCCGGGGTGAGTTAAGATGCATAGGTGCGACGACATTAAATGAATACCGCAAACATATCGAAAAAGATCCTGCACTGGAACGGAGATTCCAGCCCATCATTGTGAGGGAGCCTTCAGTTGAGGATACTATTGCTATCCTCCGGGGCCTGAAGGAACGTTATGAAGTACACCATGGGGTGAGGATCAAGGATTCTGCCATCATTGCTGCGGCGACGCTTTCCGCGCGTTACATCAGCGACAGGTTTTTACCGGATAAGGCGGTTGATCTGATCGACGAGTCTGCGTCTCGCCTTCGCATTGAACTCGACAGCATGCCCTCTGAAATCGATGCGATCGAGAGAAAAGTGACGCAACTGGAGATCGAGCGTCAATCTCTGAAGAACGAGTCAGATAAGACTACGCAGGATAGACACAACAAAATTGATAAGGAATTGAAAAAGCTCAGGGAGTCAATGGAAAAGATGAAGACACACTGGGCTCGAGAGAAAGAAACCATCAAGAATATTCAGTCTATCAAGAGCAAAATAGAACAGTACAAGACAGACGAATTGAGCGCCCAGAGGGAGGGCAACCTGGCCAGGGCAGCCGAAATACGCTATGGAAAGCTCGTCGAGCTAAACACGGAATTGGAACGGGAACACGCTAATCTTGCCGAGATCCAGAAAAATAATAAGATGTTGAAAGAAGAGGTAGACGCGGAAGACGTGGCGGAGGTCGTGGCAAACTGGACAGGCATTCCCGTGTCACGTATGATGGAAAGTGATGTTCAGAAGCTTATCCATATGGAAGACAGGCTCAAGAAAAGGGTAATAGGCCAGGATGAGGGTATTGCCGCCGTCTCGAGCGCTTTAAGAAGAGCCCGTTCCGGTCTGCAAGACCCGAACAGGCCTATCGGCTCCTTTATTTTTCTCGGGCCTACGGGCGTAGGTAAGACGGAGCTGGCGCGCGCTTTAGCGGAATTCATGTTTGACAATGAGCAGGCTATGATCAGAATTGACATGTCTGAGTACATGGAAAAACACTCCGTCGCCCGGCTGATCGGTGCACCCCCGGGATATGTCGGATACGATGAAGGCGGCTTCCTCACTGAGGCGGTACGGAGAAGGCCATACACAGTTGTGCTTTTCGATGAAATTGAAAAAGCACACATGGATGTATTCAACATACTCTTGCAGATTCTGGATGACGGCAGATTGACCGATGGCCATGGCAGGACTGTTGACTTTAAGAACACCATCGTGATTATGACATCTAACGTTGGCAGCCAATGGACCCAGGATATGACCATGAGTGACGAGGAAAGGCGAGCCAAGACGATGGAGGTCTTGAGGTCTACGTTCAGGCCGGAGTTTCTAAATCGCATAGACGATATTATTACTTTCAGGGCACTAACCATCGACGATATCGATAGGATCATCGACATCCAGATCGATCTGATTCAGAAAAGGCTTAAAGACCGCAAATTGACCATCGAATTGACAGAAAATGCAAAGAATTATATAGCTAAGACCGGATACAGCCCGGTTTACGGTGCGCGGCCTCTGAAGCGGGCTCTCCAGAAACTGCTTCTGGACACTCTAGCCATGGGAATTCTCGAGGGAAAATTTGCCGAAGGAGAACACCTCATTGTCGATGCTAAAGAAAACGGCGAGATGATTTTCAAGAGGAAAAAGTAGGTAACAAGGAGGTTTATCGATGAATACCATCAAGACAGGTTTGTTGCTCGGTATCCTGACGGGTCTGTTAATGTTGATAGGAGGATATTTCGGCGGCAAGCAGGGCGTTGTCATCGCCTTTATTTTTGCTACGGTGATGAATTTCGGAGCATACTGGTTTTCCGACAAACTCATATTGCGGATGTACAACGCGCAGGAGGTAGGAGAAAGCCAGGCGCCTCAACTCTACGCCATCGTGAAGGACTTGTCGTTGAAGGCCGGCCTTCCCATGCCGAAAGTCTATATTGTTCCCGGCGAAACGGCCAATGCCTTCGCCACCGGACGCAATGAAGACCATGCAGTCGTCGCCGTGACGGAAGGAATCTTAAGAATTCTCAACAGAGAAGAACTGGAGGGAGTTCTTGCCCACGAATTGACGCACATTAAGAACAAGGACATGCTTATCGGTTCCATTGCAGCAACCCTTGCCGGAGCCATCGTCATGCTGGCGAATATGGCCCAATGGGCGGCTATCTTCGGTGGCTCAAGCCGTGACGACGGCGAGGAGGGCAGCGGTGTCATCGGTCTCATTGTAATGGCGATTCTTGCACCCATTGCGGCAACTATTATACAGATGGCAATTTCCAGATCGAGGGAATACCTCGCTGATGAAGGCGGGGCCCGTGTATCAGGCAAACCATACGGACTGGCAGGCGCCCTCGAAAAACTGTCGAAGGCATCACAGGCGATACCGATGGATGCAAACCCTTCAACCGCTCATATGTTTATCGTGAACCCACTGACAGGAAAATCTCTTATGAATCTATTCAGTACACATCCTCCTATTGAAGAACGCGTTGCACGGTTGAGAAGTATGAAGCCCATGCGAGCATAAGATAGTGAATGCTCGTTCTGAAGCAGCTCCAGTGCTGTAAATTCATATGTAACCTTATTCCCGACGCTCAGTCCGGCGCTTAATGAAGATCAGGGATGCTTGTTGGCCCAGAAGGAGACTAATATGGAAGATGAAAAAAAAGAGAAGGGATTTGTGATCAAAGATAAACGAATTTTTGATGAATCCGGGGAAGTGCGTGCGGAAGATTTGAAGAAAGAGGAGACAGCAGGCGATAAGAAATCAGAGAAGAAATCTCTCGAAAAAGATGATCAGGCGGGGACACGGGAAGAATATATCCCGGAGGTCACCTTTTCCAATTTCGTTCTTTCACTAAGTACAACGGTCATGTATCATCTCGGTGATTTTCCCGACCCGGCAACAAATAAAGCGGAAAAGAATCTCTCTGCAGCGAAACAAACCATCGACATGCTCAACATGATAAGAAATAAAACGGCAGGAAATCTCGATAGTGATGAAAAGGAGCTTCTGGAGGGCATCCTGTATGAGCTGATGATGAGATACGTCAAAGAGAACGAAGCAGGATGATCAGCAAATTATCGCCTGCAAAGGTCAACCTCCACCTCCGCGTCCTGGGTAAGCGCAGAGATGGCTTTCATGACATTTTAACGTTGATGCAAAGGATAAGTCTGTATGATGAAATGATTTTCTCCCCCATTGATCACGGTATCACCTTGAGCTGCCCCGGCAGCGCCATTCCGGAAAACAATAATAACATCGTGTACAGAGCGGCAGATGCCCTTCTCTCGCGTCTCGCACATCCTCCAGGCATACATATCACCATTAAGAAAAAGATCCCTGTGGCAGCAGGACTTGGCGGGGGGAGTTCAAATGCAGCGACGGCACTCATGACCATAAACGATTTGATGGATTTTCACTATAACATCGATGATCTAATGAAAATCGGAGCAAGACTCGGCGCAGATGTGCCTTTTTTTATCTTTGGAAAGACAGCCTGGGCATCCGGTATCGGTGATCGGCTTCAAGCTGCCGAGAATATTCCTCCATTGTGGTTTGTCCTGATTAACCCCGGCTTTGAAATCTCCACAAAAATGGTTTATCAACACCTTAATTTAAGATTGACAAAACGAGTGGTAAATTATAAATGTCCAGTGCTTTATACTGTTGATGACATAGTAAAAGGACTTCATAACGATCTTGAGACGGTCACTCTGGTCCTTCATCCCATTCTGCGGTATTTTAAGAACATTTTAGTGCAAAATGGCGCTCTTGGCGCACTAATGTCCGGTAGCGGCCCGACGGTTATAGGGATTTTCGCAAATGAACAAGGCGCGATTACGGCAGAGAAGGCTTTGGAGAACGCAGGAGGGAGAGAATGGTCCGTATTCGCAGCTTGTTCCATATGAGGCGCATTTCGTCATTCCTGTCGTCGTGAGCCTCTTTTTCCTTTACTGCACTCTCAGTCAATAATGGGGCGTCGTCAAGCGGTAAGACACAAGATTTTGGTTCTTGCATACGGAGGTTCGAATCCTCCCGCCCCAGCCACATATAACTACTTTTTTTGAAGGGATTTACATGCTTGATAGAATGAGAATATTTTCCGGGAATGCAAACTTGCCTCTTGCCCAGAAGGTCTGTGACAACCTGGGTGTGTCACTCGGCAAGGCCAGCGTAACAACGTTCAGTGACGGTGAGACGAGAGTGGAAATCAATGAAAACGTGCGCGGTATGGACGCTTTTATTATTCAATCGACGTGTCCGCCCGTAAATAACACATGCATGGAACTCCTTATCATGATCGATGCTATGAAGAGGGCTTCTGCAGACCGGATAACGGCCGTAATACCATATTATGGCTATGCGAGGCAGGATAGAAAAGTGGCCCCGCGGGCGCCGATTTCAGCAAAGCTTGTGGCAGATCTAATCACGGCAGCAGGCGCCTCTCGTGTTCTTTCGATAGACCTCCATGCCGGCCAGATCCAGGGTTTCTTTAATATCCCCGTTGACAATCTGTTCGCCACCCCCGTACTCTTGGATTACATCAGAAGAAACTATCAGGGCAATATTGTCATCGTATCTCCCGATACGGGCGGCGTGGAGAGGGCGAGGGCGTTCGGCAAACGGTTGGACGTCAATATTGCCATCGTGGACAAGAGGAGGGAAGGTCCTAACGAGTCAGCGGTTATGAATATCATCGGCGATGTGAAAGGTGCGCGCGTCATTGTGCTTGATGATATGATTGATACAGCGGGCACCATAACACAGGCGGCCCGGGCACTCGAAGGAGCGGGGGCCGTGGAGATCTCTGTATGCTGTACCCATCCAGTCCTCTCCGGACCTGCAATAGAAAGGATCGAAAGTTCAAGCCTTAAGGAGATTATCGTCACTGACACCGTACCCCTACACGATAAGGCTAAGGCTTGCAATCGCATCAGAGTACTCTCTGTCGCCGGACTAATAAGTGAAGCAGTCAGACGCATATATTACAACGATTCAGTACATTCGCTTTTCATATAGGAGGAATAGATGGAAATAAGTGAATTAAAAGCCAGTCAACGGAAGACTTCTGGAAAAGGGGTGTCCCGAAGACTTAGAAAAGAAGGGATGACACCGGCAGTATTTTACGGCCCCAAGACCGAACCCGTCCTGCTGGCGGTGAATTCTTCTGATTTGAAGAAGATACTAAAGGGCAAGGAGGAAAACATTTTCATAAACCTGCAGATAGGCGACGGTGGACAAATGGAAAAGTTCACCCTCATTAAGGAACTGCAGATAGATCCTCTCAGCGGGAAATTCCTTCACGTTGACTTTTGCGAGATTGACATGGAACACGCGATTACCGTTGACGTACCTATTCATTTCAAGGGACAGGCTATAGGCATCGATAACGGGGGAGATCTGCATCATATAAAAAGAGAAATAAAGGTATCCTGCCTCTTCACAGCTCTGCCGGAATTTGTGGAGGTCGACATAAGTAGTCTTGACATCGGCGATTCGATAAAAGTGCAAGATATAAAATTGCCTGACGGTGTCAATGTCCTTGATCCTCACGATATGATCATAGCATCGGTTTCGGCACCGAGAGCTGTGGTTACAGCTGAGCCGGTGGTAGAGGAACAGGAAGCAGTAGAAACGCCGGAAGAAGAAGGATCGTAAGCAGTGAAGATCCCGGCCTGCGATGGGGAAATTCGCGGGCAAAGATATTGCTGTTAGCTTCATCCGCTGATGGAGTGCCGTTTACGGGATGCATTCCCGGTCAAGTGTAAGACTTCTACTCCACTTAGAGGTGACTGTTTGAAGCTTATAATCGGGCTGGGAAATCCAGGTATCAAGTACCAGACCACGAGGCACAATAGTGGATTCTTGGCCGTTGATGAAATAGCTGCCGGCCAGAACATTCCCGTGCAATTGAAAGGTTTCGACGCCTACTATGGAAAAGGCAGGATTGGTGACATTCCGATCCTGCTCGTCAAGCCCATGACCTTCATGAATATCAGCGGCTCTGCAGTAAAGAAGATCGTAGATTATTTCAAAATTGACATACAGGACATGATCGTCATTCATGACGACATCGATCTCCCCTTCGGGACAATCCGATTGAAGGCAGGAGGCGGTCACGCCGGCCACAAAGGACTAATCTCCATAATGGACTGCCTCGTCAATCCGGAGTTCATCAGGGTGAGAATCGGCATCGGTAGACCCTTTGATAAATTAACGGTTGAGAGATATGTCCTTGAACAGTTTGCCGAGGATGAAATGAGACTGCTGCCCGAAATCATGAGAAGGGTAAGCGATGCAGTGACAATGATTGCCACATCCGGAATTCAGGCGGCCATGAATCTTTATAATGAGAAACCTGCCAGTCAATTGGGGAACGAGAGCGATGTGGTGGTGCCCTGATCTATCCCGATACACTAAACAGCTATTCAGGAATCAAACTTATACAAGAACAGTGGCCTAATAAAGGAGGATTCTGTGGGCTTCAAGTGCGGCATTATCGGGCTTCCGAATGTCGGGAAATCCACGATATTCAACGCCTTGACAGCTGCAGGCGCCGAAGTGGCCAATTATCCCTTCTGCACCATCGATCCAAATATAGGGATTGTACAAGTCCCGGATCAGAGGCTGCGAAGAATTGCTGAAATTATCAAACCTCCCAAAGTAACTCCTGCCACCATGGAATTCCTTGACATCGCCGGCCTCGTCAAAGGCGCAAGCAAAGGAGAGGGTCTTGGCAACAAGTTCTTGGGCCATATCAGAGAAGTCGATGCTATTGTGCACATTGTACGATGCTTCGATCATCCCTCTGTCGTCCATATCTATGGCGCTGTCGATCCTGAGCGTGACATAGAGATAATAAATACGGAATTGATTATAGCCGATTTGGAAACCGTCGAAAAGAGAATTGCAAAGATCGAAAGGATTGCAAAAACAGGAGACAAGGTCGCTCGTAAAGAGTTAGATACATGTCTCCATATTAAGGATGTTCTGGCAACGGGAACAGTTGCACGTGAGATAACCTTCCAGGAAGATGAGCAGATGATCGGGCGAGACCTTCACCTGCTCACGGCAAAGAAAGTCCTCTATGTTTCTAATGTTAGCGAGGCTGTTCTCAAGGGTGCTACTGACTGTATCCTGAAAGTGGAAGCGATTGCACGAAAGGAAGATTCAAACGCAATCGCTATCTGCGGGGATTTGGAGGCAGAGATAGCAGAACTTCCCAAGAACGAGCAACAGGTATTTCTCAATGCTCTGGGCATAGAGGAGTCGGGCCTTAATAAGCTCATTAGGGCAGGGTACACTCTCTTGGGATTGATAACGTTTTACACAACGGTCGGTCCGGAACTCCGGGCTTGGACCGTGCCCCGCGGTTCGAGAGCGCCAGAAGCTGCGGGAAAGATACACAGTGATATGAAGGAGGGGTTCATAAAAGCAGATATAATACATTACGACGATTTTGTCAGAATAGGCAGCCTGTCTAGAGCGAAGGAAGCAGGACTAATCAGAATCGAAGGGAGAGATTATATGATAGCCGATGGCGATATCGCTTACTTCAGATTTCATGTTTGAAAGCAATCGCCCATTCGAGGAAAGGCTCTTTATAGGGAAGAGACGGCAGAAAGGACGGATAAAGACAAGTTATCCAATACGATATGAATGTTTGACCCTTCATCACTCGTCTGTATGGAGGATCGGTGGATGGCAAAGGAGGGAAGGAAACCATCCACCGACTCAAAGTTAGAGAATTTCACGACGCAAGAAGAGCTAATCTTCGTGGAAAAAAAAATCAGGAAGGAAAAATGTTTTGCTTTGATCTCTATCGTCGTCCCTTTTTACAGTCTCCCTCGGATCAACTCCGTTCGGTAACTCCTCTTTAGCCCTGGCGTCATCAGTGATGAAGAACTCATACTCAGTACCGAATTCGCCAAGCTCAGACCCCGATCGTGAAACCTTCTCTTCCTGATTTTTATCTTTCTCTTTGCGTTCTTCCTCCTTTTTCATTTAATATATATTCATTTGTAATGAATTTTCGTGAGACCTCTGAGATCTACCTTTCATCTTTGCTCTATCGGCTATTATTCCTAAAGGTTTCTTACGCTCTCGAGAGGTCTCTTCAAGTTGCATTTTACATCTGCAAAATTGTTGCCACTTTAATACTGCCGTCAATCTGCATATGTGAATTTAGGGCAAAGAAATCGCAATGAGAGTATAAGTTCTATAAATCAATAATTTGCAAATCATCATAAAGATCACTCTGCATCTGAAACGAAGCGATTATTTTGAAACGGAAAGATTGCGCTTGATGCCTTTACGAAGTATTTGTGCGATAACAGCACAATATATTTGCTCGTCGGTGAGTTAATTCTAAAATATCGCATGCTTTGATAAATGTGCGTAGATCGCACATATTGTGCTCTCTAGGCACAATATGTCTTTCGTCAATTGATATGCTTATCAATTTTCTTTCGTTCCCTTATGAATTTGTAACGGGAAATGCTTAAATGCCTGGCTGCGGCAGTCTTGTTGCCGCCGCTTATTTCCAGAGCATTTTCAAGGATTTTTTCTTTAATGTCACTCATGATTTTCTGTGTCACCAAGGTGTAATCCATTTCGCCAGAGGAGAGAGTGGGAAGAAATTTTTCAATCTCAACTTTAAGATATTTGTAATTGGGAACTACCTTTATTTCCGCGGGAAGATCGTCTGGCGAAAGAGCGCTACTGAATTTCTGCAGGATCATGACCCGTTCAATTATGTTTTTCAACTCCCTTACATTCCCTGGCCAAGTGTAGGCCTTCAAAATAAGCTCTGCCTCTTTACTGAACCCTCTCACTTTCTTGCCGAACTTCCTATTGAATTCTTCTATATAGTGCCTTGCCAAGAGAAGTATATCATCTGGTCTTTCACGCAGCGGCGGGATAACAATAGGAACCACTCTTATTCTGTAAAAAAGATCTTCGCGAAAGGACCCTTCACTGACCATCTTGGCAAGATCCATATTCGTTGAAAAAATGAACCTCACATCGATGGGTATATTTTCCGTTCCGCCAAGCCGCCTCACATAGCCGTTTTCCAGCATCCGCAGAAATTTTACCTGCAATTGGATGCTCATATTTCCAACCTCATCCAGCAGCAGAGTGCCCCCGTTAGCATATTCCAGAAGACCTATTTTCCTCTTTCGCGCATCGGTAAAGGCCCCCGGTTCATATCCAAATAGTTCACTTTCTAAAAGCGTCCCTGGGATAGCGGCGCAATTGACATCAACGAAGGGTTTGGAAGACCTGTTACTCTGTCTATGAATGGCGCGGGCAATCAATTCCTTGCCGGTGCCGCTTTCGCCCTGGATCAATATGTTTGTATTATGTGAAGCCACCTCCTCAATCACATGGAAGATACCGATCATCTTCTTTGATTTGCCCAGAATATTATGAAACCCGAGAAGCATATCTTCTCTCTCCTTCAGCTTTTCAACTTCCGTCTTGAGAGATTCTGCTTCGAGTGAAAGCATGGAATGCATAATGACGTTGTCATATGAGGTAACTGCGTTCTTAACGAGGATATCCAGGATATTAATTTGATCCTGGGAGTAGGTGCCTGATCGCTTCGCGAGATACAGCGCTCCTTTAAACTTATCTTTAATATGAAGGGGAAATGCTATTTCCGATGAGAAACCCTCATAAACGGGCAGGAGGGTTAGAGACTTTTCGTCAGATTCGCGCCTAACGACAATACTATTAGTGTCCATTGCCTGATTAATAATGCTCCTGCCTATCATCCCATCATAGGCCTTTCTATCCTCGATGAAGACTTTACCGCCGTCAGTGACGAGACATCGATCCTTTTCGATGTCCAGGAAATATACGAGAACTCTGTCGGCGCCCGCAATTCTCAGTGCACTCTTATTGAGAATGTCGAGTATGCGATTATCAAGAATGCGACTTAGATTTATCTCGGACACGGCTTCCTGAAGAATCATCAACTGACGGATTTTCTCCGCATTCGTCTCAAAGAGCCTTGTGTTGTGGATAACAATGCTCATCTGACTGGCAAATGTCAAAAAGAGACTGATTTCCTCGGTGAAAAATTTGGTTTCCTCCTTGCACCACGCCGCTATTGTTCCAATGACATCATCACCTATCCTCAGGGGCACGCATACAATGGAACCCTTACTAAGAATCTTCGTCAGCATACGATCAGTTTCCGTGATTCTCGGATCAGTCGCAGCGTCCTCGATGGCAATGACCTGACCAGATTTTGCCACCTTTGTCGACAGACAATCATGCTCGTGGATATTCAGGGCTACGGAAAATGCCCTCTCCGTCTCTTCGGGACTGTAATTTTTTACAACCTTTGTTTCCAGATGCTGCTTTGTCTCATCAAGAAGCCTGATTATCCCCATGTCGAAACCCATGGTATCGACAACCTCATCCAAAATTCTGGCCAGTATTTCATCCACATTGGAGGGAGCGGTAAGAAAAGTACTTATCCTAAAAATACTCTTCAGCAATTTATCCTTGTCAAGTAGGGGTGTGCCGGATGTTTCGCTGCGGAATTCGTCATCAGCGTTTATTCTTGCCATTGTTAAATCATTCCCTTTCCAAAAAAAATTATGCCTCGTGCAACATGATGCTGAGGGCTGTCGTAAGCTTTACCGTGTCTTCATCCGCTCTTCTTAATCTTGCGCTCACAATCCGCCCCAGATTTAACAGTATGCGATAACCAAGTTCATGGTCTTCTTCAGCAACCTTCAAAAAGTCATTCTTCTTCATTTCATACATAACGCAATCCGTAACTGCCCTTACAGAAGCAGTTCTTCTCAGTTCCTCAAGGAGGGCTATCTCCCCAAAGACGGCGCGTTGCCGGCCATCCAGTCTCGTAAATACCTTGTTCTTCCCCGACTCTTCATTATCTGCGTCGTCTATGACAAGACTCTTTGCGATCTCAACGGTACCCTCCAAGATAATATACATCGTATCTCCGATATCGCCCTCCCTCATGACGACCTCATTGGCCGAAAATGTAACCTTACGCAGGATATCCATAATTTTTTGGATTTTTTCCGGAGTCAGGTTTTTAAAAAGAGCAATATCCTTCAATGCAGCAATGTCCTTATCCATCAATTATCCCCCAAAGTATAACCTCTGCATGTCTTGCAGCATCTACTAAGGTTCAGAAACTGTCGGAACCTTCTATGCCAGACGCATAAGAGACTCTTTCTCATCACTTCATCTCACTGGCATTGCCCTCGAAAGTACTACAGCAAATTGCCCGTCTTTTATGATGTATCCGTCATCCGGATTTAAGATAAACTGCGTCTCTTCCCTTTTATAAAAAAAATCTTTTTTTGATTCCTTTATCTTATCCTTAATAAAGGTATCAATAATGGATGTATCATCCGATAAGATATCCGCCAACTTCATTGCCTTCTTTTCTGTTAAGAGACCTATCAGGATAGCGTGCCGCTTTTCCCTGTAAAATGATGACAATTCTTTAAATGTGTTGCCGACAAAACTTCGGGGAATTTCCACTCTCCGCAATTTGTTGGTGTCGCCTATCGACAGCATGCTCGAAAATATTTTAGGGAGACCGGGGGAATTAATCGCACTGGCGAGCAGTGAACCTACATGTTCACCCCTGACAACGATTTCATCAACATTTGCTCGTTTTAAATGCTGCTTGTTTTCACCATCCAATAATTCGGCAATAGTCTTAACATTGGGTGCTATAGACTTGATTGTCAAGGCGGCAAGCGTTGTCCTTTCATCAATCCGCTCGTGCGGATGATTTCCTGATGTGTCTGCCATAATTAAGGCAAAGGCAGCCTTCGTTATATTGGCCCTGGAAAGAACATCTTCATGGACGTAATTACCTCTGAGAAATTTAAGATTGTATCTGTCGTACTTGAGCTTGAGGGAATCGACATCGTCAACTGAAAGTTCATTTATCAGGATGATTGGCGTGTCTTCCATTGAGCCGTACGTCGTAAGCACCTGGAGAACTTCTTCCGTATGCTGATTCCAGCCGCATATAACAATGTGGTTATTCTCCTTGACAGTTTCCAAACCTTTACCCTCCTTTATCTTCCTTTCGACAAATATGGAGGCGATGGTTGCCGTAAAGAGAGACATCAATCCTACACCTGCAAAGATGAGTATCAATCCGACTGCTCTTCCACCTGCCGTTATGGGATATATGTCACCATAACCGACAGTACCCATGGTTACCACAGCCCACCAAACTCCATCCCACAAAGAACGAATGTTAGAATCTTCCCTGGCAAGTTCAAAATAATATACGCTGGTTGCACTGATAAAGATAACACTCAGTATGACAATGGCGATCTGAACAAACCGCTCCCTGTACAATCTTTTTATGAACTTTAGGACCATTGACATATATTGCTCAGATAATTACGCTGCAATGGGTCAGCTTTTTTTACCCTCGGTATTGAATACACAATAATTTCATCCATGAAAATCAACTCTTCCCGTATTCAAAGAAGCGCATGGAGAAAGTGGCCCTGCCCTGAGTTGCAGAACGCAGGTCCGTTGAATATCCAAACATTTCCTTCAGAGGCACCTTACCCCTGATCTCACTTATCGTCCCCTTTGGCGTGATGGCTTGAATCTCTCCGCCTCTTGCATTTATATCTCCTATGACTTCACCCATGAATTCTCCCGGCACGATGACATCTACCATCATGATCGGCTCAAGCATTATGGGATCAGCCTGCAAACAACCATTTCTGACGGCTGATGATGCCGCTATTTTATAACCAAGCGTCGTAGATTCGCCTTCCTTAAATGATCCCCCAGTCACTGTCACCCTGATATCCACAATAGGGTAGCCATTGATTACACCACTGAGAGTCGCTTCTTCAATGCCTTCGTGAATGGCAGCATGGAATTCTTCCGGTATTGCGGTTTCGCCGGTCTGCATGACAATCTCGTTTCCTTCTCCTCTGCCTCTGGGTTCAAGCAATAAGCGAACATGACCAAAATGCTTTTTCTCGCCAAGTTCCTTTTCAAAGAGTCCCTCGACTCCTATTCTCTTTTGAATTGTTTCCCGATAGACAACCCTCGGTTTACCGACATTTACATGGGCGTTGAAATCTCTCTTTAATCTATCAATGACAATTTCAAGGTGAAGCTCTCCCATGCCCGAAATTACGGTTTGAGCGGTCTCCTCATTATACTTGACTTCAATCGTGGGATCTTCTTCCATGAGCTTAGCGAGCGCGATGGTAAGCTTTTCCTGATCCGCCGGTGTCTTGGCCTCTATGGCCTGACTTATGACGGGCTTATAGAACTCAATGGGCTCCAGAAGAATCTGACGGGACTCATCGCAGATCGTGTTTCCCGTTGTTGTATCCTTGAGACCCAGAACGGCAACGATATCTCCGGCACCACAACTTTCAATTCTTTCCCGTTTATTGGCATGCATCTTCAATAGTCGCGCAATCTTTTCCTTTTTCCCGCTACTGGCATTATATACGGCATCGCCCACCTTTATGAGGCCTGAATAAACCCGCAAATAAGTCAACTTTCTCCCTTCATCCTGCCTGATCTTGAACGCTAGGGCAGCAAGGGGCTCGTCATCGCGGCTGTACCTCACCTCTTCCTTTTTCGTCACAGGATTGAAACCCCTAACCGGAGGGATATCGTCCGGTGAGGGAAGAAAATGAACGATTGAATCAAGTATCGGCTGAATACCCTTATTTCGCAGGGCAGAGCCGCACATTACGGGAACAGCCTTTAAAGAAATTGTTGCCTGCCTGATGGCTCTGATTATCTCTTTTTCCGAAATAACTGTTCCTTCCAGATATTTCTCCGCAATATAGTCATCCATCTCGGCCAGTGATTCAATAAGTTTCTCGCGATGCTCTTTTACGTGTGGAGAAACGTCAGATGGAACATCTGACACCGCATAAGACGATCCCAGCGTACTATCATCCCAGGTAACGGCCTTCTGTTTGACCAGGTCTATGATGCCCTTAAAATGATCTTCCTCACCCAGAGGTATCTGTATCGGCAGCGGCACTGAATTAAACCTTTGGCCCATGGTCTTTATGGTACCGAAATAATCTGCACCGACCCTGTCCATCTTATTGATGAAAGCTATTTTGGGGACGCCATATTTATCGGCCTGGTGCCAGACTGTTTCTGATTGCGGTTCAACGCCGCCAACGGCGCAAAACACAACTAATGTACCATCCAGAACTCTCAGGCACCGTTCAACCTCCATGGTAAAATCCACATGGCCTGGTGTATCGATTATCTGGATTTCATGATTCTCCCAGGTGCAGGCCGTAACAGCTGAAGTAATCGTTATTCCTCTCTCCTGCTCTTGCGGCATCCAATCCATTGCGGCTTCGCCGTCATGAACCTCTCCCATCTTGTATAATATTCCTGTGTAGAAGAGTATTCTTTCGGTCACAGTGGTCTTACCGGCATCAATATGAGCCACCACACCGATATTTCTTGTTCTTGAAAGTTTCTTTTTTGAGGCCATGGACTAACCCGAGAGTGAATTCCTTATCCCTGCGTTATCCTTCTTTTGCACCCGGCGCCAACATGTCCTTGTTCATGGTGAACGGCTTCCTCGTATCAACATGCCCTTTGATGGACTCCACTTCCTTTCCGTCTATCAATAGCTTCACCCTTTTAATGCTGTTGATATTGCGGATCAGGGTATTTGTCAGCGAGTATATTGTCGCCATTTCGCTGGTACTGCCGCCGGGATGTTGTTTGATAAGATTCTTGTCAAAGCTGACGTAAGCAGTCTGCTTATCATCTATTCTAACATTGTCGAGCGCTACTCCTTCCGGGAAGGTCCTTACAAGCTTGGTCTTAGAGCCTTCAAGCAAAGCCTTTATCAGTTCCCCGGCCTTGGCTTGGTCATTCTCTTCCTTGGGAATATACCTCTTTTCCGGAACTAAGAATCGTTCATTCGCATCGGAAAAATATAATACCACCTCTTGTTTTTCCTTCCTTGCGACGTTGTCCTTGGTTGGCGGGAACACATATTCGAAAATGGTTACAAAGAGAAGTATGAGACACGCTACAACGGTAGTAATAATCAAAAAAAGAATAGACTTCTTCATGCGTTTCTTTTTCTTCTTTACCTTTATCTCATCCGTTCTTCTCTTTTTCTTTGTGGCCATGGTCGATTGTTCTCCTCAATTAGTAAAAGCGGCGATAATGTAGGGTATTTTTGCACTACTGTCAAGCAGAGAACAGAATCCAGCCGTCGATGGCAAGGCAAAGAGAGCCTTCAGAATTGTGAATTCAACGCTTCACGAAAGCCTAATTTTAAGCACGTGAGAAACAGCTTGTAAAAATTACCCGTCATACGACCTCGTTCACCGGGCAAACATCTCCGTTAATTACGACGCCACTTTTATTCCTGGGGGAAATACCGAATCGGTAAACATTCTGGCAGTTGTTCACATGCTGCAATCATACGGATTTTCCGATCCGCTTCGCTGCGGGATTGCGCCAGCCGCAATGAAATACTGTGCGGCTCCTCGCCTTCAATCAGGCGCTGCGCACGAGGCCGTGTGATGATTTGAAGCTCTCCGCAGCAAGCTGCGGAGAATCTTCGATTCTTAAGGAACAGTATCGTTCGGCATTCGCTCGCTTACCCCGCAGCAACATACGAGGAATGCGCTCGCTGCCGAATTCAATTATGTCGTGGAAAAATTAGATTGTCCGGTTTACTCTGAGCGGTGCTTCAAGTAGCTCTTGGCAACAGAAGATTTTCATCACTATTTATTATCATTGCTGCAACCATTGACCCACCAGTCGCCCTTATCTTTGAACCACCACTCGGAGGAATCCGTCCTAATGATGCTAAGAGCCAGTTTCTTTGCAGTTTCGGTGTGAAGTCGCCTTCTCGCAAATTCGATCCAGTCATCAGTGTATTTATTGCCCAGATCGCCATATTCCTTCAACTGGAGGATAAGAGCAAGCTGGTCGGCATCGTGTGCAATAAGAGCCTCCCTTGTCTTCTTCTCGTTAAATTCGTCAATGACGGATTTAATTTCATCGCCGAAGAAGACTGTTTGCGTCAGTTCTCTTATGGCCTTTTCCTCGTGCACCGTGACATATTTCTTATACATATAGTTCATATCGCCGGTTCTGGCTTCGGGAAGGTCATGGACAAGGCATATCTTCAGTAGCTTCAATTCGTCCAGACCAGGTTCAAGCTTACTCAAGGCATAGCCGATAAATATCGTTCGTAGAATGTGTTCGGCCACCGATTCGCAGCCGGATCCCAAGAACCTAAAACCTGTTCTGGGTGTTTTCTTTAACATGCCAACTTCAAATAAAAAATTCGCTATGCTGTCCATATTATTCCTTTTTCATCGTCTTTATTCTATTGTCCATCATATCCGAGACTCTCTTTATCTGCGATTGGAGTGATGCAATGCCGTCTGGTTTCATGGACAGCAGTTTATCAATTTGCGATTTCCAGTATTCCAATACGGAGATTTCGTTTTCCTTCAATTTTCTATCAAACCTCGCCTGGAGCTCTTTGACAAAAGCCGGATTATTCTCCATATTAGTCATTTGTCATCCTCATTTGCCAAGTGTGATCATCTCTCTATCAATGCCGTTTATTATATCATTAATGCCTGTTCTTGCAACCATTGATATTCAATAAAGGCAATCCGAAAATCCTCGAAGCTCATAATCCCAGTATTGAATGAACCTAATGATATTGAGATTTTACTTTGCACGGCGACGTAATTATGCTAACAAGAAACCTAATTAGTTAGGTATGTAAGAACCGCTTTTAAGATTACTAAAGCGGTGTAATATTTTAATGAGGTATACTTATGGGCACCCCCTGTCTGAGATTTTTCTATCTCATTCTTCTCTCCCTGACCTTTCTCACCGTCACATCGTACGACTCTTTTGCCGAGGAGGATACGGCCCATCTTTCCTTTCAAAAGACAGCAACACTAAGTGCAAAGACACACCCGTATGTAGTTAAGGAAGGGGAGTGGCTGTTACAGATCATGAGAGCCCAAGCGGGAATAACTGCACACCGACTCACAGTAATAAAGAAACTAAACCCTGAAATAAAAGATCTAAATAAAATCAAACCCGGCCAGGTCGTTATACTCCCCGAAATGGAACGGCCCGCTGTTCCAGAGGGGGAAGAGAGCTCCTCGACATTGAATTATACGATAAGAAAAGGCGATTCCATAAGCCGGATCGCCATGCGTGAGCTGAATGTGAAGTTGCCCGAGCTTAGAAAAGCTTTAAATGATATAAGACAGATGAACCCGGATATCAGAAACTACAACATGATATATCCCGGGCAGACTTTGCTGCTGCCGCGGAGAAGCATAGTCATTACTAAACAGGAGGCCAAAGCTCAGGAAGCCGAATCATCCTCTAAAGTTGTTAAAGATGAAGCCAAAGATAAACCCAAAGATAAACCCATTATACTGCCACGAGCGCATCTTGATATTATAAGAGACGTCGTCAATAGAATGAATGGAGCGCTCATAACGCTTGGCAAATACTATATTCCCATTCCAGAGTTAGGGCAGATTACGATCGACTGTTCCACAATACCTATTGTTGAACTGGATGACGGAAGTTCGATTTTTTTGGATTTCTCCAATCGGATACCGGACGCCTTGAAGAATATGATCCAGTCCAACTGGAAAAATTATCATTCGGTGGAGATAGTTGGTAGTGATGATACTGCTGCAATCCTCCAAAAGATCGTCAATGCCTCTAACACGTATTCAATGACGAGAAGGACAACACCTTACACCATAGGCGCCGGCCCGCCGGTGCAGCTCACCCTCGACTGGATAATCACGAAAAAAACGAAAGGCAGCAAACCTTACCTGCAAGGACTGTCATTTGTGTCGGATAATTCCCGACTATTGCCCAAGCCGATGACCCAATATGCCGAGAGAAACGGCATGATTATAACAGAAGTGCTGGACGCACAGAGTGTGGCGAGCTCACCGGATGAAAAATATGCTTTGCCGCAAATGTCAAATATGAACGTCAGCACTAACATG
>JBEKXK010000071.1:0-18707 GCA_049512055.1 Syntrophales bacterium | reverse complement strand
AACTTGCCAAGATGACGGCATTGATGGAGATAAGCATAGTAATAAACTCCACGCGCTACCTGAAACAGCTGTTGAAAATTATTATGCAGTCGGCGGAGCGCGTCATGCAGGCAGAAGCAAGCTCCGTATTTCTTATCGACCGGCAGACAGACGAACTTTATTTTGAAGTCGCCACAGGCCCGAAAGAAGAGGAAGTCAAGAAGATCAGGCTGAAGAAGGGCGAGGGCATAGCCGGTTGGGTGGCCTCTACCGGGTTGTCGCTGCTTGTGCCGGATGTGTCAAAAGACCCGCGTTTTGCCAAGCGCGTCGATGCGGAAACACATTTCATCACTCGGTCGATCCTCTGCGTGCCGCTAAAGGTGCGAAACCAGATAATAGGCGTGGTCCAGGTGGTGAACAGATTGGGTGCGGAGAGCTTTTCGGAAAGCGAGACAAAATTCCTGGCGGCACTGGCGTCGCAGGCTGCCATAGCCATTGAGAACACGAACCTGTACGAACATCTGGAAGAACGCGCTGAGCACTTGAACAAGGAATTGAAGAAGGTTAACATCAACCTGGCAATCGAAAAGCAGCGTATCGAATCAATAGTACAAAGCATGGAAGATGCAGTTATTGCCGTTGACCGGGAAAATAAAATAGTTGTGGCAAACAGACTCGCCGAAAAGGTGTTCTCGATAAAATCGGAACAGGTGATAAACAAAGCCATTAGGGAAAGCTTTTCGAACAGAGAGGTTATAGACAATTTCTCGAAGGTCTCAAGCTCGAAGAGTTCCCTGCGCGAAGAGGTCGTATTCAAGATAGGAGGCAGGGAGCACATTTTTGCCGCTGTGTTCGCGCCCATAATCGACGAATTGGGCGAGATCGCCGGAACCGTTGCGGTATTCAGGGACATCACAGAGTCAAAAGAAATTGACAGGATGAAGACCGACTTCTTAAACATGGTCTCGCATGAGCTCCGGACGCCGCTGACACCGATACAGGCCTATAGCGAGATGATGATGAGGAACCTCGACGCGGAGAAGATCAAGAGCTATGCAGGCATCATAAACAAGGAGACCCTGCGGCTGGGTGCGCTCATAGGCGACCTGCTTGACCTGTCAAGGATAAACGCGGGCAAGGGCCTGAGCCTTTCCCCGGAGGAAGTAGACTTCAAGGAGCTTTTAAACACAGTATACAGTACGTTCAAGAGCGCTTCGGCCAAGCACAGAATATCTCTCACAGCGCCCGAGAAAGCCGAGAAGATAACAGTCGACAGAAATAAGATAATACAGGTTATGAGCAATCTCCTTTCGAATGCCGTCAAGTATTCACCGGATGGCGGTGATATTCATATCACCATGGAAGACAGGAACAACAGAATTTATATTTCGGTCTCTGACGAGGGACTCGGAATGCCAACGGACGCGCTGCCAATAATATTTGAAAAGTTTTATAGAGTGGACAGCCCTGCCGTGAAGAAAATCGGCGGCACAGGCATAGGGCTCTCGATAGTTAAGTACATTGTGGAATTGCATGACGGCGGCATAACAGTGGAAAGCGAAGAGGGAAAAGGAAGCAAGTTCACCTTTTTCATTCCAAAGGCAAGAGCAGCGTAGGCCGCCCTTGCCGTAAGGCTCGTCCATATCTTGGCGCCAGCCGACGCTCAGTCCCATCCTTCCCTCCATGAGAGCATATTTTTACGATTCCCGGAATTTCTCATAATTGATATTATTAATTTCAAGGCTCTCATCAATACTCTCGCAAAACCTTAATTTTCAAAGATCACAACCGGTCAATTACCGCATTGCCTGAGCGCCGGCGCAGACGGCCTGCCCGAGAGAGATGCAGCCGTCGTTCGTCGGTATTGCATTATGAAAAAATACGTCGAAGCCCGCTTTCTCAAGTTCCGCAATCGTTCCCTCAGTGAGGATGCGGTTCTGGAAGCACCCGCCGCTGAGGACGACGCGATTCAGCCCTGTTTTATCGCGTATCGTCCGGGCCATTTTGCGGAAGGCCGCCTGCAAGGTCAGGTGGAAGGAGAATGCGAGTTCGCCACTGTCCTTTCCCGCCTGCAGCCTTTTAGTGATTGCCCGAATCATGGGCGAGAAATCAAGGTTAATGACTCCTCCGACCTCTTCGATGGCGAATTGCATGACTCTGCCGCTCCCATACCTCGCCATGGCTTCGAGCTCCATCGCCGCCTGTCCTTCGAAGGTGACCTTTCTGCGAAGCCCCAAAATGGCCGCAACACCGTCGAAGAGCCTTCCCAGGCTTGAAGTCAGGGGTGAATTGAACCTCTGCGCCATTATCCTGTCCATGGTCTCATAATACTTCTTCTGGGGAACTATATTCAGGCTTTTGGCAACGTCCGGCCATTCATTACCGTATGCCTGCCTAAGGAGACTCGCGGCAATCCGCCACGGCTCCCTGATGGCCTTCTCGCCGCCCGGAAGGAGATAATTTGTGAGATGGCCGATGCGTGTGAAGGCCGACTCGGATGCGATGAGGAATTCACCGCCCCACACTGTGCCGTCCGTGCCGTATCCCGTTCCGTCCATGGCAATGCCGATAACTTCACCCTCGAGGCCGTTTTCCGCCATAGAACTTACGATGTGCGCATGATGGTGCTGGACACGGATGACACGGGATGCCGTCAGTCCCTCTGCAATCATCGTGGTGTAATAGGCGGGGTGGAGATCGCAGGCAACAATACCGGGGTCACATTCCGCGATCCTTTTCATGAGACCAAGGGTCTCCTGATAAAAATCTCTCGCCTCCGGGGTTTCCATGTCGCCGATGTGGGGGCTCAGGAAAGCAAGGTTTCCCTTCAAGATACAGAGGGTCGTCTTCATCTGGGGCCCCAGGGCAAGGATGGACGGATAAGACTTCGCAAGAGCGATGGGTACAGGGGCAAAGCCTCTGGACCGGCGGATGATTCTTTTCTCTCCGCAAGATACAGTGGCGATGGAATCATCGCAGCGCACGAGGATATCCCTGTTATGAACGAGGAAGTAATCGGCTATGCCGGCGAGGCGCTTTATCGCCTCCCCGTTATCAATACATATGGGCTCATCTACCTGGTTTGCGCTGGTCATAACGAGGGCGCGAAAATGTTTTTCTAAGAGCATGTGATGAAGCGGCGTATAAGGGAGCATGATTCCGAAATCAGATACGCCGGGGGCGACGGCATGGGAGACTGCATCCCCCTGTCTCTTCTTGGCAAGAACTATGGGCCGCTGGGGAGAGAGGAGAATATTCTCCTCCTTTTTGCCTATCATGGAAATCCGCGCGGTCGTTTCCACATCTCTCACCATGAGAGCCAGCGGTTTTTCCTCCCTGAACTTCCGTGACCTCAACCTTTTTACGGCTTCGTCATTGGCCGCATCGACGGCAAGATGAAAACCCCCGAGACCTTTTATGGCGACTACATACCCGGAGAGAAGAAATTCGATGGCCTTCCCAAGAGGGTCTCTGTCGGAGAGGGGGTTCCCTTTTCCATCAAGAAGCTTGAGTGACGGCCCGCAGGCAGGACAGGCATTCGGTTCGGCGTGAAAACGGCGGTCTGCCGGGTTTTCGTATTCCTCCCGGCACAGAGGACACATAGGGAAACAGGACATGGACGTGTTGATCCGGTCGTAGGGAATATCCTTGATAATCGTCAGCCTGGGGCCACAGTTCGTGCAGTTGATGAAGGGATAACGAAATCTTCGATCGGTGGGGTCAAAAAGTTCCTTCAGGCAATCGCCGCATGTGGCAATGTCGGGCGCAATGTGAACCTTCCCGGGCCCCCGGGCTTCGCTCTCAATAATCCGGAATGCCTTGTCGTTCTTTATTCCCACTTCTTCGGAGGAAATCCCCGAGACGTCGGCAATAGGAGGAAGCTCTTTGTTCACGCCGGACATGAAGAAATGTATGGCGTCCTCAGGGCCTTCCACCTCAACTACGACCCCGTCGGGACGATTTTGAACGAAGCCGGAGAGCGAATGCCTTGTTGCCATGCGAAAGATAAAGGGGCGGAATCCCACACCCTGAACAACGCCGGAAAACAGGTAGCGTACTCTCTTAATCACCGATTTTTTTCGCTCCCGCACTTGTCATTTGAAGACTCAGATTATTCTTTTCTTCCAAGAAATAAGAAGCGCCTCTTAAGAATCAAGATGATACTTGTAATAGGCCGCACAGGTGCCCTCTGATGACACCATGCAGGGACCTATGGGATTGGTCGGCGTGCATGTCTTTCTGAATAACGAACACTGACCGGGAAGCATCACGCCCTTGAGGACGTCCCCGCAACTGCAGCCCTTGATCTCTATTGAGTGAATAGCGGGGACGTCAAATTTTTCAAGCACGTCAAAGGCTTTAAACTCATCCCGTAGAAAAAGACCGCTTGCCGGTATTCTGCCAAGCCCCCGCCAGTCTGCATCTCCTGTCCGGAAGACCCGGTTGATGATATCCCGTGCACGGGGGTTTCCCTCTGGTTTGACGCCCCTTGCGTACTGTATGGCGACCTCTCTTTTCCCTTCCGCAATCTGGCCTAAGATCATCAGTATCCCTTCCAGAACATCAACGGGCTCAAAGCCTGTAATGACAGCGGCCCTTCCTGCTTCTGCGATTACATTATATGGACTTAAACCTATGATCGTGCTTACATGCCCTGGACAGATAAAACCGTCGATGTTTAAGGAAGGGTCATCGATGAGGGCCTTGAGAGCCGGAGGCACAACCTTGTGCACGGAGAAGACGGAAAAGTTTTTAATCCCTTTTTTCCGGCAGAGGTCCACGACAGAGGCTACCATTGGTGTCGTTGTTTCAAAACCGATGCCCATCATAACCACTTCTCTTGCAGTGTTCTTCTCGGCAATGTCAATGCAATCCGTCGTAGACGCAATCACCCGGACATCCGCTCCCGCTGCCCGCGATTTTTGCAGGCTTGCGCGTCCTGTGCCCGGGACCCTGAGCATATCACCAAAGGTGGCAAAGATTGTATCCTTCATTCCGGCAAGATAAAGGGCCTTATCAACATCGTGGATGGACGTGACACAGACAGGGCAGCCGGGCCCCGAAACAAGCCTTATATTCTCCGGGAGGAGCTTCTTGATTCCGAAGCGGCCGATCACGTGGGTGTGGGTTCCGCAGATTTCCATAAGAGTAATCTCTTTACCTATCTTCCCTGCGATCTTGTCTATGGCGGCTAAGAGGCCCTCTACAAGGGACCGTTCTCTGTACTCATCAATATATTTCATTTCATACTCTCGTTTAGATCAACTAAGAATCGAGCCTCAGGTCTTGCGCGGGAAGGCCTGCCGGACACCTGGACCCCCGGGAAGATTCGACCATATGTTGTAGTATAGAATACGCTGACGTCGAAGCAAAATTGAAGCTTTCTGCAGCAAGCTGCGGGGAATGCGCTCGCCGCCGAATTCAAAAAATGGTCGTCCGGGATCCACAGATTATTTCCGTTGGACGTTTTCTGCATCGAGATATTCCAGCGTCGTCTTCCAGAAGGAAAGATCATACTTGATTTTTTCGTACAGCCTGGCATTTATGATGGCAAGGCCGGCGAGCTCTGCCACGGCCGAAAGAAAGGCCACCTCGTCCACGCTATACTGTCTCATCTCTTGCGAATACAGCCTGATGATCCCGATGACGCGCTTCGCGGCTATGATAGGCAAGGAAAGGATTGAGGCAATTCCTTCCCGGGCATTTTCATGAGGATACTCGATCCGCGGATCCGCCGTTGCATCCAGGATCAGGACGGGCACGCCCTTAAGGGTCTCACGGATGCTCTTTTCCATATGGATGGGTCCCTTGTGGAGGTAGCTTTCACTCAGTCCCTCAGATGCAACTAGTTCAAGCTCCCTGGTCGTTTCGTTTACCAGTCTCAGCGAGCACGCCTTTACTGTCGTGATCGCAAGCACTTTTCCAATCAACAGGTCTATCACCCGCCGTGAGTCCAGAGTGGATAAGATGGTCCTGGCAATATCATGGAGCGCCCGGAAATACTCAAGGCTCTGGGAAGGATCGACCGGTTCCATGGCAAACGGCCTTAATCGCCGCTTCGGCCCTTTTCGCTCCTCCGGAATGTCGATGCCGATGTGTTTGAGAAGGGAAGAAAGTCTGACGCCCTCATCCTCATATATTTTCGCATTAGCGATGGCGAGCCCCCCCATCTCTGCAAGCGCTGAGACGAATTCGATCTCTTCATCACTGAAGTCACGGGGCTCCCCTGAATAAAGCCTGAGAACGCCGATGACCTTATCTTTCGCAATTACTGGAACTGACAGGATGGTGTTGATGCCCTCTTTTATCTTCTCTGTCTTATACTGAATTCTCGAATCGTTATGGGCATTCTTAACTAGCACAACTTTCCCTTCCATAACTTCCGGAATGCTTTGGTCGGAACTCAAGGGGCCTTTGTTAAGATACCTTTTGCTGAGGTTCTGCGAGGCAGCCAGCTCCAGACGTTTGGTCTGTTCGTCCAGAAGCCTCAAGCTTCCGGCCTTGGCCCCAAGGGTACTGACAGTTTTCTTCACCAGAATTTTGAGTATTTCCTTAAGAGAGAGAGAAGAAAAAATGGTTTGATTCACGTCGAAAAAAGTCCGCAGGTATTCGGTCGTCTTATGTTCCGCCATCATTCACCTTCGCCTTAGGGGATATGAATTTCTTCTTTTAGTATAGGGAGAAAGGATCTGTCTGTCAAGGGCGTGACATGCTTCTCGAGATTATGATCTGGCGCGATATCGCCAAGGAGAAATGCCTAACTTCGGCCTTTGATAACTATCTTTTCTCTTTTCTGAGGAGGAATTTAAATTTATTGCCGGACCATTCGCCCTCATGTTTCGAACCGTCCGGGAGTGTTATAACCCCTATGCCGTAAAACTTATCTTCTTTCCATTTCCCTTCATACACAGAGCCGCCCAGGAATGTCAAAGTTCCCTTTCCATGGAACATATCATTTTCCCATTCGCAATCGTACTTCTTGCCGTCCGGGAGCGTTAGCACCCCCCTCCGTTTCTACTGCCGTTTCTCCATTGTCCCGTATATTTGCTTCCATCAGGCTGGGTCAACGTCCCTATCCCGTTGATGGCCCCTTCCTTCCATGCACCTTGATAACGGGTACCATCAGCGAGGGTCAAGACCCTCTGTCCGTTTGGAAGGCCCTCCTGCCATTCACCTTCAAATCTGCTGCCATCGGGCCACACGTATGTTCCCATTCCTTGCGGGGAGCCATCCGTCCATTCTCCCGTATATTGGCTTCCGTCCGGCCACGTGAATGTTCCCTGTCCACTGTATGGATCGTCATTCCACGCAATTTTGTACTGTCCTTTTCCGGATGATCCTCTAAGTAAACGCGGCAACATTCTTTCCTGCCTCTGATCCTTACGTCTCTATGAGAAGGGAGCTAATTCTTTAATCTCGGTGGTACGAGACTGTCGAACAGCAAGAACTGACAACATTGTATGCATTCTTCACTGTCTGATAAGATTCTCTTGGTGCGTCAAATATAGTAGAATTGGTCAAATGTGTCAAAAAAATAGTAACTTCAGAAGCGCCGATGCAATTATGGTACGGAATCTCTTTTGGCGATGTCAAGACTAAGTAAGAAAAACATGATTCTCGCCGTGTAATAACTTCAAGGGAAGTTTCAGCCACAAGAAACGGAAGACAGGAGGAAGCTTGTACTTACGTGGTGTTGACAATACTGAGAAAAATTCGAAAGACAACGACGGCAAGCATGTCACGCGCGTCTCCTGCCTTCTTTTGTTCTTGACAGTCAATCGTTTTCTTTCTATTGTACTTAGAGAGAGATAGTCGAGAGTCTCAGCAACTATGAGTTTAAGAAAGGCCCGTTATGAAAACATCCCTGCGATGGCTCAGGAGTTTCATCTTGGTGTTCAGTGTCGTCATATTCTTCTCCGTCCCTTATATTGCACAGGAACAAGGAAGCGCCAGAGCGAATCAGGATGACCGTGCCTTAGATTTTGCCTTAAAAGATTTGGACGGACGGAACGTCAATCTGAGCGATTATAAAGGAAAGACAATCGTATTGTATTTCATGGCAACTTGGTGTCCCGAATGCCGCGGCGCGATTCCCCAACTGAAAGAGATATATTCCTTATACAATACAAAAGGCTTGGTATTCCTGATGATCGATGTCATGGAATCGAAGGAAAAGGTGGCAGCCTTTTCAAGAAAATACAACATCCCCTATCCCATCCTCCTGGATGACGAAGGCAAAGTCTACCGGAGTTATGGCGTCGGTGGCGTGCCCGTCAAGGCTTTGATCGACAGGGACGGCCGGATCATTTGCTGGAACTGCCGCTCCTTCGACAATCTGCTCGCGAAGCAGTTCGACGTGAACGCGAAGTAGCCGACGACGCTTCCTGCCTATAACCACTTTGACCTCTTGATTGTGAAGCTTTAAGAGACCCGCGTTTTTCAGTTTCTCGAGAAACCGCAAATGTAAGGTGCAGCCCATAATGCACCGTCATCTACAAATATCGGGAAAAATGGAAACTAGTCAAAGACGTGCCATAAAAAAATCTTGATGGTGCCGGAAGTGTGTCCTTCCCAAGATTATGACCGTACTGAACTTAACACAATCAAGTCCGGAAAGTGCGCAATAAAGACAGAAGAGTTGCCCTCTCTCCCCTCCAGTCAATAAAGAAATAGGAGCGGGCAATAGTGTCACTTGGGTTCTGTGGGATACCCTGCATCCGTCCAGGCATGAAACCCGCCCAAAAGAGCGCTCACCTTCTTAAAACCCCTGTCCAGTAGTATCTGTGCCGCACGGGCACTGGTGGCTTCATTGTGTCAGGTACAATAAAGGATGATCTCTTTATCCCTGGGGAGTTCCCTGTACCTTTCTTCGATTTGAACTATGGGAATCCTCACGGCCCCTTTTATCTTGATCTTGCTTCCTTCATAATCCTTGCCTGTTCGGACATCGACAATCACCAGGTCCTCCCCCCTGTCTATCTTCGCCTTCAGCTCTTGAACCGTGATCCTCGGTACGTCGTCTGTTGCAGAGAAAACGGCGGGAACAAGCAGATGATTCAAGAAGACAATAGAGAGAGATACCAATAGTCCTTTCCACAGCCATCGTAATGTCATCACTGTCACATCCTTTTCCGGATAAATATATTACTGAATCTAAGATATGATAAAAGGCCTTCCCTAAGAGCGGGAAGGCCGATCCGGATATCGTCCGTAAACCGCTTAAGAAAGCCTTACAGACAGAATTAGCATCAATACTGTCATCAAATCTCAGTTCGATTGCTGAAACAGCATCCATCCTGCCTTCCTTGCAGAAGGGAGGCGAATATCCTTTTAACAGCCAAGAGCCGCGCTTAACAATGGGTAAATGTTCAAAACCAGCTAAAAAAATTGGGTGGGTCGCCGATTCTTACTGCATTTTCACCTTTCCGGGGAAACAGCATTCCCAGCTCGGCTGGCCATCTTCTTCATTACGAAGTTTCATGGTCCAATCGCCCTTGCTGACTTCTGTTGCTATGATGGCGGAACCAATTTTCTTGCCCCTCACCATAACGCTGTCACCAGCCATAAATTTAATTTTCTGATTTTCAATGAACCACTTGGGCCCCATGAAAACAGTATAAGCATTACCCTGTTCCGTCTTGAATTTCATCTGCAGACCGTCTTTTACTCCGGCCATTTTCTCCATCTTCACCACCTTGCCGGATTCAACCACAATGGCCTCGGTTCCTGTGAAGCTGCCTTCGGCCGTAACAGTTGAGGGAATTCCCAGAGTCCATGCACCCGTTGATACAGTGGACCCTGCCGCCTGTGATCTCTGAGCAAACGACACCGGCACAAACATCATACTAATTGCAACAACCACGACAATCCCTATTGCCAACTTTCGCATAGCTTCCTCCTTAAGTAAGTTAAATAAATTGTTTGGACCCACCCTCTTTTCTTGAGCCTACTGATTTTAGTAACCCAACGTTACCCTGTAGTCAATAAATGGTTTGCTTGAGGTTCGTGATAAAATGATATCGTCACGCGTATATTAATATATAAATTCCGTATTTCAATAGTGGTTTAATGGATGTATAGTAGTAGGCTAATACTACCATGGTAAACAGGCAGAGTTGGACCCGCAATTCTGTCCGGGATAGCTCCCATGAGTCGTGCCATTATATGTTTGCCGTTTGCAGACTGCTGTTCTCACAAGAATCAGAGATTGAATCTTGATGAATCGCAGGGATAATCCCACTCAAGCCTGTAGGGATTTTTCTGTTGCATCTTTGCGAATTAAATTTGTATAGAAGGCCGAAACGTTCAATCGAATACATGCCGTGAGAGGAAAAAAAATAGCGAAACCCTTGATTAGCCTGGATTGGAGAGTTGATGGATAAGAGGCCGTCAATCATAGGGAAGATGTTCGATGGAATTGCGCCCACCTATGACCTGCTCAACACGATAATGTCATTATCGCTCGATAAAGCATGGAGAAGGGCAGCCATAAGTCTCCTGGAGATCCGTGCCGGTGACACCGTTCTCGATATAGCGACCGGCACCGGTGACCTCGCCCTTCCTGCCGCTCTTAGCGGTGCAGACGTCATAGGCATCGACCTCTCCAGGCAAATGCTTCTGCGTGCCCTTGGGAAGGCTCGCGAGCAGGACCTCTTTGCACGGTACTCCGTGGTGCAGGGTGACGCCCTTTCCATGCCCTTCCGGGATGAGACGTTTAACTCGGCCATGGTGGCTTTTGGGATCAGGAACATGAATAATCTGGAGGCTTTCCTCGCGGAGATACACCGGGTCTTGAGTATCCGCGGCCGTTTCTCCGTCCTCGAGTTTTCCCTGCCGGAAAGATCGATTTTCAGATGGATATATGGGGTATACCTGACATATGTGGTGCCAATAATCGGCGGTCTCATTTCCGGCGACTATGACGCCTACCGGTATCTGCGGGACTCAGTGACAAGGTTTCCCGTCCCCGGGGCATTGGAGAGTATGATGAAAGGGCAAGGTTTCCGGATTGTCCTGTCAAGGCCTATCTTCTGGGGAATATCCCATCTGTATCTGATAGAAAAGCGATGATGAATTATCAGAATCACAGGCAACCCAACGTCATTTCTCAAGGGCAATCTTCAAGACCTCAAGCATATCATCTACGAAGTAAAATTGCATGTCCTTCTGGACCTTGTGAGGGATATCCACCAGATCCTTCTTGTTCCACTTGGGCAGGATTATTATCTTGATGCCGGCACGGTGGGCGGCTAATACCTTTTCTTTAATGCCGCCGACGGGGAGCACCAATCCCCGCAAGGTAATCTCGCCGGTCATGGCGAGGTCTTTCCTAACCGTCCTCCCGGTCAGAAGCGAGGTCAGTGCTGTAAGCATGGTAACGCCTGCCGAAGGTCCATCCTTCGGAATTGCTCCGGCAGGTACGTGAATATGAATGTCATTCTCTTCAAAAAAATCTACTGATATCCCGAGATCGCCGGCATTGGCGCGAATGAAACTCAAGGCGGCCTGGGCTGACTCCTTCATGACTTCTCCGAGCTGACCGGTCAATGTCAAACCCTTCTTCCCTTTCATGGCAGTTGCTTCGACAAAAAGAATATCGCCGCCTGTCGGCGTCCATGCAAGGCCTGTTGCCACACCGGGTTTGGAGGTCCGCGCACTTACTTCAGACATAATGCGTATGGGCCCCAGATACCTGTGTAAATCCTTCACGGTGATGGATGCCTTCTTTAGCTCCCCTTCGGCCACCGAGCTCGCTACTCCCCGGCATATCGTGCCGATCTCCCTTTCAAGATTCCTCAGTCCGGCTTCCCGTGTATAGCCTGATATAATGAGGGTTATGGCGCTCTTTGTAAAGCTGATCTGCTCCCGGGAAATCCCGTTGGCCGCCGTCTGCCTCGGGATAAGATAGCGCTCGGCAATTTTTACCTTCTCGTCCAGCGTGTATCCGGGAAGTTCGATAACCTCCATCCTGTCACGCAGAGGAGGGGGTATCGTATCGAGTATATTAGCAGTGGTTATAAATATGACATGAGAAAGATCAAAGGGCACATCCAGGTAATGATCCATGAAGGAATAATTCTGCTCCGGATCGAGTACTTCGAGCAGGGCCGACGATGGATCTCCCCGAAAATCACTGCCAACTTTGTCTATTTCATCGAGTACAAATACGGGGTTATTTGATTCGGCCCGCCTTATGCCCTGGATAATCCGGCCGGGAAGGGCTCCCACATATGTCCTGCGGTGTCCGCGGATTTCCGCTTCGTCCCGCACACCCCCAAGAGCAATACGGACAAACTTGCGGCCCAGGGCGTGTGCTATGGAAAGCGCGAGTGATGTCTTGCCTGTGCCGGGAGGGCCCACAAAACACAGGATAGGCCCTTTGGAATCAGGTTTGAGTTTGCGCACGGCAAGATACTCTATGATGCGCTTCTTGGCCTTATCCAGGCCGAAGTGATCATCATCCAGAATTTTTCTGGCCTTCTTGATGTCAAGGTTGTCCTCCGTGCTTTCATTCCAGGGAAGCGCGGTCATCCAGTCGAGGTAGGTCGACGCAACAGTATACTCAGCCGAAGACGGATGCATCCGGGAGAGCCTCTCAAGCTCCCGCTCGGCTTCTTTTTTTGCTTCTCCGGAAAGATTTTTTTTCTCAATCTTGGCCCGGTATTCTGCGATTTCAACATTTGTTTCATCCGTCTCGCCCAATTCCTGCTTTATCGCCTTGAGCTGCTGACGGAGGTAGTATTCCCGTTGACTCTTGTCGATGTCCTCCTTTACCTGAGACTGTATTTTGTTGCCCAGCTCCAGAACTTCCAGCTGGTGGCTTATGAGCCTCGTGACCTCCTTCAGGCGCTCTTTCACATCGAGTATTTCCAGAATCTTCTGTTTTTCGGCAGGCACGGAATTTATGATCGAGGCGATTACGTCAGCAAGTACGCTGGGAGAAGTGATCGCCTTGGCCATGGCGCCAAACTCCTGAGGCAGAACAGGCGACAATTTGACCATCCTGTCAAACAACACGTTAAGATTTGCCATGAGCGCCTCTATCTCGATATCCTTTTCGACCTCATCTGCAACTACTTCCACTCGGGCCCGCATGTAAGGCCTGCCGTCCACAAATTCCGTGATCTTGAATCTGCTCACACCCTGTACAAGAAGGGTCGCCCCATTCTCGCCCGTCTTTGCCATCTTCACGATCACAACACTTGTCCCTATGCCATAAAGATCCTCGGGCTGATTCTTGATCTCCGCCTGTGATTTCTTGGACATGACGAGGCCTACGATGCGGTCTGCAGCCATCGCCTCATCTACGAGCGTCATGGTTTGCTCGCCAAATACCTCAAGCGGAAACATCATATTCGGAAATACGACGACATTGAATAACGGCACGAGAGGTAAAATGTCCGGTATCTTAAGAACTTTTAATTCATCAGTTGATTTCTCTTCTGCCATGGGAACCTCCAAAATGAATTCCTTATTGAACCGTGCAGCACGAATTATTTCCGGTCTTATTAGTCTTCCTGAATAGGTATTTTGCGAACTCTATTCAGGGGCAGTTTTGTCATGCGTATCTGAAGAAGCCCGTCTGCGTAAGTCGCTGTGATTGATTCGGTATCAATGGGTAGCGGCAGGGAAAGATTTCTTTCAAAATAACCATACGTTATTTCTGCAAGGTGATATCTCGTGTTTCGCTCCACCGGCGTTTCCCTCTTCCCATAGATTCTCAGTACTCTGCGATGAACCTCCACATATAGATCCTCTGTCTTCACACCGGCAATATCTGTAACTATCATGATCTCATCAGGTGATTCATATATATCCACTTGGGGCCGCCAGACATTTTGGAAAACCGTAAAAGTTGAATTGATAAGCGAGAAAACTTCATCGATGCTCTTTCTTAATTCTGAACTGATGTCTACGATGTCATCTGTAAATCTTACTTTTATGAAGCTCATCTTCGTCTCCTTGAAGTCGTGGGTAAGAGAAATTATCTATTGTTTAAAATTAGCATTGATAAATACAGTTTGTAAAGACATTCTGTGCCAGGCTCTCCATAATTGTTTTTCTTCATTTTTCCCCGGCGTCGTGCTATACAGCGCCGATCCGATAACCATTTCTTCTTTATTAGACCGTTATCGCAAGGCCGCGTCATATGGACCAAAGGGAGAAATCCCTGCACCAGACGAAACGATCTATTATTGATAGAAAGATGTTACACGTCCAAAACAATTCCCTGTAATATAAACGAAGACTTTCGAGGTTTCTTATGCTTCTCAAGCCCTGGACAATTATTTCAAGCCATGTAGACAAATCCTACCGGGTTTTCAACCTGCGACATGATCGCGCCCGTTCTCCGCGTACAAGCGAAACGCACGATTTTTATGTTCTCGAGTCGCCATCCTGGGTAAATATCATCCCCCTGACACCCATGAAGGAAGTGGTGTTGATCCGACAGTACCGCTTCGGCATTCGGGATATGACCCTGGAGATACCCGGAGGACTCATGGAACCGTCCGACTCACCGGAGGAAGCGGCACGGCGCGAACTGCGGGAAGAAACGGGCTACCGGGAAGAAACACTGATTCCTCTTGGAACCGTACATCCGAACCCCGCCATTCAGAACAATCTCTGCTACACTTTCCTTGCCGAAAATGTTTTTCCCGTGGGACAATTGATTCAGGATGAACGGGAAGACATCGAAGTAGTCCTCCAGCCGCTTTCAGAAATCCCCCGTCTGATCCGGGAGGGGGCAATTTCTCATGCGCTGGTTATCGCGGCATTTTACCGCTTCTACATGGAGTACAGGCCGGACATGAAATGATAAAGAGGCCAAGCATGGACGGTGTGTTGAGAAATCGTATCCGGGCGGCACGCGGTGAAATCGCACCCGAGCTGGTATTGAAAGGCGGCAGGGTGATCAATGTATTTACTCGCGAGGCCATCGAAACAGATGTGGCAATCTATGACGGTGTTGTCGTGGGTACCGGTTCATACGAAGGAGAAAAGTGTCTTGACGCAAGGGGACATTACATCTGTCCGGGCTTCATCGACGGTCATTTCCATATCGAAAGCACAATGCTTTCGGCACCTGAACTTGCAAAGGCCGTTCTTCCTCACGGGACCACCGCAATTATTGCTGATCCGCACGAGATTGCCAATGTCATGGGGCGAAAAGGCATCAATTACATAATTGAGAGCTCCCAAGGACTCCCTGTAGATTTTTACCTCATGCTCCCCTCGTGCGTCCCTGCAACCCACCTCGAGACATCAGGGGCGGAACTGTCCGTCGAAGACCTGATGGTCTTGAAAGATCACAACCGGGTACTGGGTCTCGCTGAAATGATGAATTACCCCGGCGTCATAACAGGGACTGCTGCAGTCTTGGAAAAGATTGCCGCTTTTTCCGATATGATAAAGGATGGTCATGCCCCGCTTCTTTCGGGCAAAGACCTAAACGCCTATATTACAGCGGGTCTTCGGTCTGACCATGAATGCACGCAACTCTCCGAAGCAAGAGAAAAAATCAGACTCGGCATGCACATAATGATCAGGGAAGGAACCCTGGCAAAAAATTTAAAAACCCTTCTCCCCATCGTTTCGGCAGCGACCGCGGGTCGATGTTCGCTCGTTACGGATGACCTTCATCCTCATGACCTCCTGCATAAAGGCCACTTGAACTATCTGATAGATTTAGCCACTGGTGAAGGGATCGACCCTCTTTTGGCCATCGTCATGGTCACTCTTAGCACGGCCCGTTTCTTTGGCTTAAGAAATCTCGGCGCCGTGGCACCGGGCTACAGGGCGGACATTTTGATATTATCATCTCTCAGTCCGGTGGCGGTCAAAACCGTCATAAAAGACGGACGCATTATGTATGACAGAGGACATCTGACCGCCGAATTTCCCAAGACGTCTTTCATGAACTATCTCTCTCCCATGAATATCAGCGCCTACGGACCGGATTCATTTGCCATACCCAAGGAGGGGGAGTTCATCCGCGCAATTGGCCTTATACCGGATCAAATCATCACGAAAGGGATCATCAGAAAGGCCCCTCTCGAAGACGGCGTTGTAGTATCGGATACAGAACAGGATTTGATCAAGATTGCCGTTGTCGAACGCCACCACTGCACGGGAAAAATCGGACTTGGCATGGTTCAGGGATTCGGGCTAAAGCACGGCGCTCTTGCCTCTTCGATAGCGCATGACTCGCATAATATAATTTCCGTGGGATGCAATGACCGGGATATATATGGATCTGTAAAGGCAGTTGAGGAAATGGGAGGAGGACTCGCTGCCGTCAGGAATGGAGAGGTCCTGGCAAGGCTGCCTCTCCCCATTGCGGGGCTAATGTCGGACGAGCCTCTCTGCAAGGTGGTTCATGGATGGGAGGGGCTGATAGAAGCCGCAAGAAGCTTAGGGTGCCAGATGGAAGAGCCTTTCATGGCGCTCTCCTGCCTGGCGCTGCCCGTCATCCCGGAATTGAAGATTACAGACAGGGGGTTGGTGGACGTGAAGGAATTCAGACACGTGCCTCTATTTGTATGAGAAATATCCATTGCCTTGCAATTATCTCATCCGAACGTCTTATCCAACCTCCGGCGTCTCCTATCACCGTCCAAGAATCTGATGTCATCATCTCTTGACGCACGCCTTGGATGTGCCTGAACTTCACGGCTCGTTTAAATATCTTTGATGTCTTTCGTAAATTTCAGCCGCCCTTCTTTGATCATGGCTTCCTTATTTTTCATGATCCACGATACAGTGACTTCGCTTTTCTTCATCCTGAGGAGCAGAGTCCCTATGGCTGTCTTCTTCGCTTCGAAGTCCTTGAGATCAAGCTTCCCTCTTTCCTTGAACTTCACTATCATAAGGTTTCCGTTGATGTCATAGACAGTGTCCGCATAAGGGTGCTTTTCAGAAAGCTGAAAGAGGGCATTACTCATGTCCCGGGAAAAGCCGACTTTCGGCATGGCGGAAGCCGGCATAAATAGACCTGTTTCTTCAACCTTCAGGCCCTTTTCCTGGGAGATATTTGTGAGCGCCTCTCCCTTCTTAAGGCGGTCAAGGATATCCAGTGCGTCCTTCTTGCACATGCGGGCGGATTCTTCTTCGACGAATTGCCTCTCGACCTCCTTCTCGATTTCATTGAAAGAGGGGACATGGGCGGGTCTTCTGGCAATGAGTTTGAGAACGTAATATGCGTTATCATCCGAGACCACATTGCTTATCTCATCTTTTTGAAGGCCAAAGGCAACTTTGGTAAAGTCATGCGCCTGCCTGAATTCCTGGGGAGGGGTTTTCGCACTGAAAAAATTTGTGCTGTTGACCCTGAGTCCGCTCTTCCCTGCGAATTCGTCGAAGTTTTCTTTCTGATAAATCTCATCGTGCGCTTTTTTAGCTTCCAGGGCGGCCACACGCATGGCATGGACTTGCTTCAATGCATCAACGATCCTACTCCTGACTTCTGCAAATGGAGCGACTGCGCCTCCCTTTTTCATAAATCTATCTTTGTTGCGGGTGTAGTAGTCGGTCGCCTCCGCATCAGATACCGTCACGGAGGATGTAAAATTGCGGCCTGGAAATGAGATGTATTTGATCTGAATTTCATCAGGAACGCTGAAAGCATTCTCATGTTCCTTCAGGTAAGACTCCAGATCGGCACGGCGAGGGCTGATTTTCTGCCTGTAGCTCTTCGCTGAAAGGCTGAGATATTGTACGTTAATTTTTTCATTCTGAAGCCGGTAAAGATCAAATACTTCTTTATCTGAAACCTTGACAGCGCTCTGAATGAGGTCTTCCAGTTTTACCGTTGTTATCAACATTCTTTGACTATCTTCAAAATCGGCCGGCGTCATCTTGTTCTGGCGCAGGAGCTGATTATAGATCCTTTCGTCAAAAACGCCGTCCCTTTGAAAAGCAGGAGTGGAGAGAATAGATCCCTTAATTTCTTCCTCCGAAACCTCTATGCCTAAGTCCTTGGCCTTTTGAAGGATAACGGCCTGGTTAATGATGCTGTCATATGCCTGTTGTTTAAGATTCAGGCCTTTCAAGATATCATCCGTGAGCGCCCCTTTGTATTGCTCTCTGTAGGCGTCAACAAGTTTCAGATAATTCTTGTGGAACTCTACATAAGGGATGACCCTGCCGTCGATGATGGCGATGGCCTCCGCCTTTTCCCTCCAGCGTGTAGAGCCGAAATAAAAGATAAAGACGACAATAACCATTCCCAGTAAGATCTTCACGAGCCAGTTCTTGGCGTGTTTCCGCATTAGATCAAGCATGGCTTATTTCCTTATTTGTGATATTAGGCGCAAATCTGTATTACAGCCGTTCGCAAAATGCAATACATTTTTAAAAAGTCGTTGATTAGGAAAGCGAAATACTGTATAAAAAAGCCTTTCGTGATAGGATTGCAGATATTGACACCGATACGATGAAGAAGGAGGAAGGGCCTTGCTGTTTGATTATATTTTAGGAAAATTTTCCAATGATCTTGCCATCGACCTCGGGACGGCCAACACGCTGGTCTATATGAAGGGCAAAGGAATTGTACTGAATGAACCTTCCGTGGTCGCCGTTTCGAAGGATTCGCGGGGAACGAAGAAAGTCCTTGCCGTCGGCCTGGAAGCAAAAAAAATGTTGGGACGAACCCCCGGCAATATCGTGGCTATCAGACCCATGAGGGAAGGCGTAATTGCTGATTTTGACATTACGGAAGCCATGTTGAA
>JBEKXK010000070.1:0-18769 GCA_049512055.1 Syntrophales bacterium | reverse complement strand
TTATCGCCAGGTAGTTAAATCATAAACTGCAAAACTTCATTGCTTCGTTAGGCGAACATGTTGTTCCGCTGTGCCGGGGAGTAGTTAAATGATAAATGTGAAGTTAAATGATATGGTTGATTTTTATCTACACCTGGCAAATGAATCTGTCAAGATTTTTTTTGAGGGGATATGTTTTTTTTCCTTGCACGACTACCCAGGGGAAGACCCTTCCCCTGGAACAGAACAAACACGCAGGGAATAGAACGGTTTAGTTGGAGAGTTTCATACGGGCTAAAAGCCAGGATTCGAGCTTACAGGCAGCATCAAATTAAGTTTTCCCAGGTTACACTTATCAATAACCTCATCATGCTGAGTTGTAGTTAGCGAACATTTGTTGAAGTTGAGATTTGTAACAGATGCTTTTGTGTAGCAGATTTCATCCGATAATACTCAGGAGCATGCAATAAAAATATGACATGTACCGGCTCTCGTCTCCACCTACAACTGCGCGGTCGTGGGTGCTTATGACGACTAATGATTACGTATTGAAAGATTGAATTATTGTTGTATGCGTTGGTCAGGAGGTTCATTCAGAACCGCCTAGTATAATCCAATCACCCTAAAGTTGACGTCTCACTAATTTTTCTTGATCATTTTTGAACGTTTCAACCGGTGGATTATCCCATCCGAATCTCTGAAAAATATGCACGATTGCCTTGAGAGCCTCTTCTCTCGCATTCTGAATGATTTCGTCACTGCTATATTGATGGGAAAATGGTATCGCATCAATTCTTGCCACATATTTATCAAACAAATGCCCTCTCATCGGATCCATCATAACCAATTGACGCTTGGCAGTTCTAATAAGTCCTATGTCCAGCATAACGCCTTCCTTATAGAAAAGACCTGTCTTTGCTATACGTGAAAGAAACTCGAAAATTTCTGTAATTAAGTATACTGTATTAAGTATGGCTAGAATAGTACCTGGTTCTATTTTCTGAAATTGTGTACCACCATACCAGCCATCCTCTTTAAACCAATCTTCTTCTACAGCCTTGTAGTGAATAAACTGTCCGCTCTGGTACATTCTCCAAATTTCTTTATGGGCACCCCAATCTATCCAGCCTTCATAGTATTCATTTCCAGCTACCAAATCGGTGTCATCTCCACGACGTTGAGGAAAGTGGGGATAATCCCAGCCACGAAAGTTTACAGCATTTCTTTCGACCACATTTTTACACTGCGGTAGTTCTAATTTTTGCCCTATGACTAAAGGTCTAAAATTTATCCGCCAGTATCCGCGAGATTTAATTTTATTTAAGGTTTCTTCTGTCATACTTATCTTAGATTACCTAACTCATCATCGAGAGCTTTTTGTACACTATCTGGTGCAGATACACCCAATCGCTTCCACCGTGAACGAATTTTCAAGGCAGACCTTTCAAGTAAATCGCGAAGATCGTGATAGTTTGAAATCGGCCCGCTTTCCACTTTCTTATCTGTATTACGGTAATAGATAACCGGCGCTTTCGTGCCTGCAGCATTGCTAGCTTTTATACAGATTACCGGCACCTCTCTAAATTCATCTACTGTTATTATAGCAAACTCCAGCCCTTTCTTATCACAGGCAAAATCTACTGAGAACTTTACATGAGGCGAAGCAAAAGATGCAAACTGATCACGCATATTGTCGTAGATAAACGTTGACTTTTCTTTTTTTGTGATGCCCACTCTTTCATACCCGACGCCTTTCTTTTCCTCCATACCAATAATAATCCGTCCGCCATCTTCAACATTTGCCATAGCCAGAATACCCTTGGCAAAGAGATTAACGCTCCAATCACACCGCCCTTTATATTCAATGCGCGGCGTTTCTATTCCGCCTTCTAATAATTCTTCTAATTCCTTTGTGGTCATATTTTGTTCCCTCACGAATCTGGGGACACCATACCAGTTAATTTGTCAATAGCAATTTCTTCAGCAAAATTATTACTGAATATGATATCAAATATACACTATCCATAGCTGTCTATCCATTATTTGTTTCAGGAAGCAGTTCACAAGTTCGTGAGGTGGAAAAACGCTCTCTATTTTTTTGCATGTTATATCCCGCATTCAATAAACCGGTACGGAGACCGCATGCCTCGATTGCATTTGAAGTTTCGTCTACCCTGCCTTCGCACTGCTAATCGCTTATAGGGCGGATTTCAATCTTCGGTTAATGTTCCTGTGAGGTCAGTCCGGCTTCGGTCATTCCAACCATTGCTCCGGCGGGGTAAGGAAGAAATCACGCAAGGCTATGCCCTGAGAGCCAATCAACAATTTTCTCTTAACAGGAAACGCCTTGGCAAAGGAGTCCATTCCTGGCAGATTCGTTTTGCTTCTGCCACTTTTCACTTCCATGGCCACTAACATATCATCCTTCCTGATGATATAATCTATCTCTCTATTTCTTTCCCGCCAGTAGAACAGCTCCGCACCCGTGCCCTTGAAACCGTTGGCCAGTGTTGCACCTATGGCAGATTCTACAAGATGTCCCCAGTATTCCCGGTCCTTCAAGGTGGCATCGAAATCAGACCCCGATTGTGCCGTTATCAGGGCCGTGTTGAGTACCTGGAGCTTCGGACTGGAAGCCCGCTGCCGCACTATACGCTCTCCGTATTTGGGCAATCCCATTAGTAGACCTGCCCCTTCCAGCAAGTTCAAGTAGTGGGCAAGTGTAGTCGTATTTCCGGCATCCTGAAGCTGGCCAAGCATCTTCTGAAAGGACAGAATCTGCCCGGAGTAGATACAGCCCAACTCAAAAAGCCGCCGTAGAAGGGCAGGCTTATCCACGCGTCTCATGAGAAGAATGTCACGTGAAATCGTTGTCTCGATTAGGGAATCCTTAATGTAGTTTGCCCATCGTCGCGGATCGCTGATCAGATCCGCGCTGCCCGGGTATCCTCCATAAAAGATGTACTGCTCCACATTCCAGCCGAAGGCTTCCTTCATCTCAGAAAAGGACCAGTGCACAACTGGAATCAGCTCGAACCGTCCTGCAAGGCTTTCTGTCAAACCGGTCTGTATTAAAAGTGGAGATGAGCCGAGGATGATTACCTGCAAAGCTCCGCCCAGTGCTGTATCTTCATCCCAGAGACGTTTTACGACCTCCGACCAGGTTCCTATCTTTTGTACCTCATCCAATACGAGGAGTGCCTTTTTGTGTTCACTGGCTCGTGCCTTCATCCGTGCAGTTTCCCATTGTTGCTCGATCCATGTAGAAGTCTTCAGTGTGGGTTCATCCGCCGAGGCATAGTGACTCGGCAGGCCAAGATCATCAATCAACTGCCGGGCTAGGGTCGTTTTACCGGTTTGACGTGGTCCGACGATAACCTGCATAAATCGCCGGCGCTCAGTAATTCGTCCCTTTATCGTGTTCAAAATAGGTCTTTTAAACATGTGTCAAATCCATGAGTTAACAATTTACTCAATACCGTGAGTAAATTTACTCAAAATGATGGCGAATGTCAAGCGCCTTATTGTGAATAGATCGAAGAAAAAGGAAAGCCATTCACTTTTATCAAACGGAATTTGCAGAAAGAGAATTAGGAGATACTAAATTAAACTACATTTTCCAGCATTGAAATGTGTGTCCCTCTGTGTGTCCTTTTTTTGGAAATCGGGATAAAATGACTACACGGGGTTACACAAGGGGACACACAGATTTTAATAAAAGCAAATAGTTATAATAAAACAGGTGACTTAGATATCTCTTTAAATTTGCCTTTCACGCCGGTAACCCGGGTTCGAATCCCGGTGGGGACGCCAAATCTTATCACACACTTAAGTATTGACTGTCTGCCGCTGCCTGTCCCCGGTTGCGCCTGGGTTGCGGATGGTTGTGTTATCATCGAGGCGATCGACGGCTGCCTTATTGCCGTCCGGAGCCAGGTGTCCGTATATGTCGACGGTAACTTTGATGCTGTGATGGCCCAGTTGGTCCCGGATATAGGCCAGGGACTCGCCGGACTGAATCAAGATGCTCGCATAACTGTGCCGCAAATCATGGATCCTGACCTTACGCAGTCCAGCTTTCGCCAGAGCTCTATTGAATACCCTGGAGCGCCAATGTGAGGCAACCAGGGGTTTTTGTGAGGCCGTCATGAAGATCAGCTCGGAATCCTCGCCGTGGTCCTGGCGGAGATCCTCGACCCGTCTCTCCTTGTGCCTCTGCCGTCTCAGCTCAAGAAGCGTCGCCGTAAGTTGACGCGACATATCGACGCGCCTGGTCTTGCCGTTTTTTGGCGTCTCAATCTTTCCCCTGGATAGGCCTCGCCTAACCGTGATGAATCGGCCATTGAAATCAATATCTCCCCACTGCAGCGCCAGGACCTCTCCCAGACGCATGCCCGTCCGCGCCAGCGTGAGCGCAAAAGGATAATGCGCCGGATAGTGCTCGCGGAAAGTCTCCAGTAGGACCGATATTTCTTCCCTCGTTAGCGGTTCAGCGTCGAGTCTTAGATCCTTCTTCTGCATAATCTTGCCGAGCCTGTGCGCAGGATTGACAGTTAGGACGCAGTCGTCCATCGCAAGATTTAATATACCGCTGATGGTATTCCTGATGTGCTGCAGCGTCGATGAGGAGTACCCTTGGACGCGTCTTTTTTTTCCCTTCACTAGAAATGTCCTGGTCTCCGATTTCTTCTTCATCAGGAATTCTTTGATGCTCCCCCGGTCTATCTCATCGATCGGCCGCTTGCCGAAGACGGGCTCGACGTGCACCCGCAGGATGTCCCTATAGCTGGCGACAGTGGATGGTTTGCACGTCGCCGGCACTGTTATGGATATCCATCTGTCGGCGTATTCCTTGAACGCTGGCGATTTCGCCTTTTCCTTCTCAAGCAATCCCATATCTCCCAGGGTCAACTTTGCCTCGATCTTCCTGGCGACCTCAAATGCTGTCTTCTCATTGCCGATCTTCTTTGCTTTGCGTTTACCCCGGTGATTGATGAAGATCCACCATTCGCCGGATCCTTTCACTTTTTCCTTTACCTTTACGCCCACTCGGTTACTCCCTTTCAAACATCGATTTGCCCGTAATTTTCCCACGGCCGCATATCTACTGCGCGTCCCGTCATCGCCCCCTTTCCCTATTCCCTGCCAGAGAGAATGGAAGTCGCGGCCCTTTCCGCGCCCGGCAAGTATGGCCATGACTTGATTCTTACGACGTTCCTCGATCGGCCTGTTTCATAGTGCGCGACCATTGGATGCCGCACCACGAGCCCTTCACCGCCGCGCAATTTAATTTCAGATAAAGAAACCATGACATCCTGCATTCTCCAGTGGCGGATTATTTCTGCACGAGGAGCGCCGGAAATCAGCATCGCGGCCGCTGCCACTCTTGATTCCCAGTCGCCGGCAATCTGTGGAGCGTCAAAAACGACATAGCGAATGTGTTCGGTAAATTTTCCATACTGGGTTGCGATCCTGGCTTCCTGAAATCTGCCATAACCGGCAAACATTTCACCATCGAGATGCTGCAAGGGCAGGCCTTCTTTGAACCACGCGGGCGCTTTGATGATATTGCCGCCGCGCGTCCAGAGATCTTTGCCGTCCCAGTATGCACGGCAACCGTGAAACTTTTCGGACGCGCACCAATCAGATATATCCTGCCCGCCGTAGTCGGTCAGTAATGTCATGCTGTCTTCATTAACCATTATCGCCTCGCCTTCCTGTGCTCTGCCGGCCGCCAGTTGCAACGATACTTCTCAGGCGACTGCCCTTTTCGCGGCCGTTCGAGACAAGCAATCGACTGATTTACTTAAACCTGCTATCTCATCTCTTCTGAGTGGCCCATACTTTATGATCCAGTCAGTGTACATTGACCCCCGTCTCATAAATCGCCGGACTTCTGCAGCGTCGCCGGCATCGTAAATTAAATCGACGAGACCCAGAAAGACGTCTCTCAAATGCCGAGGGTCGATACCCTGTATAATGTTCGTCATTTCAGTTCTGGTCAGAAGTTCATCTCCATTTCTTGCGATCCAGTCCGCCGTTTCTTTAATAAACCTTTTCTGCTGTCTAGACGTCGCCACGCCTGTCACTGAGGCTTTGCGCGAAATCTTGCTTCCTTCTTCACGGATTTTGTTTTCTTCTCCCATGGGAGAAATTCGCGCTTCAATTTGCGCCGCAACATACTTTTTCTTTTTCATCTTCGTACCTCCTCAAATAGAAAGTGCCCGAGACGATCCCGGCCGGTCAAAGCCGCCTGCAGAGTCGCCGCTACAGGAATCTCGGGCAATTTGTTGAAGTTTAATTTTCATGACCGTTTCGGATAGTTTTTAAATCTGTACTTACATGCTTACAGCATCATCTAAATACTGTCAAGAAAAAAATTGATTCAACTGCGACCATGTGATAGTCAGAAAAACATGGAAAAGAAACGCAGCCATTACACGACGACCATTGAGACAAACCTGATGAAGCGTCTTAAAATCCTCTCTATCGAACAATCTAAGCGCCACAATGATCTTCTAGAAGAGGCCATCCGGGATCTTCTCGCAAAATACGAACCAAAAGCCCCCGCCAAAAAGAAGTGACTGTCCAGGATGCCCCGTAAGCGACACCCTTCCCGGTCGGCATGTCATCTGTCGTCCGCGTCATAGATAATTCCTGCCCGGCCTGGTTGTGCTTCATGTATGCTGATTTCTCTGGCAGTCACGGATCGCGAAAACTCAATGCTCAACTTATTAATCGACATGCCTGGCGGCGGCGGACTGACGCCGGCGCGTCGCAAAACGCCCCATGTCTCGCTTTTAATTTGATTTTTCTCATCATCTTGCTGTAATGTTTCGGCCATGGAGCGAGACAAAATAGAAATTCTGATCGAAACCAACTTCACGCCTCTCGTTTACAACTCTGATCTTCCAGAGGGTGTTACGAAGCGAATCTTACCGACCCGCGAGAAAAGAGATACATTTTCTGAACCTGTCGCCCAGATGATCCTCACTTTTGGACGCGACGTCGGCGTTGCAGCCATGGCAGCAATCCTGGCTGACTGGCTCTTTCGTAAGCTCATAAAGCGTCCAGACAAGACCTATATAAAGATAGAACGCACAGAGGTTACCCTCAATAAAGGCGAAATAGAAAGAGTCATCCGCACCGTTATGGAGACGAAAAAAAATGATCACTGATATCGCAGCGAGCCACATGACAAACCCACGGACCGACCATCTCGCGATGTATCTCAGAGTATAAGTCTTCATTGTCATTTTCCTTTGTAAAATTCTTAGAAATGCCTCCAAAATTGCTTTTCTCTTTTAACTAATCAGGTGAGACCGTCCCTAAGTCGGCATATTATCGGCGACGGCCGCGTCACGACGCCGGCAGATCCCAGCTGCTACCTCGAGGACCTCAACCCGGGGCCCGGATCAATGTCCGGCCGGCCGCCTGCCGGACATTGATCCTTATACCTTCCAAGCGATCCCGACATAATAAGGCCAGTGACCCACTTTCACTTTTTTGAAAACCGAAGTCATCTGCGCCTCGAACCATTTCTCGCTGGGTGCAATCTCGCCGAGTGTGTCATGATACCAGATCCGAAATCCTCTCCATAGGCGATGGGCTTCCACTTTTGCGTCCGCGTTTAAAATGCAAAAGACCTTTAAGAAGTCATCCAGGAGAAATATATCCGGCGTGTCCATTATTCTTCTGGTCTTCCCGCCCAGGCCGCGTTCGTATCCTTCGAGGATGATCGCGCCGTATAGATCGGGATCCTTGAACATCAGTTGCTCTTTGCTCTTCGTTTTCATATGCACCTTTTATCATCTTTTCATATTCTATAGCCTCGGGTAGACAGTTACCGGGTTAGGGAGGGTTTCCACGAACAAAATCTACTTTTATCGTCTTTTCATATTCTCTGGCCTCAGGTAGACGGTTGGAGGGTTTCGGAGAGTTTCGCTTATTAACCTTTTACACACACTTTTATTTATATTTACCTATTCTTTTATACATACTATCTACACTATCTACTCAAAAGAGAAAGTAACATATAAACATAGTAATAATAAGAAGATGGCGCGGTAGATAGTTTAAAAGAAACATTCTACAAAACCCTCCTAACCGTCTACCTGAACAGAAGAAAGCCTTATGCCGTGATAAACGACACGGCCATCAACTTTCGTCTTCTCAAATTTTTGACTTAACGCCCTACCGAACCAAGTTCCACTGGGCTCACTCTTACTTATATTGGAATGCCACCAATCAACGAAGCGCGCATAGAGGGGAGCTGCCTGCTCTTTGGCACCGGGGTCGAGCACAAGGCATTGATCAATATAGTCGGCCATCAGGTCCTCATTCCGGCGATATGCCTCCGTCGCGTCCGTCACTTCTCGTGGTGGTTGAAGGCCATCCCTCTGCCACTCCAAACAGCCGCGGACCAGCCATGCGAGGATCCCGGGGCCTTCCTTACGGAGCTGCCGGTCGAGATTGAGGATAGCGCGGCGCTCATACGTCTCCCGAATCTCCCGCTTAACAAAAGACACATTGAATGGGATAAGATGCAGACGCTCCCAAAACGCCTTATCATTCGGGGGGGCCTGAGGTTGGTTATTTGTTGAAAGAAACAATTTATGGGTGGGGAAAAATCGCGTATCATATTTATCATACGGTGTGCGGCCCACGAGCTGATCGGTTCCGGTTAACCATTTAATCTTCGCGGCGGAGAATCGTTGATGCTCATCGGTTTCTGAAGCGAAGGCGCAACGTGTTCCCTTCAAACTCATGATGTCAGAAGTCGGGCTTGACGAACTCTTGGTAAACTTCGGCGATAGGAGCATTTCAGCGGGTATCGAGCCGGCCATGTGCCCCATAATATGGCTAATCGTCGTTATGATGAGACTTCTTCCATTCCATCCGGTTTTCCCGTAGAGCACCGGGAATACTTTCTCCGAGACGAGTCCGGTTATGCTGTAGCCGAAGAGGCGCCGCAGGTATGCGGCCAGCTCCTCGTTGCCGTTGAATATCTCGCGGAGCGACTTCTCCCAGAGAGCAGCCGGCTCATCGATGCCGGCAAAGGCGATCGGACTCGATTTTGTCAAATAATCCCCGGGGCACCCGGCCCTTAATTTCCCGGTCTCCAAATCAATGACGCCGTTGGCGCACGGAAAGAGCATGGGTTTATCATCGAATTGTTCCCCCTCAATGGCCAGCGGATTCTCGATCGTGTGCGCGAACTCGATACAAGCTCGCCTGCGCTTGCTCCCGCGCAGTTGACTGACGCGCTTGAGTAGATCGCGTTGCAAGCGCTGCAATTTGCTGACGCCGTCATCACCGCCAGCAGCCGATTCGGAGATCGCGGCGGCCAGAGCTCTATATTCTGTCAAGTAGACTTCCGCGACCTTCTCGACGCCGGCGACAGCCCGGCCCATTCGGTCAATCCGCCAAGAGTGGCCGCTCCACTCGTACCATTCCTGAGTATTTTTACAGTATAGGAATTTATTCCGGAAGAGCGTCGCGTAGAGAATGCCGTCGCCCATTTCGTTAGCGAAGAGGCAGTCCTGGATCAGTTTGCTCGTGATCTTCGGTTCGTCGGCTGCAGGCGACGCGTTGGTAATCTCTTTGTCGATCCGTTCCTGGACCTGGTCCCTGATCTCAGCGGTGATGCATGCCATGCATAAGCCGTTATCAGTAGCGCCGGACTTCCCGCACTTCGAGCAGTTGCGATCCATATCTATATTGATTTTCGGTCCAGGCATTGATCTCCTTTCTTTTTACGTCGAAGGTTGGAAATGTATCTTGGCGATATATCGTCCCCGATGATTTTCTTTATCTGTGAGCGCTTTATGCCTGCGGAAAGCATGTTAAGAATGATATCTTTAATTTTCTGATCCGTCCGGTGATCGGCCAGGGCCCCATATTCCGCGATCATATGCTCTATTATCTTTGTCCGAAGTCCATAGACCCAGCGCATAGAGATTTGAGATAGACCCTCATGGCTCACGTCCTGGGCAATTTTTTTTGGCGGAATCCCCTTGACGAGCTGCTCAATGACGCGGGCCTTGACCTCCGGATCTACCAGGTGATCAGATCCCGCGACGAACTGGCGCCGGCAGCCGGGATTGAGGCAGCGATATTTCTGCCGACAGGTCCCGGGGCTCTTTCCATGTTTTACGAGACTGGTTCCATGACAGGAAGGACACTCCAACTGGGCCGGCATTTTATCTCTGGCAGGAGTCATCGTTACGAGCCCTTTGACTTCCAAATCTCCGATTAATTGATCGTTTGAGGATTGAATGTGTGACATTTTTGTCTCCTACATGAAGTGTGCATAGCATTCATACAGTCCCAAAGTCCCATGAAAACAGGAACTTATCCGGAGTCGAAAAACGGGGTCGTGACACCCCTGTCCTTCCGAGGCCCAGGAAGGACCCGCGGTCATGGGGATCGCCATAGATATCTGATCGGATCAACTCATAGGAGGTGCGGGGGGAGACTAACCCGTGATTATTTTTTAAATTATCTCGCGCGTTCTTTACAAGTATTAACCCGCAAGTATGCATCTCGATCTTTCTCCATGCGTTCTTTCCGATTTGGTCTTATACGCCTATGAGCGGGATATTGAGGTTAGAGACGTCATTGTGTGTGCCCTACCTCTTCTTTCCCACGTATCGATCGCTTCGAGGTCAAAGACAAGATCTTCGCACATCATGTCTATGTCTGCATCATCCGAACAGTCTCGCAGTCTCGCCTTTCCTTTATGCACCGGCAATCCCCGGCGCAGCATGTGCTCATGAAGCGCGTCATTTCTCGTCCATCCTTTGATCGCACACAACTCAGGCAGCGTTACAAATCTCTTGTTTAGTTTAGACATCTGTTCCTCCTTTCCTCCCATATTTAAAGGTTATGAATGATAGATCCGTCATGACAGTTCCGGCAGTCGTATCTGTCCCTCACGTCATGGAACGACAATCCACAATTTTAGATCACCCGGTATGCCGGGACACGTACGCACCCACTCATTGAATGCAGTTTTATCTGTAAAAAGATTTCTCACGTTAGTGGCGATCCAGGAGACATCGTCATCCTGCAACGCATAGACAAGGCCGCATTCGCAGTCGATGAGACAGGCGGACAGATCCACCAGATTCTTGGCCGCGGACCGCGTCCAAGTTTTAGAAGAGTCTGTTGCGTTTAATCTCAATCAAACCCCCTGACCATTATGTGCAGTTGTCTTCGTCAATCGGTCCGCGCCATCCTCATGACGCGCAAGTCTGCTCTATTGTATCCTTCCGCGGGCAAAGATACATATCGGACCCGCACCGCTCGCATCGACCGTGAGACTCTTATTCGCAGACAATATCATGCCGTGCGGAAACCAAAATTGCAGCGACGTGTTTGCTGCCATCGCAATGGGGCCTATTAAGGCCGTCTCGACCGCCCCGGCATTAACGCCCTGCCCGATCGTAATTGAAAGCGCGTTTGCGCCATTGTTGATCGTGATATGATCAACGATTAGCAGCATTCCCACGCCTGGCGCGGCTTTTAACTCTTCGCAGCCGCTGGCATCGGCTGAGACCCCATTGATCAGAAAGCCAAAATTGCCGGGTTGTGGTGATGTAACTGTTATGGCCATTTTTCATCTCCTTCTAAAAAATTATAGGTGAATATAAAAACTGAGACGATTATAATCCTCCTTTAATCGGCTCCGCGAGAAGCAAGCGAGCCTTTAAATCGCGGACATTTTCCTCAATGCACGTCATATCTTCGCGGATTTTCACCATATCGTCCCGCGTTGCCCATTGTTCTACCTTGATTAACAGGCCACTCTCCTTGAAGGAAAAATAACCGGAGGAAGTCAAAATCAAATGGTCCCAAAGCTCTACATAAATGTGACGGCACATTTGAATTGTCTTTCCCGTAAAGTCGATATCGGCCGGAGACGGATCCGCTGTTCTGGACGGATGGTTATGAATCAAAATGACGCGCTTGCAATTATCCCTCTTTAGTGGCGGGTTCATTATTGAGTAAATCGTGGTGCCTGCCGATTCCATTGTGCCGAGAGCTGCCAGATCGACAAAGATCAGTCTGCCTTCCAGACTCACACCCGCACTCCATAAGTGTTCTTTAAGCTGGTCGTGTTCCTCTTCATCAGCAATGATGGACCGGATTATAGGGATTATATCGGCCGAATCAGCAAGAATAACGTCATCCCTCAATTCACGAATAATCATTTTTTGTACCTTTCTTTTTCCTCATATAGAGAGATGAAGAAGGTGGCTGCGCCGCGGCACCGAGACGGCGCAGCCAAACGAGAGGGGAAAAGCTCTCGCAGGAAAAATTAGTGTAAATCGGTCGTCGTGTCTGACGCGCCGCCGGCGGTGACCTTGCGCCGGAGGTTTTCGAGCGTTGCGGTGACATCGCCAGCGACTGTTATTTTCAATTCTTTAGCTGCCAAAATTGCTTGCTTTATGTGAAGTGATGTTTCGACGAGTTTCGGATATTCCGTCGGCTGTGGGGGCTCCTTTACGCCGTATGCGTCTGGTTTACTCTCTGGGACAAATATCCTTTTCATGGCACTAATAGTTTCCACACTAAGTTTCGTCATCTCGTCGATGAATGCATCAATTTCCGGGGGAGCCGTTTCCACGAGAATGATATCTTGGGCATTGATTTTCCGATCAGTTTCGAAACTGAATGCCCGCAAGCGCAATATTGCCGCGTTGAGCTCTTTCTGCGCCGCCCCGAGAAGTTTTCCAGCATCTTTGACTTTTTTCTCGGCCTTCTCCATTTCGCCTCTCAACTCAGGGATCTTCTTTTCCGCGGCTTCCGTAGTTTCCGTCTTTTCTCTCAGCACCTCTGTTCGTCTTGCGATGGTCTTCACTTTCTCGGACGCCTCGATCTCCGCTGAGAGGAGTCCGATAGCCTGGTCATTTCCCCGAAATAGTTCCTTTAGTTTATCTATCAACATTATTCTTATCCTTTCTTGTTTTAGTCGGATTCCACATTAATCATGACGACCGCGACCGCATTGTGTCACCTCGCATATTGCTTAATGGTATTTCTCAGTCCGGAATTGCCCCTGATCGCCTGGTCTACCGTATTTATTATCGGTCGCGGATTGCGCCTGAGGTAGTCTTCAAATGATTTCGTGTCGATGGCATAGATGATGTTGACATTGGGACTGGCCTGACCACCCTGACTATTGCCGCCTTTGGCCAGAAACCCGAGGGCTTTCATCTGGCCAGGTGTAAAGACGCCCTCGTCTTTCCGGAGCACTGCAGCTTGTTCCCCAGGGCCGATGCCCCTGTGGTAGCGTGGCGCACCGGCGAAGGCGAGGGACGGCACAAGACGGTAAGAACTTGCCTCTGTACCGGCGATGCCGCCGCCATGATCGAGTGCCGCCAGTACGTCCGCAACGCCACCCCCTCCAAAAAGTGTATTGACAAACATGCCGACAATTCCAGTGCCACCATAGCTCTCGGAACTGGCGCTATTTTGCTTCATAGACATCGACAACATGGTATCGATCCACTGCTGCATCATATTGGCAAGGGCAGTCGCGAAGCTACTCTCCATTTTGTTTAGGAACAATTGCCAGTAGTCTCCGAGCGACTTTACCTGGCCTTGGAACATATCAAAAAATACACTTTGGAAAGTGTCGCGCATGTCATTTGAGGTATTCTCCGCTAATTGCTGCGCCTGTTGGAAAGTTGTCCCTATCGAGTCACTGAATTTTTTCAGCCCTTGCTGGAAACCGCCCGCGAACGTTCCCGTGGTTACTGTTAATACGGTATTCAGATCTTTAACCTTCTCACGGACCTTATCAACTGCTATCGCCTGGGCATTCAACGCGGTTGGGTCGGCTCCCGTCGCACGCATAGCAGCGTATTTGTCATTCTCGACCTGGATCTCCGCCTTCCCCGCAGTTATCTGCGCGTTTATCAGGTCCACCTGAGAGATGTCATATGTTTTGCGTTCACGATTCGCTTCATTTAAATCTTTCGTAATTTGCCACTGGTCATTCATCACCTTGTTCATCGCCTGAAAGCTCTCTTCCGCGGTGGACTTCTCAAACCATTCCCAGTTAGTCTTGATCATCTCCAGTGATTCTTTAATGTCCGCGGCGTTCATTTCGCCGAAGAGTAACGCGTCAATGACCCCTTGTGCGCCGCCTAACTTCTTAAATTCTACTGACAGCTTCGTCGCCTTTGCCGCCAAGGGATCCATAATGTCATCAAATTGCATCGCACCCGAGTCCGTACGTGTGAATGACGATTCGGGCATTGTCAAAAAAGAATTCTGAAAGGTCGTTGCCTCCAACCCTGGTTTCGTTTCTGCCCAGCGTTTCGCGAGGGCGTCGTTGAGATGGGAAGGTGACGCGATGAAACCGGCGTCACTAATGGGCTTGATGGTCTTCGCGGCAGGCAGGCCTTGTGCGCCTCCGGCAAGAGACATCCCGGTCAAGGGCCCACCTTGGATGACTTCTCCGGTTTCCGGATCTACGGTGACGCCCTTGCCGCTTTTTGCAGCGGCATTAACCAGGCCGGTCAAAAGGTCAAGCGCCGTTTTCAATGCCGGGATGAGAGGTTCAATTACATCCTCTTTGAAACTCAGCCATGACGATTTCAACTTCTCTATTTTGGTCACGTATGCGTCGCCGATCGCTTCATTCACGTCACCAAAGGATTTTTTTAATATGTCCAAGACTTGCGCTGCCGACATCGAGCCGGCTTCAGCGCCCTTTAATGAAGGGATCAATTTTTGTAATGCCCGGTAGTTCCCCTCCATGGCCTGGGCAACGAGCTCCGCGGAAGACGTGAGGTCCTTGCCAAAGACATTATGCAGGGCAATGGCGGCTTCTATTGCGGGCTGCATTTGCGACGGCATGACGCCCATCGTGGTGAGAATGGTCTGGAGGTTTTCGATCTCTGTGTGATGTATGCCGGTGAGATCCTCGACCTCTTTTGCGTATGCCTTGTATGCTTCCGTGAGATCGCCCACGTTATGAGCCGACAACACAGCATTGAGTTTCAATCCGGACATTTCCGCCTTGCCGTATGCGTCGGCAAGATTGAGCACACCCGTCGCGAATTGTTCGAGCTTTTGAATGACCTCCATGACTACGTAAATTGTGGAGGCGATCCCCGCAGCCATCAGTTCCCACTGCGTCTTGCTCTCCGAGCCCATCTTCTTCGTCTCGTCCGTAACCTTTGTGATGTTGCCTTTGATATCGGTGAGCTTTGCGTTGATGTCCGCGACGTCCGCCTTTATCTGTATCAAAACATCATTGTCGCCCATTTGCCTTTTCCTCCTTCTTTAAGATTTCTGACGCTGCCGTCTAAGATTCCCCGCCGGCGATGACTCCTCAGTGAACGACCAGGGGAGATTGCCTGGCACTGCAGGCTTTTCCGCACATTGAGCATACCAATGGATCGCTGCATTGTTTCCTGGGCGTTTCTTCTTTTTCTTCATCGTCCCCGCCGCCGATCCATTTGCCGATCAGTTTCACCCATTCATACCGTTTCTCGGCTATATACTCGGCCCAGTCCAGCGCCCGCGCTAATGTTACGTTCCAGGTTATCCAGTCTTCTCGTCGGACGTCTCCTTGGCAGAGGTCTTTGATGAGTCGAGAGACGAACTGGACAATTCCGCTATCATCTTTAGGCTCTTGCTTCCCTCGTCCATCAGTCTTTTTGTCACGTCTAACAGCGAAGAGAGCGGGGTTTGTGTAAAAAAATCGGAGATAATTTCCATGGCCGTGGTAATGGATAGAAACTCATCAAGGTAAGACTCGATATCCTCCAAAACCCTGTCCTTAACTTTGACGCCTTCCGGGATCAGCACGACCGCAAGGATCCGCGTGAGTCGCGGCCCCAGGGCGCGCATGATCGATTTCGCATCAATGGAATCGATCTCGATCCCCTGCAGATTCTCCACCAGGGGAATTACCTGACCGATAAGAAGCGGCCGCTGTACAAATGTCTTGTCACCGATTTGATATTCCTTTTGCTGCATGATTTTCTCCTCACTTTCTTTTTTGTCTTGAGTTAACTTGTATAGGGTCCGCGTTGCTATTTAATGACCTTCTTCCCCCCGTTTATCACCCACAATTTTGGATCAGCTCTTCGAGCTGCAGACTGCATTGCGGCCTTATCTGTCCCGAATGTAGCCAACATTATCCGAAGGAACACACCGCTCAAATACGCGATTTTCATGTCGCCCAATTCCTCTCTCTTCAGAACTGAATGCTCGACAACAGCTTTTTCGAAGCACGTCATCTGTGTCGAATTTGCCAAAAATAGCAAATTCAAGGTGCATGCGTTAAGCCCCACCATTTCAAACATCTCGAAATCTTCCAAAGTGAAACCCCGGATGTCCTCAACCTCACCGACGGCACTTAAGACATCTGCATACGCCGCTTCTGCATCTTCGACAGCGACCTCTATAATCCCCTTGCAAATGAGGAAAATGTCCGCGACATCCATTTTTTCTGCGGGCACTGGAGATGAACGCCTTAATATGATGTTATTAAGGATCTTCCGTCCGCCGTCGGTCGACACCAACGTAGGCAGTAGGATTGCCGGACACCCGGCCCGGGCAAGGATCCTAGCGTCATCCCAAACAAAACCCGTGACGCGTATTTTTCTGCCGCCAACAATTATCTCTTTCATTGATGCTTCCCTCTTAGTGAATTTACGACATCGTCCACAATTTGACCGACTGGATTCTCTTCTGCTACTATGAATTTCATTAGGTAAATGTCGAGATCCTCGCGCCTGATCAAAATGCTGCCGCTCGGCAATCTGGAATATTTTAGGCCGCATTTCAGATAATGGCGAAGAGTACGCGGAGAGACGTCAATGTATTTCGCAGCCGTCTTTATTTTTAACCAGCCTGGTTGCATCAAACCTGTTCTCCACAAGACTCTCTCTTACAAGCCTTCTCAACAGTGCCTTTGCTACTGTCACCGCAGCTATCTTTATGATCTTTTGGAAAAGTGAGTTCGTCAACGTTCATATCCAGGACAGCAGCAATTGCTTTTCTTTCCTTCTCGGATGGGGTCGCATAACCATTTTCGAGCAGCGATAGTTTGCTTTGGGGAATCCCGGTTGCTGCCGCGAGATCGTATTGCGTCAATCCTTTTATAACCCGTTCAATCTTCATTTCTGCCTCCATAAAAAAAGCTCACCTCGGTTAATTCCGAACGTGAGCTAAGTTTACCTTGCGTATTATTAATTATGTAGCGATTGCGAAATAAATATTTATTGTATGGATGTTTTACGCATGACAACAAATTCAATCATTTAAATATGGATTGATAACTTTTACAGCCTCATCATATTTTTTTCTTTCCAAATTGCCAACACTATCGATGAAATTTTTTTTCAGAAGCTCGCCAGTGAGTTCTCCTATGCCAGTTATGCCAGCAATGACAGTATCCTTGTAGAGATTCCGAAATAATTCTGCGATAAGATCGTAAAGTTCCTTGTCAGTGCGTCCCTTTTTAAAGTTATTAAAATATTCAAATAGAGCCCAACTTTGAAATACAATCATCTGATGAATGGACTTTGGTTTCGGTTTCATTAAAGGTTCCGGCATAAAACATGAAGTAAAAAAGTCTAGCACACTTTTCAGTTTATCTACGTCTTGTTTGATTATTGTTTCCCTTGTGCTGGATGGGATTGATTCGTCACTCAAAAGTATTTCCAGGTTCCCGATAGCCTTTTCATATTGCTTCTTGACTATCTTATTCCATGCAAGAGTCTCCAGCCATTCGGTGTTTTTCGCATTCTTGGATAACACTCTAAGCACCATCCTGAAACTATAAAACCTCTTAAGGATCTCATCAATTTTCGCGGGATCCATGCCACGTTCCTGTAGGTAATCCACAAATCGTTTGTTCTTTTCACTGGTAACAAGACTAAGGGGATTTTGTGGAAAATCTGGTTGAAGAAACATTACCTTCCCTCACAATTTTCCCGGAGATATTGAGCCCCGGGCCGGCGGGAATTTCCAGCTTTTCGGGAGCTACCCTATGGCCTCAAATTGTTAAACTTATTCTATCAAAAAACCCAGTCCTTTGCAAAATGAGGAAAACGGTTGCGGCGAGGTTGCAGATAGCGTCAAAATATCCGCAAATCTCGTTTTTCGGATTTAATAAAATCAATGCCTTGGCATTCCCCACTTATCTTTCACGCCGGTAACCCGGGTTCGAATCCCGGTGGGGACGCCATAATAATATCAACATGTTACTGACTATTCTATAATCATTAGTCGCTTTTCTAAAGAACATTTCCAACCATATTTCCAACCTCAAGATTATTTCCATCTCGCAATTCTTGTCACTCTTCGCTTTGCAGAGAAAATGGTAATTGCCCGAGTTACTTATCATCAGCGCTGTATGATTAAGAATACTTTGCCGACATTACTTCACTGTTTATTGGGATTTTTGCATCGAACATATAGAATATTTATTAAAGACGAGATTCACGCCCAATTAGTTTGTGTAGCGCCTTTCATTCAGTAATCAGCAAACCTGAATGAATCGAATTCGAATGGTGACGAAAATTGCTTACACCTTGTGTTCTTATGGCTTAATGGATATCATAAACTACCGGCTGTGAAGGCCGGGGTAGAATGGGAAGAGTGAATCTGTGTATGCACCTAATGCGAGGGAGCATGGGTTGTAGAGTAGATCCTCTTCCCACTGCTTTGTTCAGTAACTCGTACGGTATCATAAACCTTCTCAGATGGGAATGAGTTTGCACTTGCAAGGTTGATTCGAACGAAGCTATTTTACTGGAGG
>JBEKXK010000069.1:0-19273 GCA_049512055.1 Syntrophales bacterium | reverse complement strand
CGTTCCTTAACCACTTCTATCCTTCGGTAACATTTATTTATGAGGCAATAGGTCATACCTTGGTGGTAGGCATGGACATAGGCAGCGAGTTCAACGCGGCCTGCTTCATGGATAAGGAAGGAAATGTGTTCGGGCGTTACCCGAAGATTTACAACTCCAGGAAGTGCTTTGACTATTTCCACACAATGGTTACACAGACCATAAGGAAACATACGTTTACCCAGGTACTTATCGGGATGGAGCCGACCGGTCACTACTGGAGGAAGATCGCCTTCTTTGCCAAAGAGAAAGGCTATGAGGTACGATTTGTCCGCACCACCACCCCGGAGATCAGCGCCCAGAGCCCACCGATAGCTGCCGAGGCCCCATGAAACAGGTGAGTGAAATAAAAACCACCCAGGTAGGCCGCCAGACATACCAGGGCGATCTGAAGGGCAATGCGGAGATCATCTCCCTTTAGCATGGTTGGCTTTATAGAACCCATCTCAAACCCAAACTTGCTTTATAGTTGTCATTCTTCGCGAGGCGAGGAATCTTGTAGTTTTAATAATGTGAAATCATCGGGGTATCAAAGCAAAAGCTATGTCGTCTTCCTCGGAAAACCTTTCCAGTAGTTGCTCCGATACTTTACTGGATGACAACCTCCGGGAACGGGGATCGCAAAGATACACGGCGGTGAGCACCACGCCATAATCACCAATTGCTGCAAGCACGCGGGGTTCCCATCCCATATCAAGCACCATATACTTTTCCGACGCCTTAGCCATGTCCTCTTTTGCTCTTCTGCCAGTATCTTCGCCCTCGGCGATCACGATCTCTTCAAGGATAGTCATGGCTTTTTTCCAGTTGCTCTCGAAGGTAACGCATACCTCAATGGTGTTCCTGATGTATTGAAACCACCCCTTGGTGAAATTGATCTGGGGCTCTTTAAATACGATGCTATTAGAAATCTTTATAAGCCGTCCCATTCGTATGTCTTGTAAAGTCCCGACGATTCCCGATTCCATCAGCGTAAACTGAAAAATATCAATGTCGACAACATCCCCTGCATAGTTCCCGACCTGAACCCGGTCACCCATTTCGAAGGGTTTCCGGACAAGAATAAACAGCCACCCGGCAATGTTCGTGATTGGGTCTTTGAGGACAATGGCGAGACCTGCCGATAAGAGACCAATGAAAGTACTCAAGGAATGAAAACCGCGAAGCCAGACAAAAGCAAGGAGGAGGACGAGAATAGATACAGAACAGTATGTAGCAGCTTTTCGCAAAAGAAACTCTTTTTGCTTTTCATGCGGGAACCGGAGAAATATCCTTACCAGTGCCCAATGAAGCAGGACGAAAAAGGCAAAGGCCAGAGCGGAATCAAAAAGCTTGTCGTGAACCGCTATGTTATCGAGATATGCAATGATGTTTTTCATAGCCATAGTATAGAATAACGAATGCCAAATTTGAAACAAAAATCATAATGCGATAGAGTATTTCAACCATGTTTCCGCTGCCCCCGCCACTCGCATCCATCCGTTAACACTTACATCATCCATATCACAATTATGGATTGAAGAACCGCATTTTCATCGAGGTTGATGATTTGTTGCTTTCAGGAACGCTTCAATAAAAAGCCATATTAATTTTTATTCCTTGCAGCAGTTTAGTGCTGTTTCCAGTATCTGGGCGTAGTGTTCGTGGTATGCATTGATATGGGGCGGTAGCGTTGTTTCTTTCAGGAGTGTTTTTAGTGTTTGTCCTTTTTCTTTCACGGTGTCCCACATCCAATTTTTGAACATCGTGATCACTTCTTCACCCATATAGCATTTATTGTTGTAGGATGCGAAGGGTACTACCAGTTCTCTTTTGGGGTCGATGCATTTCTTGTATAGGTCTTCCATTTCTCTGTGGTTTTGCTCGTTCAAAGAAACTTCCTTCTTCTTTATGTTGAATATCGTGTATAGATTGTTTTTGTTTAGAAAAAATTCTAGGTTTTTGCAGTGTTCACAATCTATGTCATAGAATAGGGTAATTTCTTTTTGGTCGTATTCCGCTTGTTTATGATTTGGTTCGATTGGTTTGATTTCTGCTATTGGTTTATCTCCTAGTTTGAGGTTTAACTCCCAGAACATCATATACAGCCTGTATGATTGCTGGAACAGTCCTCTCGCTTTCTCGTCTTCTCCTTTGGTTAATGCCTTGGTCCCTACCTCCATGAGTCGCATCGACGCTGCAAGCAGATGTTTGCTTATGCACCAGACCTCGCCCTCATAGTCCTTGATTATTTCTTTGAGGAGGGTTTTCCTAATCTCCCGAATCTCGTTCAGCAGGGCATAATATTTGTCTTTGTTTACCTTGTTCGCTGTAAAGAATAGATGCTCCTCAATGCTGATGAGGTTCATTATGCCGATGCTTAAGTCTTCATCAGACGATAGGTCCAAGCTGCCTTCTTTGACGACATCTTTTACTTTCTCTAAAAAATTCCCTACTTCCTTGTCCGTGCTTGCCATAGAAAATCATCCCCTAAATTCATAAATAACTTCAGCTGTGTTAGAATAGTATACCTTTCATGCTGCGTATTGAAGGAGAAGGGATATTTTCCCCCCTCCATAGAGCAGTGTGATGTCACAAAAATCGTAGTAGAAAGGGTACCCGTGGCCAGCAGTAAATTCATTCTGCAGTGCCGGGGAGTTCTCCTCAGTTACATGCTTTCATTGCTGTTTACTTTTTCAGTTTGGTAAATTTCGAACCTTCTATCGTGGCGCCGGCCATAAGCCCTTTGTGGCCAAAGACAAACCCGATAACAGGTTGCTTGAATTTTGTCGTGTCTAAGGATTCATCTGCGCCGACATTGACCAAGGTTACCTGGGCATCAACGCCTGCTTGCCAGTTTTTGCTGGCACGGAATTTCTTCAAGGCCGCGTCGTTCATGAAGACAAGGATGATGTCCTTCTCCTGGGCCCCAATCTGAGCGCCGCCGTAAGACTGCTTGCCCCAGTAGAGGGCCGGATGGGCCTCGAAAATATTGAGACCGCTCATCAGCAGTATGGCAAGCAACACGACATTGCTCCAGTGCATAATGCGGACAGGCAACGAATGCCTGTAATACGGATATCCACCGGAAACGGCGCGGCTCAAGTTTCTCCATAATTTTTTCAGCCAGCCGCTCACGAGAAGTGCGGCGCGCAACATGGCATTGCGCAAGCGCATCATGAGCGCGGACAACGCGTGCCTACAATACGAGAATCCGCTTGACACAGCGCGGCTCAAATTCTCAATAATTTTTCTTAGCCAACCGTATATTGTTTCGTTTGTTCGTCCCGCCATGATGCATCGCTTTCAGGATCCTGTGGGAGATTCTTATACGATATTTCTTGTTTATGATTTAATTTTAAGACAAGCGTATCTGTTTTTCCAGAACTTTGTATTGTTTTCTATTTAGAGGATGCCCCATCGTCTCCCAAAATAAATGGTTTCGAGTTCCGGGTTTAGACTTTCGAGTAAAGACGCAGAGATCTGATATTCTTCGGACCTTACTTCGTCAAACCTATGCGCCATTCAAGGAAGTCTTATTTTTGTTGCGTATAACACCTACTTATCCTCAACTTTCTATTTAGAATTGAAGTGCGGATTACCACTTGCAACAGCTGGTGTTTGTTGGAGTGACAAAAACATTCAGTAGGCTTGTGATCGACATCTCCCGGAAAATTTTTCCAACGTTTCTGCTCTGAGAAAGTTGCACATCCGCTTCCCGCAATAACCCGATAATCTGTTCCGCCGTAAAACACTTCCGACTCATCCTGCCCTCCTTAATCATGATCCCCAAATTGCCTGAATCGTAACACATAGAATGAACCGGTTTTAGGGGGACAGGTCACAGAAAAATCCCTGCAACCTTAATTGTGACGACTCTTGCGGTTTATCAAGATTCAATTTTTAATTTTAGCGGTAATAGCAGGCCACAAGCAACGAACATATAATGGCACATCTCATGAAAGCTGTCTCGGACAGATTACGTGCTACAACTCCGAACGCTCTACTTGCTTCTGACAATCTCATCCACTACTATTGACAATGTCTCCTACAATACATATATTAAACTAGCAATGAAATACGTGATTTATGCATTACCTTAATATACGCTTCAAGATATCAAGTTATCACGAACCTCAAGCAAACCATTTCTTGACATCCGGGTAACAATGGATAACTAAAATCAGCAGGCTCAAAAAAAGGGGTGGGTCCAAATAATTCATTAACTAACTTAAGGAGGAACGTATGCGAAAATTGACAATAGGGATTGTTTTAGTTGTTGCAATTAGTATGATGTTTGTGCAGGTGTCGTTTGCTCAGAAATCACAGGCGGCAGGGTCCACTGTATCAACAGGTGCATGGACTCTGGGAATTCCCTCAACTGTTACGGCCGAAGGCAGCTTCACAGGAACCGAGGCCATTGTGGTAGAACCCGGCAAAGTAGTGAAGATGGAGAAGATGGCCGGAGTAAAAGATGGTCTGCAGATGAAATTCAAGACGGAGCAGGGTAATGCTTATACTGTTTTCATGGGGCCCAAGTGGTTCATTGATAATCAGAAGATTAAGTTTTCGCCTGGTGACAGCGTTATGGTGAGGGGCAAGAAAATTGGTTCCGCCATCATAGCAACAGAAGTCAGCAAGGGCGATTGGACCATGAAACTTCGCAATGAAGAAGACGGCCAGCCGAGCTGGGAATGCTGTTTCCCAGGAAAAGTGAAAATGCAGTAAGAATCGGCGACCCACCCAATTTTTTTAGCCGACTAGGGATTATAATTATATTGTAGTTTCCTTCCTCCTTATGGAGAGAGGTTATTACGGGAGAAGCCCGAAGCCGATTTAGCCAACTTAATCGCTTTGGGCTTTTCTGCTCTTGTAACGACTAATAATTATGTAAAGAGCAAAATCAAAGATATCCATTTGAAAAGTCGCATTCAGTTGTCAAATCATTAAAACAACATTACAGGAAGTTATCAATGAGTCAAAAGTCACTATGGATCACTGCGATTAGAATCCGAAGAATGTGACGCCCATTGTTTTCAAAGAATCCTTCTACGGGAGTTTTTTTATTAAGTCCGGGATTTCGCCGTCAATAATAAGCTTCCCGAATTCCAGGCAGCCTGTAACTGCCTCTTCCTGGGTGTTGTAAGTTGCATATTCACGAAAAACCCTGCTGGACACACGTGATCCGCTGTGCCTATGTATTTCCACAAAGGTGCTCCATCGTCCTGTCTCTAATAATTCCGGATCGGCCTCAATTACGAATCCTTTGTATTGTACTTCTTCGGACATCTATCCATCCTAGTGATCAGCGCAGAACATGTCCGGAGATCACCATCCGCTGGGCTTCCGATGTGCCTTCATAGACTTCGGCGATCTTGGCGTCGCGCATCAGTCTCTCTACCTTTGTGCCTTCGATATAGCCATAACCACCGTGTATCTGGACCGCCTTGATAGTATGCTTCATGGCGGCTTCCGTTGCGAAAAGCTTTGCCATGGATGCCTCCTTGCCAAAGGCCTGATTGTTGTCTTTCAGCCAGGCCGCGTGATAGGCGAGGAGGCGGGCGGCGGAAAGATCAGTTGCCATATCTGCTATCATCCAGGCGATGGCCTGTTGACGGGCGATGGGCTTTCCGAACTGGACCCTCTCCTTGGAGTACTTGATCGACTCATCGAGGGCTGCATGGAGGACGCCGATGGCCTGGGCGGCGATCCCAATCCGGCCGTGGTCAAATCCGTTCATGGCCATGGCAAGACCCGCGCCCTCCTGTCCGAGCAGATTCTCCTTGGGAACGCGGCATTCATTGAAAACCACCTCAGACGTCTGCGAGGACCGGAGCCCCATCTTCTCGAAATGCTTCCCGGGCTTCAACCCGGAGGTTCCTTTGGGGACGATGAAGGCGCTCATGCCTTTTTTTCCTGCGGATTTATCCGTCCAGCAAAAGACAATGTATGTATCAGCGATAGGGCCGTTGGAAACAAAGGTTTTCGTCCCGTTGATGACGTAGTCGTTCCCGTCGCGAACAGCCGCGGTAGTAACTGCCATGACATCGGTGCCTGCTCCCGGCTCGGTCAACGTAAAGGCTCCGAGGTGCCGTCCATGGGCCAGGGGAATCAGGTATTTTATCTTCTGATCTTCGTTTCCGAAAAGGTTTAGTGTCGTACCTATTATGCCGGCATGAAATGACAGGGTGAATCCCGTGGATGTGCAGGCTCGGGCAATCTCTTCCACGACAATTGCGTGTGTCATAAAATCGGCGCCGGCGCCGCCATATTGTTCAGGGATGGGTATGCCCATCCAGCCACCCTCAGCAAGCTTCTTAAATAGCTCCACCGGATGGCGACCGTTCTGATCGATCTCAGCGGCTATCGGGTCTACATGCTTCACGGCAAATTCGCGCGCATTCTTACGGATGAGTTCCTGCTCCTCGGTCAATTTAAATTCCATAATCCATTCCTGCTCCTGTATTAGAATGATCTTGCTTTCACTATATACGGAGACGATGATGCGCGGCCGCTCCGAACGGTGCAGTTCTCCTTTTCACGATATTTGCTCACTTATGGTTAACACCAATGCCCATTTTCGAGGTATTATGGGATGCAGCGATAATATCCTTCAGGTTCACTTCCGGGTGATGGTATCGCTCGTAACGGGGGGTATTCTTCCCATATTGGATCGCTTCTTCTGGGCACCATTGGATGCAGGCAAGGCATTGTTCACATTTATGCAGCCATACGGGTTTTCCTGCCTTCATATCTATATTCCCGCACGGGCAGACTTTATTGCAGATATTGCAGAAGTTACATTTATCATCGACCCAAAAATTCTTATCCAACGTCGGCACATGCGAAAAAGAAAGCGAGTAAAACCAGGAGAACAGAATATTCTGCCATATAGGACCTTTTTCAACAGGACCTTTCTGTCTTCCGGCAATAATTGAAGATATTCTTTTAATCTTTTCCTTCGCTCCATTTATCCTTCTCATGCGTTTGTCTTCCGGTCCAGGTCCGCCCCAAGGTATATAGTTTGAAGGCATGACAATATCGAATCCGGAAGAAAGAGACAATCCCCTGGATCTCATCAGCCTGTCCAACTGCAGAAGCGTGGCTGCTACCTGGCCGGCATTTACAGCAAGGGCAAAATAGTATCTGGATGCATCAATGGCTAACGCCTTGACGAAGTTGATAACCGGCTGCGGCAAACCCCATATATGGACAGGGAAGATGATGCCGACGGCATCAGCCTTTATTCTAACAGGATTGCCGGTGTCCCGTGGGATGGGAAATATCTCGGCGTTGCCGAGTTCATCAGCCATGACGCGTGCAGCCCAAAGGGAATTGCCCGTTCCGGTATAGAAGAAGAGATGTGTTTTCATTTGGTCGCTACTCGCTTATCAATCTTTTTTATAATGGCTTTGCAAGGGTTTCGTCGGTTCATATTCTTGAGGTTACGGCAATTATCAATTCGCTTGTTCCGTGCCACCGCTTCAAAAAATCTGTGTAAGAGTAGGAGATTTCCTTCCCATATCCCGGGTCTGCTATGATCATTCTTCTTGCAGTGTCGTCATATCCTATCACCACTGCCGCATGACGACCCCGTCCTCCCCATCTTGCTGTGGCGTGGATCCATAGTACGGGGATGTTATTGTCGATATATCTCTTGATCTCTTCAAGATCGCCTCTATAGTGGTATTCGAGATCGAGCTTGAGCGCCTTCAGAGTCTCGAAATATTTTAGAATCGCTTCTATCGACATCCCCCGCTCAAGGGGAATACCGGACTCGATCGATACCTGCATGGGATCTATCCTGTAACCATAATACTGGGCAATCATGGCTATGCTGGTCAGGGCGCACCAGTTAGGATCCTGTTTCATAATAGGGAAATTTCTGATCTTGTGGACAGTGCCGGGTGAGCTCGCAGGCAGTCTTTTTGCTGCTTTTGTTTTTTGGGGTGAATCGGCTTCCTCTTTGGAAACGTCCGGCCTCGTGTCAGGTTCCTCAGTCCGCAACGATTGCGGGTTAGCCACGCCTGCCGGCCGTTCATCTGAAAAGTGGACGACGCCCTCGCTGTCAACCCACTTGTACATCTCCGCAGCGTGCGAAGGAACCGACAGCGCCATCAGGCTGAGAGTTATTATCAGGTATTTCAAGCAGTGTGAGTTATTTGCTGTCTTCATATATGTCCAGCACATCGCCGAGAGAGAATTAGAGAACCATAATGATCGTCTTTCTCACAATGACCTCACCTTCCGATGCTCAGCGCTGGATCAAATTTTCCTGAGACTGTCGGTGATTGGGCGTTCCTCGTTTCTCTTCTTACCTGCTCCGACAAATAAGGGATAAGCTCACCGAGCGTCACTCGACCATCTTTATTATAATCAGCCTCGCCGTTAAGACCTTTGAGCAGGAAATAGGTGAAAACGCCATGACCGCCACCCCATGACTGACTTTCTTGAGAAAATTGTTTGTCGTCGGATGCGCTAATAACAGCAACTCCATCACCGATTTGTGAGAGACTCTGCAGACCGGAACTAATCGGGTTGATTTCTATGCCCCTGTTGCCTCTTCTGGCAATATCATAGGACTGGCCAACACCGCCGGAATGACAGGCATCGGCGATGACTACCACCTTCTTCGCTTTGATAAAACGTTTGAGGGCAGTTTCAATGTCCCACATAGGAAATCCCGTCGTTGCAATATCATCATAGTTTGCATCAAAGGGAAGCAGGAAAAGATTGTTCGGCGAATCGGGAGATTCGGGTGAACCATGGCCTGCAAAGTAGATCGTCACCTGGTCTTCTTCCAACGCCTGCTTCAGCCAGTTGAATAAGACATTCCTGATGCTCTGGGCCGTAGCTGCGGAATCAAGAAGTAATCTAATCCGCGACGGCGCGTATCCCCCTCCCTGCTGTGAGATGAGCCAGTCATAGAACGAGCGTGCATCGGCCGATGCGTATCTCAATCCGACGATACGGGAATCCTCATATTTTGAGATGCCGATGACTACAGCCCATTTCTGACCTTCTATGTATTGCTGTTGTCTTGCGTCTTTTTGAGAACCGTATCTTGGATCCGGCTGACTGGATGCTGGCCTCATCTCGGTCCTTGCGAGGCGATCTTTGTCTGTATTCGCAAGGGCAATCTCCACATCAACGTAGCCTTCATTATCTCCGCACAATCCCGGCGACTCATTTATTCTGTAATAGAGAGTCCCGGTTTCCTGAGGAGAAAGCGTAAGGTCATTGCCTATGGCGAACGGCGTTCCATCTTCATTAATTTTGCCTATCAGCGAGCTCATACTCCAGGCTTTAACAATCTTCTGTCCTACGTCAATACACAGCACACCATAAGCGCCGAGTCCATCCGGTCCTGTCCAACCACAGCCGGGCCCGCAAGCCCATCTTCCTTTAGCGTTGATTGCATAGCTCTTTCCTTTCTCGACAATGACGCCTGAATTACGCCACTCCTCTGCTTGTGCCAAGACCCTCGCTTTGGCCGAACTCTTGTTCAAGTCAAGTATGTTGGCGGATTGCGGCTGATCCTGATATTTAATACCGGCGCAACCTATTAGATTAACGATCAGAAAGAGGGGAAGAAAAAATGCGAGACGCTTCATATGAGACCTCCATCAGGCATTTTTCATTATCACGATTTGCAGAACAAATCCATCATAAGAAAGTTATGAAGCTTTTACTGCAATTTGTATATGGGGCTGTCCTTGCCAAAATTGATGATGAGCGGCGTCTGTTCGTGGCCTATCTGCTTGGAGATGTTTGAGGTCATCTTTTTGGAATACTCACCCAGTCCCACGAAAGAAATCTGGATCCCCGATCAGGTCGAGGATGACAGGAGGGGTAAGATTTCTCAGTCACTGCGTTCCTTCGAAATGACAGGGGAGGGGACGATTCGAAATGACAAGGGAAGGAATTGTATACTCAATATACCCGAATGCGCTACAGGCACAATTTGCCGGGTAGAAACGGCGTAGGGTAAAATTTGTTTCCCCGTGGCTTTGGGGCATAAAAATCATCGTCAAGAATACGGATGGATACAACAGAAAATTAGGAGGTTATGTGCGATGTTGGCGAGGGATAATATGGCATATGCTTTGCAAACTCAGGAAGAGATGAAAATTGAAAAGATTATCACGCATAGAGTGAGATGCCTCCGTTACTAAAATATAGTTGTTTTTGTAAGAGCGTTTATGAAAATCGATAAAGAGCACGAAATAGAAAAAAGGGGAGAAAATGCTTCTCGTCCGGCGCCTGGAACTTCGTGCAACGGAGAAATAGACAGGGATGTATCTTATAAACCGCATAAAGAAGCCATAACTGTTGACATCGAGAAAGCGATTGGACCAAGAAAATCATATATACCGCCGAAGAGACCTTCCTTAAATCACTTTGACAAAAGAATGTTCGAGACCGAGGACGAAATCACTCCGCCTCATTGGGCTGTTCCCTGGTCCGACATCATGATGGTTGTTTTTGTTATGTTTGCCGTCTTGTTTATCTATTCACTGTCAAAACGTGATGTCGCCGATGCGTTCAGGACACCGAATGCGACGAAGGTGGAAGCTACCAGGCAAGAGGTCAGACAGGAAATGACTCCTGAACAACTCAATGAGATGAGCCGCCGTTTGAGACAAGATACAAGACCTGACCAGATATCGGTTGCTGTCGATAAAGAACAGTCGATAAAAGTCAGCGCCAGCGATTCCCTTTTCTTTGATTTGGGAAAGGCGGATATAAAACCGGAAGCTATTAACTTCTTGAAAAACTTTGCTGAAGTCGTCAAAAAAACAAAAACTAATATCCGCATCGAGGGACATACAGACTCCTTCCCGATCCATTCCCCTGCCTTTCCCACAAATTGGGAGCTTTCAGCAATAAGGGCGGTAAACATTGCGAGATGTCTCATTGAAGAATATGGCCTAGAGCCGGAGAGATTTACAGTAGCCGGTCACTCCTTGTATAAACCGGCCGTTCCCAACACCAGCCCTGAAAATAAAGCAATAAACAGAAGGGTCGAAATCTTCATTAGCAAGGAATAATTAAAGTAGATAAAACGGGAGATAATTCTATGTTAAGAGAAAATTTGCTGCTCGGTGGGATTTGTACCATAATATTTATCGGCTGTTTTTTCTTCGGAGAGGGGGGGACAGTCGTATATTTCAACATTGTAAGTTTTCTGGTTGTTTCATCCGGGACAATTGGCGCCGCTTTCCTCAGCTTTCCCTATGAAAGAATAAAGAACGCTTATAAGGTTGCTCTCAATTCATACAAAAAGGATGTTATAAGTTCACCGGATCATATCGTAAATATCCTTCTCGATATCTCTGTCAGATCAAGATCGAATGGCATCTTGTCGCTCGAGAAATTAGAAAAGACGACACAGATATCATTCTTAAAAAATGGCCTTGGTCTGCTGGTTGACGGCTATAGGGAAGATGAAATACGAAGTATCCTTCACAATGAAATTTACTATTTTAAGATCAGACGGCAGCATTCTGAAAGAGTATTTAGGACGATGGCTCTGTTGGCTCCGGGATTTGGTGTAGCGGGCAGCATCATCGGTCTCATCGGGATGCTTTATGGTGTGGGTGATACAGGAGTAATTCTGAAGACGATCCCGGTCGCTTTGACATCGACCCTCTATGGGATTATTTTTAGCTATTATATTTTAGTCCCCGTTGCCGAGAACATCTATTCAAAAACGCAGCAAGAACTACACTTGCAGAGCATTATTACGGACGGCATAATAGAAATCGGCCAAGAGCAAAATCTTTACAAACTGGAAAAAAGACTTTCATCTTTTCTTACGCCATCTGCGAGGGCTGGCAAACAGGAAAGTCTGCACGAACTCCGTAAAAGATACATGCTAATGAAAACGGAACAGAAGGAGAGGTGTACTGCAGCAGCATAAGCTAATATATAATGCATCCCTCTAGCCCAGATACAACAAATTGACTGCAAGGTGTTTTTTTATGCTGTTTAACGATCCTCTCGCAAAAACCGCGCGGGTGCACTGACCCTCTGAACAGTGCTCGTCGAATTTGCACTCGAAGGTTCAGGCCGACTTCTTTACCAGGGCGCCATTTTGCTTTCCCAAAACCAGGGATGAAAGATCCCGGACAAAAATCTTCAGTCTTTCAGCCTGGGCATTCATCTCTTCAGAAGCAGACGAAGATTCATCTGCCATGGCTGCTGTTTGTTGCGTCACTTTGTCCATCTCGTGGATTGACCTGCTGATCTGTTCAATGCCTTGAGACTGCTCCCTCGACGCGGCCGCAATCTCACCGACGAGGTCTGTCACTTTTTGGGTAATATGACGGTTGTTAGACAACTCGCCATTGACTTGTTCGAACAAAGCAGAAGCCTCATGGATCTTCTTTGTGGAGTCCGCGATCAGGGCTTCTGTATTTTTTGCCGCCTCCGCAGACCGCATCGCCAGGTTCCTAACTTCATTGGCAACAACGGCGAAACCGGCGCCCGTGTCTCCGGCCCTTGCCGCTTCAACAGCCGCATTCAATGCCAGAAGATTGGTCTGGAAAGCGATTTCATCGATGGTCTTGATTATTTTGGATGTTTCCTCGCTGGCCCTTACACTGTCTCCGACAACTTCTTCCATCAGGGCCATCTTATCGGCGATCACACGGAAACTTTCCTTGGCGTCATGGGACATCATCAAGCTTGCCTGCTGTGCATTTTCTGCATTCTGTTTCGTCATGGAAGACATCTCCTCAAGCGATGACGATGTTTCCTCGACAGCCGCTGCCTGTTCGGACGCTCCCTGGGCAAGGGAGTGGCTTGATGTGGAAACCTGAGAAGAAGCTTCAGTAACTCGAATGGCTCCGTCATTAAGCCCCGTAATTACGTTGTTGATCGGCTTGACGATGGAATCGACCATGAAGATTCCAAGAATAAAAACTATAAGCAGGCCGATACCGCTTGATAAGCCAATCTTGATTGATATATCTTTGATAACAGCATCGTAATTAGTGTTTGGCACTCCCACATAGAACATTCCTATGATATTGCGCTGGGCATCCTTAATCGGTTCATATGCCGTTTGATTCCATATTCCGACAACATTCGCTTTTCCAATGTAGGTCTCGCCTTTTTTCAGAGTCGCGGCTATTACATTCTCAGCGGCTTTAGTTCCAACAGCACGGTCTCCTGAGGCATTCTTTACATTGGTTGCGATTCGGGTATCGCCTTGAAAGATTGTTACAGTATCAGATGTCAGATCGCCGATGGTATCCACAATGGAAAAATTATCATTCATCTGCGTTTCGCCCTTAAAGAGCTTCCCATCCCGGATCGACCACTCACCTTGATACTGGGCATTCAGCAGCGCTTTGCCCATTGCCAAATCCCCCTTCAGTTTTTCATGGGCTGTCGTGATGACTTTGTCTTGCACAGTCATTACTGTGAAAAAGGCGACAGTAAGAAACATTAGTGCAAAAATGGATAGCAGTAGAAATGTTTTTGTCTTAAGTTTTAGTTTTAACCGCATCCTCTTGTCCTCCCTGATATAATTTCTTACATGCTGGCGATTCCGCTGCCTGTGCCGGCAGACCTAAATGCTTGACTCAATTCCGCAATTTTGCGATTATAATTGCCTTTCTGAAGATATGGCTGTGTGCCCTCACCGACACTTTGTTCTGGCTATTCTCATCATCGTCCGGTTTGTTTAAAAACTTTAAGGATATTTCGGGCTTCAATATGCCAATACGCCTGACGATTTTTGTCTTTTGTTTCTCAAAGATACAGGCCTTGAAGAATACGGAAAGGGATGTCTTTACGGCCGAAGAAATGCATACGCTCTACATCAGGGAGCACGTTGCAGGCAGGACGGAGCAGACGCCGGAATACAAGGTCATCCGTAATTCCGGCCACGACGGCGGTGATTTTGTTTTTGTGAAACGGAAGCAGAAAAACGCTTCCTTTTATGAATTTGACGAACTGGATAATGCCGGAAAATAGAATGGTGCCCTTTCTTTTAGGGTAATGTCAGGTATAAGCTACCTCAGGTATGAAACCAACAGTCTGATAGCGCTCTTTGCCAGTGGTAATGTCCACTTCGACCGCTCAGTTTGCGGATATCCATCTCGCAGTTTCTCATAGGCTTGCCTGAGGTGATTACGATCATGGGTCTTTTTATAACCGTAGACACCCCGGAAATAGGTTGCTTCGGGCGCCTGAGCACTTTTCGGATGCTCGGAGATAACCCTATCCAAATTTCGATTGGCCTGATCAAGTTGATCAAGTTCAAAATATGTCTTTGCAATACCCAGCAGTAATGCGGGGATTATCTCTTCCGCGGTTGTGAAACCGACAATTCGATAATGTTCTTTGCCAGTGATGTCTAACAGTATAAGGGTGGGGGTCCATTTAACTTTAAAGTCCCTGGATAAGGGCACTGCGCCAAATAGTATGCGCAAGGGCACGATATTTTCTGTGATGAGTTCTGTCACATTTTTATCTGGATACGTATCCGCATCCATCTGTTTACAGTAGGTTCACCCGGGTCTGAAAAAATAAAGCAATATCGGTTTTTTTTCATTCTGCGCTCTTGATAACGCTGCATCTATTTCAGTTTCCCACTTTATCGTGCTTTCCATGATATACGACCTCACCGCCCGGCCTGATGACCTGCCTCAGCGTTTCACGTATTCTACGAGTTGCTCAATTCCAGGACAATCTCTCGCGCGTGCAGCCGGCCGTGGATGTATTTGCCGAGGGTCCGCACTGCCTGGTCGCCTGAACGGAACACAGGCAGCCCTCCTTCCTCCATGGCGAGGGCGAAGGAATCATAGAGGGCACCACTGTCCACGACGGCGATGAGGGGCTTGTCGTATCGCGCCGCCTGTCCAGATAGACGCTCGGTGATGACGCGATTCGTTTCTCCGGTGTGGGCAGCCATCTCGGCCGGCAGCGTCTTCAGAAGCGGCGCCAGCGGCGTCACGCCCACGACGACCGCATCTACGCTTGGATCCTCGCAGAGGGCGCCCACTACCGCCTCGTATGCTGCCTCCAGCGCCATGGGAGTCAGATCGAGGGGGTTCTTAACCTCGACGAGCGTATCGAGCTTGGCCTCCCGTAGGATAAGCAAAAGCTTCTTCTTCGTTTCTTCGGCATAGGACGCCATAACGAGCGCATAGTCTTCCCCTTCAATATTATCCGCCAAGCCGACGGATTCGAAGCCTGCGTTGCACACCGCGGCGAGACGGTTCCCCGCGACGGTCTTGTGGTGCAAGGCCTGGGCCAAGCAGAAGAGACCTTCGAATTCGGCAAACGTCCCGGCCACCATGGCTCCGGCCTGGCGCATGCACGATTCGCAGACCATATAGTCCCCTGCGATGGAGGCAGTATGACCCGACGTGGCCGTCTTGCCTTCCTGGGTGCGCCCGGCCTTGTAGAGCAGCACTTCCTTTCCCAAATGGACCGACTCGCGCACCGCCCTAGCAAAGGCCAGTCCGTCCAGGTCGTTGAATCCTTCCATGTAGGCGGCGATGATCTGGATCTCCGGCCGCTGGTTCATAAAGTTTACGATATCGCTCGCAGTGAGATCGATTTGATTGCCGATGGAAAGCGCGTAGGCCGGGTCCATGCAGGGGAGCCTGCTCATGCGCGTGATCATGAAAGCCCCGCTCTGGCTGATGAAGACACTCTCCCGCGGATAATCACCCCGCCGCTTGGGAAGCTTGGCCTCCGGAATGAAAAGCGAATCGTACCTGCCCGGATGGGACAGGACGCCGAGGCTGTTTCCGCCCATGACGATGGGGCCTCCCCCGGCTTCCATGTGGGCTTGATGGATCTTAGCCTGGATGTCGCGGCCTATTTCTTCACTGCCGGCTACCTCGCCCAGCCCGCCGGGAACGAGGATCACGCTCGCCGCGATGTCACGCTCCACAACCTCGCTCATCAGGGCCGTCGCCTGGTCGGGTCGGACCGCCAGTATCAGCAGGTCAAGTTTCTCCTGCAGGGCGGACAGGGACGGGACAGTGGGTATGCCGTCGATGGCGGCGGCTTTTGGGTGTATGATGCGCAGCGCTTCGGGAGCAAAGCCGTTCGCGAGGATGTTGTGCACTATGATCCTGCCCACGTTCTCTTCCCGCTCGGAAACTCCGACCACGCCGATGGAGGCTGGGTGGAGCAAATTGTTGAGTTTCATGATCGGCCGCGGCACGACCGTGCGATAGTGGGGAGGCGCAAAGCGGCACAGGCCGTCGAGAGGCAGCATGAGGTAATTCACAAAGGCAAAGGGATTGACCTCCAGCTCTTTGATGACGAAAGGCGAATCTCCCTTGGCCGGAGAGAAATAATTCCCCACGGCGATTAGGGCGGAGAAGCACTCAAGAAGCTGCTCATCCGTCACCAGGCGTTTCTGCCCGCGCGTCAGACCGGCGAGCTTTTTGTAGGAGATGGTTTCTTTGAAGAGGTGGAGAAAGGCCTCCCCGTCGGTCATTTCCGTGGATGCGGCAACTACGGCCTGGCCCTTTTTCAGGCTTTCTGTGTAAAGCTGGGTGTCCGTCCCTCCCAGGCCGGCGCTGATGATCATACCGAACTCACGCGTTTCGCGGAGGCTCACGATGAGCTCGTCGCCGAATTCATGCGAGACGGGCATGTGCTGCACCAGCAGAAATCCCCTGATATCGCGTGAAACCGCCGCCGTGAGCGCCTGCCCCCGCAGTCCCAGGTAAGCATCAGGAGCGAGATCGGGGGCCTGCATGACGCCGCGTGCGTATTGCTCAGGCACTTCGTAGGTCATGGCACGGACGGCGGAAAGCACCTGCTCCGGTTCCTTCGGCACGATGCGGACGGCGCCTACATCGCTCTTGTGCACGATGTACGGTGATATTGCCTTGATAACTATTTTATCACCCGGGATGGCAAGAAGCTTTTCGCTGCTCAGCCGCTCTCCTTTCGCAAGAACGTGGTAACGGGGAATCGTTTCTCCGCCGATGAGACGGATCAGTTGATACACTTCATACTCGAACAGGAAATTGCGGTTTTCCCTCTGGGCTTGTTCAAAGAGCACCCTTATGCTTTCAAAATCGACGTAAATACTCACTCGCTTTTCTGTTCTCCTTTCTCAGAATTGAGGATTATGCGTTCTCTCTATGAGACTGTCCGGCAGGTTTTCGTCATCACATGTATCTTTAAATCACGTTGTCACTTCTTGTACTTTTCAAAGAGGGCGCGGCTGTTGATTTCCTGCAGCTGTAGATTTCTTAAGTGTCTCCCTATTTCACCACTGCCCTCTTGATTCTATCGATGTCGGCATTCTTAACGTAGCGGATTATATTTGACCACTTTGCATGGAATCCATATCCGCCGTTGACCATTTCTTCAATGGCCTCGTCCTGTGACCATCCCTGTTCCACAATACGGTACATCGCACTCATAACTCCGGTTCTGTCTGCACCGTACTTGCAGTGGATGAGAAACGGGGCATTTTCTTTCTCCCTTATGATTTTTAAAACTCGAATGACGTCTTCATCTTCGATGTGCCAGGGTTTTACGCTTAACTCTTCATTTAATAACTCTGTGCCTCTTATTTCATCTGTGTCATAATAGAAGGGGCGAAGGTTTACTACGGTTTTTATACCCAATAGTTTTAAGTTCTTCATACCCTGCCTTGTTGGCTGCGCGCTTCTGTAGAGGTTGTCATTTATTTTATATAAATTCGGAACGCCGGGCAATTCTATCGGAACCGCCCACTGGGAAGGACGATTTGGTACATCAGCCAATGCAGGCGAACCGATGATAAGAAGTGTAAGTAGAAATGCGGGGATGTTGTTTGTTACTGTTCTCATCTAAGGCTCCTGCGGTTCGATATCGGCCTTGAGGCCATTGCACACGTCCTTCCTTGCGGGGAGAGGATTTGGGTGTCTCATCCCATTTTTATTTCTCTTCCTCCGCACTACACGGTGGCATTCATAATATGGCCGAAACCGCGGATCTTCAGATTGTCATTACGACCTATAAAGTAGCGTGCGTTTATTTCATCCGGTCCCAGGTCTATAGCCTCCGTAAAGCCGAATGCTTTCAGTTCGGCTGCTAACATCGAAGGGTCAAAGAATGTTCGCCAGGGTTCGCCCGCTCTGGCGACTCGCTTCGAGAGAGCGTCGAACGCTGACCACTGCTGGGGATTCAGCAGTGAAGGCGAAATAACGTAATCAAAGACAACGCCGCTTCCTGTATTCAGGCCGGCAATAAAGTTAAGAGTAGAGTCGACGACAGCTCTTGTCAGATAGGGAGTTACTCCCAACCAGGAGAAGAAGGTTGGCTCACGGTGGTCAAGAGTCGCATGCCTGAGGCCATCCGCCATCGTCTGTGTTTCAAAATCCACCGGGATAAAGGTGAGCGAAGCGGGGATAGAGATACCGGCTTCCTCCAGTCGCGCGCGTTTCCAACTCTGCGTAGCCGGGTGATCAACCTCGAAAACACGCAGTCGGGTCTGCGTATAAGGGTTTCTATAAGCGAAGGTATCAAGGCCCGCGCCGAGGATCACGTATTGGCGGAGCCCCCTCCGGACGGCTTCGCCAAGTGCGTCTTCGGCATAGCGGGAGCGTGCCGCAATAAACGCTCTGAGCAACTCCGACCCGGGAGCGACAGCGTAGTGTTGCGGCGTAGTCTGAAGAGCCGACGAGCTTTCTGCACCGATGATGCGCATCGCCAGGGGATCATCGAATACACGGGGTTCATCAAACATCTGGTGTGCAGAGCGGTGCATCGCAGCTCCTTGCGCAGTCAAGCTGGGACGGCTTTCCATCATACCAGTTCCCTTTATTCTATTTCTTGCAGGTGCTTTTTATTGGAGACAATCATGTTTATCAAGTTCCCTTCTTACGGCAATACCGATCTTCTCCATAAGGTAGGGTTTCTTCACATAGGTGCCGGCCCCAAGCTCCTGGGTCTGCCTGACGCGGTCAGTCATGGCAAAACCGCTGACAATGATCGCCTTCTGGTCCTTGCGTATTTCAAGGATTTTCCTGTACGTCTCTAATCCATCGATGCCGGGATCCATGATCATGTCCAGGATGAGCAAATCGACCGGCTGTTTTTTCACAAACTTTACTGCCTCTTCGCCGCTCGCAACAGAACTAACCTTGTATCCAAGACCTTCCAGCATGGCTGATGCCAAAAGGCGTTGACCTTCCACATCATCCACAACCAGAATGTGTTCACCACGGCCCAGGTATGTACTCTGAGGGACAACCTCTTCAATCTTGGTTAGATCTTCTCT
>JBEKXK010000068.1:0-19383 GCA_049512055.1 Syntrophales bacterium | reverse complement strand
TAAGAAAAACCATGGAAACAAAACTTAAAAAAATCCTATCCCTCTGAGTAACATATATTATGAGTCAACGTTCCTTAACCACTTCTATCCTTCGGTAACATTTATTTATGAGGCAATAGGGGAGTGGATAGCTTATGCCTACTATTACTCTGCCATCTTATCCCCATTGCCATCCTCTGACAGGAGCATTAATTTATTTGTAAAGTTTATAATACAGCTGCACGGAAGCGTGCAGGATAAATTTAATGTTTTAGGGAGGTGTGCTATGGCAGAGATGGTGAAAGTCTGCAATTGCGATAAATGCGGCAATGAAGCGGAAATGACGATAACCTGTAAAATGATTGATGTCGAAGAATTATCCGGCGTCAAAAAGAAGATGCAGGAAGAAACAAGAGTCTGCAAGGTATGCGGAAACGAAGCCAATATGATAATTGATTTTGGCGCATAGAGGACAAAAATTACCCCCCTTAAATATCAGACAGGCCCATCTTATGGCGAGACGTCTTATTATGCCCGGACCGACCCCGCTTATTTTTCCTTGCTATATAAACCGGCCATAGTTATTCTGTTACCATCATTATGGGTAAGATTTACACATGAAAGAATGTCCTTTCTGCAGGGAAACAATCGAAAGCGATTTGCGGGCATGTCGGTTGTGCGGCAGGGAGTTGCCAAGATCCGCTGCCCGTATCAAAAGCATTTTTTATTGCCCTATATGCAACACGGAAGATACCTACTGCGACTCCACCAACAGGATATTTTGCCCGCACTGCCGTAATTATGTTAAAGACCAGGAGTGACGTTACGCGTCTTGACAATCAGTGCTTGAATGTGCCGTCTACGTAAATGAGAATCTTTTCCCCTGTGGCAAGGGCGGCTGTTACCGTCTTGTCTTCCGTATTGACGAGGTCCCAGTGAAGTGCTGAGTCATTGAAGCCCATCTTCTTTTTTGCTTCTCTTGTGAGTTCTGCTGGATCTCCATTGTATGTGACGCTGTAGGAAGAACCAAGGGCAAGATGGCAGTTTCCATACCTGCCGCCGTGATTTTCGTCGTAAAGCGTATCGGCCATAAAGCGGTTGATCCTGGAGAAACGTCTGTCCGTGAGGGAAAATTCCCCGATCCGGCGCGCTCCCCTGTCCATGGAAAGCTGCTTGACGGTAAAATCCTCGCCCGTATCCGCTCCGATCTTAGTGACCGCGCCTTTATCAAAAGTCATGCGCACCCCCTCCACATAATTGCCGCTGCGGAAAGAGGGCAGATTCGCAAAATAACAGCCTTCCGTGCCCCGCCAATCAGGCGAAGTAAATATTTCAAAACTCGGAATATTATGCCCGGATATGCCTATCCAAAGTCTCCTGTCCCCCGGCTTAATCATGAGATCAATATTCTCGGATTCGACATGAAGGGATTTCACGTTGAGGCTGTTCAGCCATCTCTTGATGCCCGTGACTTCTTTGAGAATTGCCTGCCAGCGGGAAACGGGATCGTCAAAATCCAGGTAGCAGGCCTTGATAATTTGCTCCGTATACTTGGCAGGCGACAGCCTTGCCTGCCAAGCGAGCTCATCTGTAGGAAGAGTACTGAGGGTCCAGCTGTAAAGACCTTCCTCCTCCCGCTTGTTGAGAATATCCCGGAAAGGCTTTCTTGCCACGAGGACCTTCCCGATTCTCATCGGGTCAACGTCCTTCAGGTGGGTGAGGGCGTCTGGCGCATGGAGAAATATCCTGCCGTTTATGCTATTGTATAATTCCTTGTCTCCCGGCGGCAGATAGATGAGCTGTCTGCTATTCGCAACCCCGTAAAAGCCGCGTTCCATGGGAACCGTGAGCCCCATCCTTTGAATCGGATTCATGCCTATCTCCAGTACCCTGTTATAGAGGATTTCTGCGAGACCGAGGGCCTGGCGGTCATATTGGAGGAGAATGGTATCCTGTTTCTTGAATGGATTTTTTCTCGCCACCTTCAATGCCCAGATGAGCACGTCTGCATATCTGTTAAGTTGAATTTCCGACAGCATGGTATCTCCTCTTTCCGGAGTCAGTAAATTCTATTGTGTCCGATAGCCGTACCGTTCTTCGAAGATGGGGGCTATCAGATTGTCCACCGGCACATAGTCATCGGTGAGGATGACGGAAGGTCGCTCGGTTAGATATTGCTGGAGCCGTTCTTGAGACATAACATGGGACATGACACCCTTGCCGCCCTTTTCCCCGATGAATTGCACGAAGTCATTCATGTCGACACCACGCTTGCTCGCCACGATAACACGGGTGCTGATACCATTATTTTCTTGATCGGGCTTCGGGGAGACAAGGTGGACATTCCCCTTGCCGAAGACTTCTTCGAGCGTCCTAATGTAGGAAGGCATGAATAGCCCCTTCTCATAACTGTCAATCACATTGGCCATGAGGATGCCATCCGGCTTCAAGAGCCGGGCCATTTGGACGGCAAATTCCTTAGTTGTCAGATGGTAAGGAATGGAAAGGTCATTGAATGCGTCTCCCACGATGAAATCATATTTCTCTGTTTCCGTGCTATTCATGACGAACCAGCGGCCGTCTTCATTGAAGGTCCTGATCCGCGCATCCTTTGGTACTCCCAGATATTCATGAACCACCCGCGTTATTTCCGGATCAATCTCCACGACGTCGATCTCTGCCGCAGGATACGTCAACTCAAGGGCGCGGGGCAGGGTATACCCCCCGCCGCCGATGAACAGGGTCTTCAGGGTTCCTGACCTATTCATCCTCCATCTCATAAGTTCTTCGTATATCCTGATGTATTCATAATCCAGATAGAAAGGGTCATCATAGACATTTATGGAGTGTATGAGATGGTCCAACACCAGCGCATCCGCCCAGGCGTGCTGATCCTTTGTGAGGCACTTCCTTATCTGGAGAGTATAGTAATCACTCTCTTTGAAAAAATAGGTCTTGTCATCGACAGGCATTTTGAAGGCGTAACCGTGGAAGATCCAGGTGAGTGAAAGAATGATTACAGTAAAAATAACAAGAAAGATGGGAGGTTTTTTTTTGCTCGTGAAAAGTCCTCCGAAGATCATAGCAGAAATGATCAGAATAATCCCTATGGTCAAAAGTATGTTTCTCGTTCCCATCCAAGAGATGAGGAAAAAGCCTGTGGCAAAGGTCCCGATGATCGAGCCGAGTGTGGAAAAGGCATAGATCTTTCCCACCACATTGCCTGTCTTTGCGAGGTTGTGAAGAGTAAGTTTAACAACGACGGGAGAAATCATGCCTAAGATACAAGACGGGATAAAGAAAATAAAAGTTGTGAGGACTAATATCCGTATCATTAGCGTCGTCTGAAAATGGGTCGCGCCGAGAAGATTTGTGAGCGGTGAAATGGAAAGGGCCCCTATGCCGGAGAGAAAGAGGAGCCAGCCGAGTGTCGAGGGCCGGGGAAACCGGTCGGCAACCAAACCGCCCACGTACGCGCCTATGCTAATACCGGCAAGGACGACACCGATAATGCTTGTCCATGTATAGAGGGATACACCCACATGGGGCGCCATGATCCTTCCTGCAACCAATTCAATAACCAGGGTGCAGAAACTGGCGATAAAAACGACGATGTTTGCTTTAATGACTTCTTTCTGCATGGATAGACCTCTCGTTAAAAATCAAGCTCTCCGAATCAGCGGGGTCGATATATAGCACGCGGAGGCAAATATGCAAAGTTGATTTATCTATAGGTCGCGGGTGGGCAATTCCTATTAATCCGCTTTGCTTCTTGACATCTTATGCCCATTTACCTACGATAAAGCTTAGGAGGAAAAGAAAAATGGCTAATTTCAAGGTTCCCCATCCCCGTCTGCAAAACTTCAAGGTCGTGCTGCTCTTCATCGTTCTTTTTGGCATATTCGCCCTCTCCATGCAGGTGATCATGCTTGTCACGGACTGGCTCTGGTTTCAGGAGGTGGGCTATCAGGATATTTTTTACATTACTCTCATAACAAAATTGAAAATGGCAGCCCTCTTCGGCATTGTCTTTTTCATCATCTTCTATTTGAACCTCTTTCTGGCTATGAGAATGTCGTCGCCGATAGTGGTCTTCGATGCGGGCGACACCGTCCAGGCGCCGCCGTGGGAGATAGAAAGTAAGAGACTGCAAGTGCTCGTTTTGGCCGCTTCCATCTTCCTGGCGCTTTTTGCAGCCTCGTACGGAACCGGCCAATGGGAGAATTTTCTGCTCCTTACTAACGCCACCTCCTTCGGCATCCCCGATCCGCTCTTCAATAAAGACATCGGCTTCTACATCTTCAGCCTGCCCTTTTTGACGCACGTCTATAGCTGGCTTATGTTTACGATCATCTTCACGATCGTAGCAACGGGATTCATATATCTTACCCGTCGTTCCTTTCGCTTTATACCTCCCAGAACCTGGCAGGTTGCGCCGCAAGCAAGAATGCATCTCGCTATCCTTGCGGCCGCGCTTTTCTTCTGGGGCACATTCGGCGTCTGGCTCGAGTTGAACGACCTCCTCTTTACGAAGCGTGGGGTAGTCTTCGGTCCCGGGTATACGGAAGTCACGACTCAGCTTTGGGTACTCAAGACCCTGATGGTGATATGTATTCTATGCGCGCTCTCTGTTATTTATTATGCCTTTCGTCCCAACTGGCGTGTTCCCGCCGTTGCAGTAGTCATATTTCTATTGCTGATGATTGTCGGCCGGGGCATTTATCCCGCGCTCATACAGAAATTCAAGGTGATTCCCAATGAGATCGTCCTCGAAACGCCCTACCTCGAAAAGAACATACAGTATACGAGAATGGCGTATCAGCTTCATGATATTGAGGACAGGGAATTCCCGGTGCAGGAAAACCTCACAAGGGATGACCTGAGAAAAAATGACATTACCATGAAAAATATCCGCCTGTGGGATCATGCCCCACTTCTCCAGACGTACGGCCAGCTTCAGGAGATGCGGACATATTATAAATTTACCAGTGTCCACAACGACCGCTACATAGTTAACGGGGAGTACCGTCAGGTTATGCTTTCTCCCCGGGAGCTTTCCTACCAGGCGCTGCCTTCAAAGACTTGGGTCAATGAACACCTCACATACACCCACGGGTATGGGGCTGTTCTCGGCCCCGTGAATCGCATATCCGGCGAGGGTCTTCCGGAATTCTTTATCAAGGATATTCCGCCTGTCTCAACGACAGACATAAAGATTACCCGCCCCGAGATCTATTTCGGCGAGACATCCAATGAATACGTCTTTGTCAAGGGAAAACGCCAGGAGTTCGACTATCCTGTGGGAGACAAAAATGTCTACTCGAGCTACGGAGGCAGCGGCGGCGTTCCCCTCTCATTCTGGAAAAAACTGCTTTTCGCGGCACGTTTCGGCTCTTTCACCATTCTCCTTTCCGACGACATCACTTCCGACAGCCGTGTCATGTACTACAGGAAAGTCACGGAACGGGTCTCCCACATTGTCCCCTTTATCGAGTTGGATGGTGATCCCTACATGGTGATAACGCCGGAGGGTCGTCTTGTCTGGATATTAGACGGCTATACCGTGACGGATCGTTTCCCCTACTCCGAACCCAGCGCCAAGATGGGCAACTATATCCGCAACTCCCTCAAGGCAACTGTTGATGCATATGACGGATCGGTAAAGCTCTATGTAAGCGATGCAAAAGATCCCATCATACAGACCTACTCCAGAATATTTCCCGGAGTCTTCAAGACAATGGATGAGATGCCCGGGGAATTGAGAAGCCATATCCGCTACCCCCGCGCCATGCTAGCTTTGCAGGCCCGGATGTACGGGGCGTACCACATGCAGGATCCCCAGGTCTTTTATAACAAAGAAGACCTCTGGACGATACCGGGTAAGCATGCTCCCGGGCAGGAGTCGGAAATGGAGCCATACTATACGATCATGAAACTTCCGGATGATAAGAAGGAAGAGTTCATCCTGCTGCTGCTCTTTACCCCGAGCAGGAAGGACAACATGTCCGCGTGGATGGCGGTTCGCTGCGACGCCGCAAATTACGGCAAGATGATTGTCTACAAATTTCCCAAACAGAAACTGGTCTACGGACCGAGCCAGATTGAGGCCAGGATAGACCAGGACACGGAAATTTCCAAACAGCTTTCCCTCTGGAACCAGAAGGGTTCACAGGTTATACGGGGGAGGTTGCTTGCGATTCCCATCGAAAAGTCAATCATGTATTTTGAATCTCTTTACTTGGCGGCGGAAAAGGGGCAACTGCCTGAATTGAAGAGGGTCATCGTGGCTTATGGAAACTCCATCGCCATGGAGGACAATCTGGAGACATCTCTGCAGCGCATCTTCGGCGCCAAGGTGATGAAGGAAGAAAAATATCCGGCTCTTGAGACGAGAGCTGTTCCTGCGAGAGAACAGACGGACAGGCAAGCGGCCCTCGATGCCCTCAGTCACTACAGGAGGGCGCAGGAATATCTGAAGCTCGGCAACTGGGCCAGTTACGGAGAAGAGCTCAAGAAAATGGATGAGATATTGAGAGCAATAGAGAAAAAGAAATAAGATACATTTTAAAAGGGAGGATAGGGCGATGCAAAAAAAATGGAAAACTATCCTTAGTGCCGCGTGCATTATGTTGCTGCTTTTATCTTCAGGTTGCGCAAGTATGCCGCTTAAAAATTATGGCAGTATAGTGGCTGACGGGCGCGTGATGGCTGCTTTTGACAAATTTCAGGTTAACCCCAATTATGACTATTTTTACAGCGGGTCGGAGGTCTATCCCAATGCGGTTATGGGGTTGGACAAATCCTATACACTGGAATCAGACCTGTGGAAAAAGGTCGATATGACGCCTGCAAAGCTACGGGAAATTGTTATGAACATGAAGGACAAGGCCGCAACCGTTAACCTCACAACGTCCCTCCACGGCTTTGCCATCTTGGATGACAAGGGTAAACAGATCGGGGTCTGGTATTCCATTATCAAGGCTACAGCTAATTCTTCCGTCAGGATGAAAGACAGCAAGACGGTTCTGATCGATACACCGGACATAAATACGTGGCTGCAGTTTGAAGACGGCAGCCGTCGTCATGTGAGATGATAGCTGTCTAATTTGTGCGAGGAACGAAAAACCCCATTGCTCCTCATGGTCGGGAACAAGGGGGTTTGTTATTCCGGAGGCCTGCACTGATAACGTCAGATCATCTTGGCAAGCCTATCCATGGCCTTCTTTACATTTTCGGGCTTCGGCCCTCCGGCCTGGGCCATGTCAGGCCTGCCGCCGCCGCTGCCACCGATGACTGGGGCTATCTCCTTGATGATATTCCCCGCGTGGTATCGGTCCGTCAGGTCTTTTGTCACCATACACAGGAGCATGGCCTTGTCACTCGTCTTGCTTCCCAAGAGTACGATTCCTGATTTGATCTTATCCTTAAGTCTGTCGCCGAGGTCGCGCATTGTCTTCGCGTCAGTCGCGTCCACCACAGCAGCAAGGACGCTTATTCCTTTTACCTTCTTGACCTTCTTGAGAAGAGCCGCCACGTCTTTTGCGGCAAGCTTTGCTTTCAGGGCCTCTACCTCTCTTTCCATATCTTTCTGATGCTTGAGGAGCTTCTCAACCCTTTCTGCAAGTTCCAGGGGATTAGCTTTCAATAGAGATGCCGTTTTTTTCAACTCTCCTTCGACATCGTGCACGTATTTCAAGGCCGCCCTTCCCGTCACGGCCTCGATTCTCCTCACGCCTGCAGCTATAGCCGATTCATGGATAATCTTCAGAAGGCCGATGTCTCCTGTTTTGAGCACATGCGTGCCGCCGCACAACTCCATGCTGACGTCGCCCATTTTGACGACTCTTACCTCTTCCCCGTATTTCTCATCAAAAACGGCCTGGGCCCCTGTTTTCATCGCCTCTTCGCGGGGAAGAATATTGGTTTGAACGGGCACATTGCTCCTGATCATTTCATTGGCGATGGACTCAATCCTGTCCAGTTCATCCTCACCAATCTTGGAAAAATGGGTATAGTCAAAACGGAGCCGCTCCGGGTTGACCAAGGAGCCTGACTGCTTGACATGATCGCCAAGGACTCTATGGAGAGCGGCATTCAGGACGTGGGTGCCGGAATGATGGGCCTCCGTGGCCCTCCTCACTTCTCTATCTACCTTCAGGATAGCGTCCTTCCCCGTCTTCATCTCCCCTTTCTTCAACTTTCCGATATGTGTAATAAGGTCTTCAACAGGGCGCTGTGTATCCCATACCTCGAAGACGAATCCATCCCCTTCGATTATCCCTGTATCGCCGACCTGTCCGCCGGCCTCGCCGTAGAAGGGGCTTTCCGCAGTGAATATCTCTGCTTTTTCTCCTTCTTTCAGATTCTCCACCAGTTCATCATTTTTCAGGACGGCCAGGATATTCGAATGGGCCTCTGTCACGCCTTCGTAGCCAACGAATTGCGTCTTGATCCCCTGAAGGGAAAGTTTCTGGTAACTGGCTGACACGGCCTTTTCGCCGCTTCCCTTCCATGACTCCCTTGCCTTTTCCCTCTGAACCTCCATGGCTTTCTCAAATCCTTCCATATCGAGGGTGAGGCGGTCCTTCTTGACGATATCCGCCGTCAAATCGACGGGGAAGCCGAAAGTGTCATAGAGCTTGAAAACGACATCTCCGGGAACAATTGTTTGTCCCGTTTTCTTGAGTGCCGAGACTTCATCGCTCAGTATCTTCAAACCCGCATCGAGGGTTTCGATAAAGCGCTGTTCTTCATTGAAAATGACTTTTTTCACATATGCTTCTTTATCGATCAGGTCGGCATAGACATCCTTCATCCCATCTACAACCACAGAGGCAACCTCATGCAAAAACGGCTTGTTTATGCCGAGGAGCTTGCCGTGGCGGGCGGCTCTCCGTAAGATTCTGCGGAGCACATAGCCTCTCCCCTCATTGCTGGGAAGAATCCCGTCTCCTATCAAAAAAGTTACTGCCCGGCTGTGATCGGCAATGACCCTGGTCGAGATATCGGTCTCCTCGTTGGCCCCGTATTTCTTCCCGCTGATCTTTTCCACAAACCGTATAAGGGGCTGGAAGAAATCCGTGTCGTAGTTGCTCTTTACTCCCTGAACCACCGCTGCCAGACGTTCAAGCCCCATACCTGTATCGATATTCGGTTTCGGCAGGGGATTAAAATTCCCGTCTTTATCGCGATCGAACTGCGTGAATACATGGTTCCAGATTTCCAGATGGCGATCGCATTCACAGAGCACGCTGCACTCCTTCCTGCCGCAACCGACGCCCGGTCCCTGGTCATAAATAATTTCCGAGCAGGGGCCGCACGGACCAGTTTCACCCATCATCCAGAAGTTGCTGTCCATCCCCATGCGGACGATTCTTTCGGCAGGAACACCCATTTCCTTGTTCCAGATCTCGAAGGCCTCATCATCATCCTTGTAAATGGTAATCCAGAGTTTCTCCTTCGGAAGCCCCATTTTATTCGTGAGGAAATCCCATCCCCAGAAAATGGATTCCTTCTTGAAATAGTCGCCAAAGGAAAAATTCCCGAGCATCTCAAAGAAGGTATGATGGCGGGCCGTATAACCGACGTTTTCCAAGTCATTGTGTTTTCCACCGGCGCGGACGCACTTCTGGGAGCTTGTCGCCCTCGTGTAACCTCGATCCTCTAAACCCAGAAAGCAATTTTTAAACTGTACCATTCCCGAATTAGTAAAAAGGAGCGTAGGATCATCCTTAGGGATAAGCGATGAACTCGGCACAATAGTATGTCCGTTCTCCTCAAAGTATTTTAAGAATCTCTCCCTGATTTCACTCCCCTTCATCCAGTAAACCCTCCTTCGCTCTTTTCAATATGTCAAAAATCAGGCCCGGCGGAAAACCCTTTCCCATCAGGCTCTGCGCTAATCTCCTTCTTTCTCTATCATCAATCTTCCCGGCGCCGCTGTCCAGCTTTTTTCTGATCAAAAGGATGACAGCCTCCTGCTCCGTGAGTTCTACGCGTACCTCGCTGAGAACCTGCCTGATCAGAGGCTGTGGGATTCCCTTCTCCATGAGACTCGCTTCAATCCTTCGGTTGCCAAAAAGCTTATTCACCGCAAGATTCCGGGCCCACTGCCTGGCGAATGATTCATCATCGAGATAGTTGAGTTCCCGGAGCCTTGCTGCGACTTCCTCCACTACGGATTCGTCGAACCCCTTTTCCTTCAATTTGGCCCGCAATTCCTTTTCGCTCCTTGCGCGCATGGCAAGGAGCCGGAAGGCCCGTTGTTTTGCTTTTTCCTGAGGGGGGGCTTCCTTCGGCATGCCTTCTTCGACCCTTAGCCTGCAAGACCGATCTTTCCCCGAACTTCATCTTCGAGCTGCTTCAGAAGATCCTTATTTTCTTTGAGGAAGACACGTGAATTATCCCTTCCCTGGCCGACCCTCTCGCCTTTATAGGAATACCAGGCCCCGCTTTTTTCGACAATGCCATTTTCCACGGCAAGATCGAGAATATCCCCCTCTCTCGAAATACCTTCCCCGAAGATAATATCGAATTCCGTCTCCCGGAAAGGCGGGGCTACCTTATTCTTGACCACCTTGACCTTTGTTCGGAATCCGATGATCTCCTGCCCTATTTTGATGGATGTCATTTTCCTGATATCGAGGCGCATGGAAGAATAAAATTTGAGGGCATTGCCTCCCGTCGTGGTTTCCGGACTGCCGAAGAAAACGCCTATCTTCATTCTGATCTGGTTTATGAAGATCACCGTGGTCTTGGATTTGCTGATACTGCCTGTGAGCTTGCGTAGGGCCTGCGACATTAGCCGGGCCTGGAGACCCATCTGGGCATCCCCCATCTCTCCCTCGAGTTCTGCCTTGGGCACTAAAGCGGCTACAGAATCGATGACGAGGATATCCAATGCCCCGCTTCTCACGAGCGTCTCTGCAATCTCCAGGGCCTGCTCACCCGTATCCGGCTGGGAAATGAGGAGATCGTCCGTATTCACACCGATTCTTTTCGCATAGCCTACATCGAGAGCATGCTCCGCGTCGATAAAGGCGGCCAGGCCATTTCTCTTCTGAGCTTCCGCGATGATATGGAGGGCCAGGGTTGTCTTGCCGCCCGCTTCCGGGCCGTATATTTCTATGACCCTCCCGCGGGGAACTCCTCCTACACCAAGGGCGAGGTCAAGGCTCAGTGATCCCGTCGGAATAACGGCGATATCAGATACGTATTCACTCCCCCCCAGTCTCATGATGGAACCTTTTCCAAACTGCCTTTCGATCTGCGTGATAGCCAGTTCGACCGACTTTTCTCTATCGATATCTGATGCCATAATCACCTCCATAAAAAATAAAAAGAAGTCTTATTATCTATTCTCAAGCCGCCTGCTTATTCGGGGAAAAGGAAGTGGGCCAATTTTGTATAAATGGCCCCCGTCGGCTTCAAATCACTCTTGAAGAGCGTAAGGCCAGTGACAGTAAAGCTCCCCGCAATGTAATCCTCATTTTTCTTGACAGCTTCTGCAAGTCCGATCAATCCCTTAGGTTCTTTGATTCTCGCAAGGGTGAGATGCGGCCGGAAAGGCCTGTCCTCTTTCTTAAAACCATACTCCTGAAACCCTGCATCGATCTCCACCTGAAGGCTGATGAGCGCATTTGTGTCGCCATCAATTCCCAGCCACAGAACCCGCGGCCGGTTCACGCTCGGAAATGCCCCCAGATTTCTCACATTCAGCAGCAGCGCTTTCATGTTTGCCACACCATCTTTTACCACACGGGAAATATTTTCAATATCTGATTCATAAACATAGCCAAAAAATTTCAGTGTCAGATGCATGCCTTCCGGTCTTACCCAGCGTATGTCTCCTTGTATGGCGTTTTTTAAACGTTCCTGAATCTTGATAATCTCCCTGAATATTTCCTCAGGAGGGTCGATAGCCAAAAACGCCCTTATGGCTTTCTCATCGCTCATGTTCAAGCTCGCCTGTCAGGTATCTCTTGAGCATCATGAGCGCCGCCTGGGTCATCATCGTCTTGTTTCTCCGCCGATCCCACCGGAAGGTGTGATGCCGGCAGAAGGTCTTTGTTCCATCTGCGAGGGCGATAAAAATAGTTCCCACCGGCTTCTCTGCCGTTCCGCCTGTGGGGCCGGCAATGCCCGTTGTTGAAATCCCCAGATTGCATTTCCCAAGTTTTCTTACGCCCTCTGCCATAGAGACGGCGGTCTTTTCGCTTACGGCGCCGAATTCTTTCAGCACATCTTCCGGCACTCCGAGGAGGTCGGCTTTGCAATCATTGCTGTAGGCAATGACACCCCTTTCAAGAAAGACCGAACTGCCGGGCACATCCGTAAGGCGATCGGTGACCAGACCGCCTGTGCACGACTCGGCGACAGCAAGGGTCAGATTCTTATTTGTCAGGAGCCCGGCAACGATGCTTTCCAGTGTATCCTTATCATAGGCGAAGATGTACTGCTTAAGCCTTTCTGATACGCGCCCATCGGCAACTGTGATACTTTCTTTCGCATCTTTTTCCGTTGCGGCTATCGCCGTGAGGACAATCTGTATCTCCGGGAAATTCGGATAAAAACCGATATTCACCCCGAGGCCACCGAAATCAACATCCGCAAGAATCTGATCCACATTGGCTTCGGTGATGCCGGACAATTTGATGGTCCTGCTTTCCACATGCCCGGCTCCGTCCTTAAATTCCTTCCTGAGAATAGGGATGATGCCGTCGGGAACCATCCTCTTCACCTCCGAGGGCACTCCGGGAACGACAGCTATTATCTTCCCATCTCGCTTGAGAGCGTATCCCCAGGCCATTCCCACAGGATTCTTTATTGGCTCTGCTCCCTCCGGAACGTGGGCCTGCTTCTCATTGTTTGCCGTCCATTTGAGCTGAAATTTTTCAAATCTGTCCCGGATATGCTTGAGGGCAACCTGATCGGTATAAATGCCCAGACTAAAAGCCTTGGCGATGGCGGAAGTGGTGATATCATCTGCCGTAGGACCGAGACCGCCTGTGACAACCACGGCATCAGAAAGGGACATGATGTGATTAAGTCCTGTCTTTATGGCACCCTCGTCATCGGGAACGGACATTAGGACCGATGTCTGCCATCCCTGTGCATGCAGCTGGCGGGCAATGAAGGAAGAGTTTGTATCCGGGGTCTTCCCGCTGATCAATTCGTTGCCAATAGTCAAGATGCCGACTTTCATATGAACATATCTTTAAAAAAACATTCTGCCATACAATGTGATGTTTTTATATGCCCCAGAACTTGATGATAAGGAGGAGAGCGATGTTGGCGTACATGCCTGCAACGACATCATCTATCACGACTCCATAGCCGCCGGGGAGTCTCCTGTGAAAATAGCCCGCGGGAAATATCTTGAGAATATCGAATAACCGGAAGAGGATAAATCCGATAAACACATGCAAAACCGTCGGAGCAACCAGGAACATGGTCCATTGAAAACCGACCATCTCGTCGATAACAATGAGAGATGAGTCCTTTTCGCCAAACATCTTCTCGGCTTTATTGGATACATAACACGCGAGTGCGGTGAAGGCCACCACGAATACAAAATACAGGCTCCAGGACAGCCGGGAAAAGGCCAGATATATAGGTATGCCGACAATCGTGCCGGCAGTCCCCGGAGCAAAAGGGACAAGCCCGCTGCCGAAACCGGTAGCAACAAACTTGATTAATCGGTCAAACAGAAAGGCACCTCTTTTTAGACTAGATATGCGACAGGTTTGTCTTTTAGGGAGCAACAATACCTTCTTTTCATAACCCTGTCAACGGCATTGAAAGACGTTTTGGCATCCTTTTCTTGACACAAAGAGGAATTTTCCCATATACTTGGCCACTATAATGTTTATGCGTGAGTGATGAGAATCAGGATAACAACGGAATCACTGGATAACTTGAGCCGTGAGGGCTTGGCCTTGGGCGTCTTTCTTGATGAAAGACCCCCGAGGGGTCATTGTGGCTTCGTGGACTGGCGCCTCAACGGCATGATTTCCAGAGAGCTCGCCCGTGGTCATATCGCCGCAGCATTCATGGAGAAAATTATGATTGCCTCCCCCCCGCGTATTCCCGCCTCCAAGATTCTGCTTTTCGGTATGGGTACTTTAGCTGAACTTACGGACGACAAACTTTATCAGGCAGGATATCATCTGTCGGAGACAATGGATGACATCCTCTGTAATGATTTCGCTTTTGATCTTCCCGCCGCCGGTCGGTGCCATTTGCCTGTATCTGCAATAACAGAATCAATGATTCGCGGATGTTTTGATTATCTCTCCAGGGACATTGAAAAATGGGCGACCTCTTCTACAACTATCCTTGCCGATGAGTCCTATCTCGATGACGTTGTCAGCGGTTTGCATAATTTCAGGATCAACGCCAGAGACGTATCCATCATCGAAATTGAAGGTTCTCCGGAGAAAACAATTTTCTGATTCCTGCCGGCGCACCTGACCCTCAAGTACGTTCCCCAATGATCTTCGCGGTTTCTTTCCCTTCGAGAAAATCTTCTTGACAATAGAACGATAGTTCTATTAATCTGCTTCTATGGAAAAAACGGAGGTCATCCTGTGAGCGAAATCCTCTTTAGCCTTTATTCATGGCCCCAGGCCATTATCCATATCGATGGCGACGCCTTCTTTACATCCTGCGAGGAGGCCATTCACCCGGAGCTTAAAGGGAAGCCCATCATCACGGGGGGAGAGCGGGGGATTGTCGCCTGCGCCAGCTACCCCGCAAAAAAGCTGGGGATCAAGCGCGGCGTCCCCCTCCATGAGGCAAGAGCCCTCTGTCCGGAGCTTATCATCCTCCCATCCGACTATGAGACATACAGCCTCTTTTCCCGGCGGATGTTCAACATCATAAGGCGCTTCACCCCCCAGGTGGAAGAATACTCCATCGACGAGGCCTTCGCAGATATCACGGGCATGCGCAGGGCACACCATGCCTCATACGATACCATCACCCTCCGGATAAAAAGCGAGATTCAAAAGGAACTGGGTATTACCATATCGGCAGGGCTGAGCCTCACCAAGGTCCTCGCCAAGGTGGCTTCCAAACACAAGAAGCCGGACGGCTTTACCGCCATTCCCGGAAGATTGATTGCCCGGTATCTCAAAGACCTGCCGGTGGAAAAAATTTGGGGCATAGGCCACGCCACAGCCAGTTATCTGGAAAAAATGCGGGTCAGGACCGCCCTCGAATTTGCCAGGCTCCCGGAGCGCACCATGGAAGAACGCTTCACGAAGCCCGGGGTGGAGACATGGAGAGAGCTGCGGGGCGAATCCGTATATCCCGTATCGCCGGAAGAGAAGAGCACCTATGCCTCCATCAGCAAGACGAAGACCTTTTCACCCCCGACATCCGACCGGGAATACCTCTTTGCCCATCTCCTGAGAAACCTGGAATCCGCCTGTATCAAGGCGAGGCGCTATTCCCTGGCCGCACGTAAGATCATCCCTTTCCTGAAGAAAAATAATTTCGATACGGCGGGCTGCGAGGCAAAGCTGACGCGCCCCTCCGTGTATCCTCTGGAACTCTCCCCCCTTCTGCAGGAGCTTTTTGACCAGCTCTATGAGGAAAAGGAGATCTACCGGTCCACAGGCATTGTTCTTGTCGACCTCGTACCCGATACACCTGTTCAGTACTCCCTCTTTGAAGATCCGCTGAAAGCGGAAAAGATCAGGCAGCTCTATGAGGCGGCCGATACCCTGAGCGGGAAGTACGGCAAGCACACCCTCCACCTGGGCGGCTCGCACGCAATCGAGGTCTTCGGCAAAGGCAGGCGGGGAGAGCCTACGGTGAGGCAGCAAACCCGCATGTACGGTGAGACGAAGCGCAAACACCTGGGACTTCCCATCCTGCATGTGAAGACTTAAGAAGCGGAAAATGTTTTCACAAGCGCAACGTACCCTGGAAGACGCACACTTTGCCTTATTTTCTCTTGACAAGTTCATATCAATATGGGTAATTATGACCAGAATTATGGTTAACTAAAATTGGAGTCAGATTATGAAAACACTCTCATTATCCGAGGCAAAAATGAAATTCAGTTCCATCGTGGACATGGTAAGTTCCACCGACGAGGAGATCGTTATCACAAAAAACGGGCGGCCCGCGGCCATTATCATCAGTCCTGACGAGTATGAAAGCATCAAGGAAACAGCCAATATACGCTCAGACGGAGCATTGATGAAGGAAATCAGCCAGGGGCTTAAATCATTGAAGGCAAAACGGGCACAAGTCTTCACCCTTGACGAATTATGAAACCAATCCTTCATACACTGAGGATGCCGGAAGAAATAGCCGCTTTGATTCGTGGGATGCATCCGGAATTAAAGAAAAAAATCAAGGCCGGGCTCAAGGCAATCATGAAAGCGCCAGACACAGGCAAGATGCTGCGGGATGAATTGGCTGAATTACGCAGTATGCGGGTTAGCAAATTGAGGATGATCTATCGTGTCTCGAAAAAAAAGATTGAAGTTGTCGCCGTTGGTCCGCGTATCAGGATTTACGATGAAACATACAGGCTCCTCCAAAAGGAGAAACGGAAAAGTACATAGCATCATGCTGCGGAGAGCTTTAATACGGGTGGAAACGTGTGTATTGGAGAAAAAATTTTCCGACGAATAAAGGGGGCTCCATGTCTTCCTGTTATCAATGACATGACAGATATCCTCGTTATACAAGACTTCACATTGTAATCTTTGCTATGAGATGTATCATATGATTCAATCTGAGATATTCTTAGCGATTGACTGCCACGCATAAAGGCTGTAAGAAAAGTGAAATCACTGTCAAGAAAGGGGGACGGCATGAGATACATCACCACATTACTGATAATCGTGCTCGTTATTCTCGTTTCTTCAATGCCGATGGCGGCGGAAAAGGAATTTGCTAACTCAATCGGTATGAGATTTATTCTCATCCCAGCCGGGACGTTTATCATGGGTTCGCCTTCCAATGAGCCCAGTCGGAGCAATGATGAGACACAGCATCAGGTTACAATCAGCAAGCCATTCTATATGCAGACCACCGCGGTGACCCAAGGACAGTGGCAGAAGATCATGGGGAGCAATACATCGCATTTCAAGAACTGCGGCGATAATTGCCCGGTGGAGCGGGTTTCCTGGAATGACGTCCAGGATTTTATAGGAAAGCTCAACCGGCAGGAAGGAACGGACAAGTACCGATTACCCAAAGAGGCGGAATGGGAATATGCTGCCAGGGCGGGGACGCCAACACCTTTTAGTACTGGAAACTGTCTTTCCACGGATCAGGCCAATTATGATGGGAATTATCCACTATCCGGATGCCCCAAAGGAGAAAATAGACAAAAGACTGTCCGCGTGGCTAGCTTTGCCCCGAACGCTTGGGGCCTCTATGATATGCACGGCAATGTCCGGCAGTGGTGTTTGGACTGGTACGGGCATTATTCCTCTGACAGCGTAACCGATCCTACGGGTCCTTCATCAGGCTCGTACCGGGTCAATCGTGGAGGCAGCTGGAACTACAGCGCGAACCTATGCCGCTCAGCGTTTCGTTACAATATCGGCCCGGACTACAGGGATTACGGCTTGGGATTCCGCCTCGTCAGGATGAATTGAATTACTTTTTGGTTTCTTACCTTTTTACATTTTGGAGAAAATCTTGGAAAGCTTTTGGTGAACTCCGTCAGGACAGTTCACAACGGGCCCTTTCTTGAGCCATGTTCAAGATCATCACAATTCCATTCGACCGTGTTAAAAAGGAAGTTTGACGAGGAAATTCTGAATCGGGTAATCTTGGGGTGCGGGGGTAACCCCGCTCGCTGCATAAATTTGAAATCCGGTTCGCAAGATGTTAAATGATAATATCTTTACCATTCATTCACAAGAAAAACATACAATAATAGGAGCGCCTATTTTCTGGATCAAGAGGACATTTGTGACTTCCTGAAGTCCACAAACTGCCTCTTTTGCTTTTCATTGTAGATTTGAAATGGTAATCGTGGTAATCACAACACATATGTAAAGTTACAGATTAAAATTCATAAACCTTTTAACATTGCGTGAGGGTACCATGGGCTGATTACTGAAACCATTTACTCATTTAAGAAAACGCGGCAAACACATTGGAGTCATCATTAATACGGCTTCATTTAATCACATGAGATCGGAGGTAATTTGAAATGAGGTATTTTATTTGTGCATGCATCCTTTTGACTTTCCCGTTCGTTACACTGAATGCTTGTTCCAGTATTTCTTATTCAACCGTCAACGACGCAAAAGATCCTCGCGTAGATCATCAGGTAGCGGAAGTCGCTAAAGTCATAGAACAGTTCCACTTCGTTTCTGTCGGTAAACCGGGACCCGGTAACGCACCTGACCCTCTAAAGTATGGTCTTTATCGAGGAGCAGTTCCAATCGTTGGACAAATCGGACACCCGGCACAGTGGACATATCAGCTACAGGAGAAATTGGATAAAGGCGTAAAAATTCTTCATGATGAGCTCCATATCAAAACTATTCTCAACCTCGAAACAAATGGTAGGATAATAGAAACCGAACGTAAAGCCGCTGATAAAAACGGGGTTACATTCATATCTATGAAACTTCCGGATTCAATCTTTAAACCCTCGGATGAGCGCGTGAATCAAATCATAGCGATTCTCAAAGACCCGAGTTACTACCCCCTTTACGTCCATGATCGTGACGGCGAGGATCGTACTGGTTTCGTGATAGGCTTATACAGGCATCTCATAGAAGGTATGCCCGGCGAGCAGGCATATCAGGAGATGAAACAGCTCGGATTCCATTCAATTGACAAGACGCATTCTCAAATTGGACTCGACTGCTATTTCAGATCAGCTGTCGGAATGTCTGCGCCAAGCAACTGTCAATTCGTGCTGACATCTGACCCGTATGAATTCGTCCACTGAGCAGTCAACAGAATTCGCTGAAAATGAAGATCGTGACGAGGTTTTTTATACATATAAATTTGCCGGACAACAAAAACCAGGTGGTATGGGTTCTGCGAAGGGAACAGGTACTATCACCGGAGGAACTGGGAAAGCCGCTGGAATACAGGGCAGTTTCGAAATGACTCGAACTGTAGTACGTTCATCTGTAGAAGGAATTGGACAAAATTATGTTAAATCAACGACTAAATATACACTGCCTTAAAGTGAATGCATAAATTGATGACCTTAAAGAAAGGCAGAATCAGAAATGGTCCTGCCTTTTTTCTACCAGCAATCGTTACTTTTTTCTTCCTGAAACAAATAATCCTATTGCCTCATAAATAAATGTTACCGAAGGATAGAAGTGGTTAAGGAACGTTGACTCATAATATATGTTACTCAGAGGGATAGGATTTTTTTAAGTTTTGTTTCCATGGTTTTTCTTA
>JBEKXK010000067.1:0-19693 GCA_049512055.1 Syntrophales bacterium | reverse complement strand
GGAGAATGCGCATGTTCAAAGAGTTCAAAGAGTTTGCGATGCGTGGCAGTGTAGTCGATATGGCTGTCGGCATTATCATCGGCGCTGCTTTCGGAACAATAGTAAAATCTCTGGTTGATGATATTATCATGCCGCCCATCGGACTTCTCCTCGGCAGGGTTGATTTCTCCAACCTCTTCATGGTCATAAAATCAGGGAAGATAGCGGGCCCCTATATCACTCTCGCTGATGCAAAAGCCGCAGGCGCCGTAACCATGAATCTTGGCGTCTTTTTCAATACGGTCATAAGCTTTCTCATTGTTGCATTTGCCGTATTTCTTATCATCAAGCAGATCAACGCATTGAAAAGAAAAGAGGCAGCGAAACCGGCCATGCCTACCACCAAGGAATGTCTCTATTGTTTATCGACCATTCCCATAAAAGCTTCCCGCTGTCCCCATTGTACGTCTGAATTGAAGGCATGAAGACTCAGAATACTAAGCAGCTCTGAGATTGAGAGAAGGTAGAAATATAGATTAGATCAGAGGATCTAACGCTGTCAAAGGAGGGAAAAGGTGATTTTGTGCTGACGCCGATTACTACTTACACCCGCTTATCAATGATTTTAGGTTTGGAATTGAAGTGAGGATTACCAGTCGAACTGAAGTTTCTGATAGTGATGCCGAATCTGTGGTATTGCACCATCGGTTCTCCTCTGTTCAGTATGTGGGAGCACAGGAATGTGACCGTCAGCATGGAAATCGCCCATAATCCGTGAGCGAGGCGATTCAACCATATACTACTCAGCTAAGTAGTAGTAACGGTTCAAATCGAACAGTCCTGCATTTACCGGTTCATCCTCATAGAAACGCTTTTGAAACCAGTCATACGTGTCCCAGAGTCTGTCCTCCGCTCTGTTGACGCCGTACCTGGCCAGCCGCTCCTTATCTCTCGGACTTTTCTCAAAATGGGCAAGGAGATCAAAAAAGTCCGGCAGGTCCTCTTCACGGACATCAAAGAAGTAGTTTGGGTATGATCCGATGAGGCCCTGAATAAAATCGGCACTGTCCTTTGCTGCATCAAGTTCACCACCTTCACCAAACAGATGGGTAACATTGTTGTGCCACCGATTGATCACGATGGAGATCGCAAGATCTTTTCCACTTTTTAGGCGGATCCTCATATAGGCGACATTGACATTGTAATTATTGATCAATGAGAAAAATGGCGTGCCGGGCTTGGAAACGGCACGAAAAGCTTTTATGTAGTCGTCCTTTGTAATATATTTTTCAGGCAAGCGTGGATAGGCAGCTCCTGCCCGCTCATAGTTCACGGCATCAAAAGCGATATTTGTTGCAGGCAAAATGTGTTTGTTCACAATATGTTCGATGAACTCACGTTTCGGTTCGTCTGTCACGGGAGAAATTTTCGTCGGCAGGGCAGAAGGATAGTAATGAATCTTCTCCAGCTCAACCCCTTTATACCACGACTTCATGATCTCCTGTCGCATTGAGGCGGGCAGAAAATCCAGGAAGTAGCTCTCGCCTTCAACGCGTAGCGCATCCATGTAGAGCCGGAGAGCCAACTGGTGGCCGGTAGTGCCGTACACATCAAATCCGGCAACGAGTCCATAATAGATGCGTTCAAGCAAGGGATAGTCCACAACCCACATCGTTTTCGGTAGATTTCCCAGTACCCCCTTATGCACGGATGCGTTATCAAAATGGCGATAGACGGTAAGCACCGGCGTATCCGAGGCGTTGTTGCCCTTCCATACGTGTTCATAGCCAAGACCGGAGTAGTTATGTGACGTGTAATAGTCTTGCCGGACTTTATAAAACTCAACAGCGGCCTTTTTATGTTCATCGGTCAGCGCCTTAAAGACGCGCATGTCACTGCCGATTTCGATGGGCATGCGCAGTTTGTCACTGTGCAGCTTCAGAAAGGCCGGATACGCCACGCTCAGATCGTGATCGGGATCCAGGAACATGACCCAGAAATGATCATCTATTACATTGAGGGCAATCTGACCTTTACAGACCGGACCGTGGATGAAGGTCATGATTATATAATGCGAGTTATCCAATAAGAACTGATAGCGCGAGCGCGGGGGGATCTGTTCAAATGCCACAAAGGGATTGGCGCTCAATTTCGTGTCATACCCTACCGTATACGGTGGCTGCAACCATTCCGGCTGGATAAAAAGCTCCTTGAAGCGATGCAGTTTGGCGTCGTCAAGTTCAAATACCATATGGGTCTTATGGGCGATCGTAGAGTAGATCTTTCTGAAACGGTAATAGACCCGCTCAACGCCGGGATCATCATAGGGACGCACGGTGGCGATCAGATCAATGGGCGCGCCGGGCGCAGTCTTCGAACGGACCAGTTCATAGTATTCATGGGTCGGCGTGCCGAATTTCAGATGGGCCAGGAACAGATGCTCATAGAGATAGCGTGCTGTCATGGCGTGCTTGGCGTCGTCCTGGTTAAAAAACGCTTCCCACTGCTTTATTGCAAGAGCATCGCTTGCTTTCGGTGTGGTCAGCATCTTCTGCTGGGCGGCATCAGGCCCCTTCGCGCCCTGAAACAGCCAGCCCGCAACGATATCGTATTCTTCCTGCTTGAGTGGCGGAAAACCGAAGGGCATGCCGCAGTTCGGGTGTTTTTCCAAATATCCTCCAAGCTCTTTCTGGTCTCCGGCACAGGTCAGATCGTCGGCTTCAGGCCTATACTCTCCGACACTTTTCGGGTTTTTCATCTTTTGGGAAAGCATTTCGATCATGAGAGAGTCATTCAACCCGCCTGATGCTTTACTGTCGGTAACGCTGATAAATTCTTTTTGACGCCACTCCTGGGTCGATTGTGCGTCCGTGAAGAGACGGGTTGGATCCATGGATTTCAGTCGACTGGAATTGTAAACCGCCCTTTTAGTGGCGCCGCGGTCCGTACCCTCAAAAGAGTCGAGCTTAAGCTGGCAGGGGGAATTGTAACAGGAATGGCATACTGCGCAGCGACTATCGAGTATTGGTTTTACCTCTTTCAGGTAATCTATATTTCTCGTTGGGATCTGGAAAGCCACCGGCGTCGGCGCTTTCATAGCACATGCGACAAAAAGCCCCGGCAAGCATAAGACAAGCAGCATAAAGCAGAGTAAGAGACGTGTGGTTTTCCTTTTCATGGTCGGCTCCTTGAATGGGAATGTTTCTTAAGGGATGAAATGGGTTCCCTTTATGTGACAACTATAGGGAGGCGGACATTCTGTGTCAAGAAATAATGAACGACAAGGTCGCCATTACCGCTTGCTATGCTGAATGTTTTGTGAATGCGCTGGTGTGTAGATAATAGGAAGTTAGTAACAGAGATCGTCTGTTTCGTTCGCCTATGAGTCTCCTGAGATTGTCATTAATTCACACGATGAAAAATAAATAAGGTTTTCATAGCCCCACTGTCCGCAGATGCGCCCTTTAGCGCAAAATGATTATTTACTATAGAATCTTGCAATGCTATCTTATTAACAGTAGCGGGCAGGAGTAAGAAAGGCCACTGAAGATTATTTCTCCTCATGGCTAAGAAAGGAGATGCGCATGTTCAAAGAGTTCAAAGAATTTGCGATGCGCGGCAGTGTAGTCGATATGGCTGTCGGCATTATCATCGGCGCCGCTTTCGGAACAATAGTGAAATCTTTGGTTGATGATATTATCATGCCGCCTATTGGACTTCTCCTCGGCAGGGTTGATTTCTCCAACCTCTTCGTGGTCATAAAATCGGGGAAGATAGCGGGCCCCTATATCACCCTCGCTGATGCAAAAGCCGCGGGCGCCGTTACCATGAATCTCGGTGTCTTCTTCAATACGGTCATAAGCTTTCTCATTGTTGCATTTGCCGTATTTCTTATCATCAAGCAGATCAACGTATTGAAAAGAAAAGAGGCGGCGAAACCGGCCGTGACTACCACCAAGGAATGTCTCTATTGTTTATCGACCATTCCCATAAAAGCTTCTCGCTGCCCCCATTGTACTTCTGAATTGAAGGCATGAAGACTCGAAGTACTAAGCAGCGCTGAGATTGAGAGAAGGCAGAAAAAACGCTCTATCTTTCATGTCGGATCCAATGGGGGCGGAGTTTGAAGATGTCGTGCAGTCGCTGTGGGAATTGTAGATGCAAGAGCCGTCTGGTCCGCATCGTACAATCTGAGTGGAAATAATACTGTCAAAGGAGGGAAAGGCGGGAGCGCACCTGCAAGCCGCAATGCGGATTGTCCTCAACGATTGACTATTTTATTGAGGGCGAGATTCGCGGTTGATAAGTTTATACAAGACTTTTCACTCCGTTATCGCTGAATTGAACGGAATGTTTGCAGTGTCCATCTTCTCATGCAACAGAGCAGCACTAATCACTTCAACATATGAATAGAGGAAAAATCCTTAAATGAAGGATTTAAAGTCTTTTTATGTTCTCTAAATTCACCGTACCTTGCCCCATATTCATGGAAAACGAGGCATAGTTCCCTTTCTTTCAAAATATCATTTAATATATTAGCCTTTACATAATATATTTGCTGCTAAATTTGTTTTGCCGGTGCCCGCGGTACCAAAAATGTGGACACTCTTCCTTGATATCTTTTCTTCCAGTTTGAACACAATGTTAATATTATTGAGAAGATCATTAATATGATCTCGTAATTCGGATAGATACCTTCGCTCATGCTGCACTATCTCTTCCGGTACATTCGCCGAAGAGATATGACGACCATTTCTATTCTTCCGAAGAAGTTCATTTACTCTTTTAATCATTGGTTTGGGACAATTTAAGATATGATCAACTATGAGGAATGGATCCGTCGCCGATTCAACATCCGATATGTATTCCCCTATACGATTCAATACATCATAGATTTCTCTTTCATCGTCAATGTACGCCTTTTCTACGGTAACATATTCACAAGCCAACACATTTTGGTCAATTTTACGTAGCCCCTCCTTAAGCGTTGATATGCGAGCATGCATTTCCTTCCCAAGCGATAATATGTCAATCAGCTCCTTGACTTCTTTATCCGCTTTACCGGGTGTATATATATCAGCATCATATTTACGGTTTAAGCGTTTAATGCGCCGCTGTGAGTATTGCTCAATATCTCGGAAACCAATAAATCTTGCGCTAAAATAATGCTTATAAATTGGTGCGAGCAGTTCAGTATATTCATGATAAAAAGCTTCATATATGGCTTTGTTCCAATAAGTTACTTCAATATCAGGCTTTATCTTTCTCAACTCAGATTCAAGCGCATTCCTGACATAATGCGGTGCCGTATTGGCGGGCCTTCCTGGAGTGCATATGATCCATGTTTTTAAATTATTCTTGTACTCCAAGGTTTTTTTAAATCCCTCAATCAGTTCTTCACGATGTGGTCGGTCAAAGGATGTATTATCAGGATCGCTTCGATTTATCCAAAATTTTGCTTGCCATCCAACTGTATCTCCAGGTTCAGCACATAATTCAGGACATGCTATTGTTATCTTCAGATAGAATTCTGAGCCGGGCGTATTATAGTCATACTCAAATCTTCCGTAAGATTTGTACACAGCAGATGCTATCTGAAAGTTAAAGGATTCAAATCCAATTTCTTTTGATTCAGTATTCTTTTCAAGTTGTTCCCAAGAGATATTCATTGATCTAGGCGTCTCTCTTCTTTATTGGAGTAACAGATATTTATTTCATCAAATAAAACGCATTGCCGTCCGCAGTGGATTCGGTTTCCACATTCTCGTTGGCAGTTATTGATAGCTTCTCTTCTGTATTTATTAAATCTTTCTTCCCATATTTCATTAAATGAATAACTCTTTAAATTAAATCCATATGTATTATCAGAACAAAAAGAGCATGGTTTCACGACTAACTTTTCATCGATATAAACGGAAAAAAATCCACATTCACAGTTGTCGATAAAGTCGGGATTTGTGTTTGTCAGATGGAGAAGGACAGGGCAAAACATGCATCGAAGCCGATCTTTGCAGAACAATTATTGTTATCAATTAGTCTAATGAAACTTTTCAATGAATCATTCCATTTAAGACAATTATCTTTCTTGGCTCTGCCAGTCGCCTTGTATGTCAAGAAGATGACGCCATTGACTCCTGAAAGAATTTTGTTGTATCTCCCCTCAAGAATTCCAATAGCACCTTCAATGCTATCCTTGCTCAGAACATAGTGAATGTTCGTTCTTACGCCTTGATTAATAAGAATTCTATGCGTTTGATATATAATATCTTCTGGATTTGATACAGACAGAGCAACGGCACCGGCACGATTCTCTAGGAATGCCGCGATATCTTTTGTAATCAGCTTACCATTTGTTGTGAGATTAGGAATTATGCCATATTCAAGTGTTTTATTAACTATATTTTCAAAATGAGGATGTTCAAGTGGTTCTCCACCTCCTATGGCCGCTTGAAAGACAGTGCCCCACTGAGGATGGATTAATGATCTAAGAATGAATTCATAATCTTCGATGGTAATAAATGAATGGTTTGGTCTGCAATCTCTGTAACAATAGCTGCAACCTTTTGAGCAGTGACTTGATATCGATATATCGACTAGCTCTGGCCATGGAGCAAGCCTAGGATTTTCCGTAAAAACAGATCCCCATCTAAATGTTACTCCCGAAAGGGTATCTCCCATGAAATTATAGTCCCTGCTGTGTCTTCTGATTTTCAATCAATAGGTCTCCGTTTGAGTACATCCAAATCCTCTCAGTCCACTAATCCGACCATTCAATATGTACTCACCATATATATACGCCCATAACTCGTCCTCTTTTAATTGCGCGAAATCAATTTCTTCGACTGGTTTGTCAAAAGAATCGTCCCACATACAATCCCCATCGGTTGCGAATTTATAGGCCTTAGTGTAAATCTCTTTGCCTTCTAAATATACTCTGGTTCCATTATTCATAATATCCCTTTTCAATAGATTATAAATTCTCATGTTCTTTGGATTGTCTTTGTAAAATTGTTTTTCATATACCTCAGCTATATACAAATTCATTGTAACTATATAGCTTACGGAGCTACTATTTGTTACGTAATCAGTTCTTATTTTCATATTAAACTCCTGTCTTTGATGTCGGCAATTGTTGTTTCATCTCATCTTTTTCCTGAGACAAATTTAATAAGTTTTAGATTTAGTTGGTTTCAATTGCAGTCTTTCCCTTCCAAACTAATACAAAAAAACCCCGCCTCTTTTCGAGAAACGGGGTTTCAATAATCTCTTCGCGGCACCGCCCTTACGAAAAGGGTTCAGATTAGTTGTTAACCTTTTGACGATGGCCTATGTAAATATGCTCCTTTTTCTGCTCCTAATTCTCTGTAAAGTCAAGCGACAAATCTTACTTATGATCATTTGAAGGAAAGAATCTTTACTAATGAGGAAGAATTACTCTAACAACGAAAAGGGGGGGAGCAGCGATAACCGCCGCGCTTTCCCGCCCTCTTGAGGGGATGCCTGAGGCGGTCCGGGTGTGTCAGTCTATCCGGCGATGCTACGCCCTTAGGGCAGATATAACACTTATTTAGGTAGCCCTCCGGGTCCCCCTTCACCCCGACAATCCTATTGTCTTTCACGCCGACCAGAAGGCTACAGCCCCGTGGTCCATTCTGGCGCAATGTGTCCTCATCCAGCGAATGTCATCTTCCATCTGGCTATACACCTCTTTGATTCGCCTTCTTCCTATTTGTATCGTGCCATTAGAGAAATTCAGATAGAAAATTCACCAAGGAAAGGATGCTATGAGAAAAATTATCGATTTCATCAATTTCTTTAAAAGCCTAATTAATATATACCGATAGCATAGTGGATGCAAGCTAAAGCTCAAGATAAAAACGCTATCTGCATAGTGCAATTTCATCGTCAATTTTAAATTAAGTAATTATTAATATTATTTATTAATCTTTTAATATTGCCTTGGTAATTCAGTTCGAATAAAATTGACATACTTTTAAATTGACAAACTTAGAATTGCTGATTGGAGGTACTTCACCGTGTTGGAAATTGAATACATATACTGCCCCAACAGAGGCTGCAAAGATTACGGCCTAAGGGACAACGGTAATGTTGGCGTACGCGGCAACTACGGCAAGAATAAGAACAGAAAACTATTATATTGCAGAACCTGCGGAAAACGTTTTGCCGCATCGACGTCGACGGCTTTTTACAGGATGCATTTGTCCGAAGATATTATCAGACAGATCCTGCACCATGCGGCAGAAGGTGATGGAGTTCAATCGACCGCACGATCATTGAAAATCGATAAAGGCATTGTACAGCGCGTAATTCTACGTGCGGGCGAACATTGTGAATCCGTATTGTCAAATCTTCTGCATTCACTGAAAATGACAGAGGCCCAGTTTGATGAGTTATGGACATTTGTGAAGAAGAAGAGAATCTTGGAAAATAAGAGCTGGAGGAATGACCTGGAGGAGGTTAGCCATACTCCCGTCCTGCTCCACTCTGAAGATTAGGAATATATTTCGTAGACAAATAATATTTGCTCAGTTGCGCGGCATCTTTTCAGCACCCGCGGTGCTTTTGACGCTTAATGCGCGGCCGGAAATGAATAAGCGAGTCGGCGGGGGATACGGAAAATCTCTTTCATCCCTCGCCCGACATTGTTTGCTATATCCGCTTTGTCCTCTACTCACTTGCAATTGACAAGCCATTCCCTTTTCTCATATATTCCAATCGGACAAGGCGATACTCCTATCAGACTATTATGGGAAATAATCGCGAGCAATACCTCCGGCCCACATACTATATAGACAGTGACGCATCGGAGGTCACAGCCTTCGCCAGGGATGCCCTAGGCGACATAGATACCTCACTCGAGAAGGGCATAGCCCTCTTTTATGCCGTTCGAGACAAGATCAGGTATGACCCATACCGGATCGATTTGGGGAAAAGAGAGGCTTTCAAAGCGAGCGTCATCATAGGAAAGGGCTATGGTTATTGCGTGGCCAAGGCAATTGTGCTTGTCGCTGTGGCCCGCGCCTCCGGTATTCCCGCCCGCCTCGGCTTTGCCGATGTGCGCAACCACCTTTCCACGGAAAGGCTCCGGCAGCTGATGAAGACGGACACTTTCATCTTCCACGGTTATACGGAACTCTTCCTCGGTGACCGATGGGTCAAGGCTACACCAACCTTCAACCTATCCCTGTGTGACAAGTTCGGCGTGAGCCCCCTCAATTTCGACGGCAGAAATGACAGCCTCTTTCATCCATACGACAGGGAGGGAAAGCGTCATATGGAATACATCAAGGACCACGGTCATTTTGCCGATGTACCCTATGAAAGGATTGTCGCCCACTTCCGGGAATGCTACCCTGCATTTTTTCAACACCCCGATGATGTGAGAGCTCATGATTTCGAAAAAGAAGCCAAGGCAGAAAAGAAATAAATTTCCGGTCAAGCCGATGAAATGTTCTCTCGTTTCATCTTGTCCATTTTTGTTGCATGTGTTAGCCTGATATTCCATGATCATCGTAACAGAAACAGGCATTGCCTGCGCGCATTGCGGGAAGATCCCTGCTGTCATCTTCTGTGATGGCTGCCAGGTTCCTCTCTGCATAGAGTGCCGTAAATTTGACCTTTGGGGCTATGGTTGCGGCCACGTTGATACAAAAGTATTCTGCCATACCTGCTTTGATGACATAAAGGTAAACCCTTACGGCGGCAAGCTTAACGATGACCATGAATGAAAAATTTAAGGAATGAGATCATGAGCGACGAAATCAAGAAAAGAACCCAGGAAACAGCGAATACCCTTTTTGGCAAAGGGATCAAGATGGATCCGCCTTATCTGATGTGGAGGGAGTTTGACAGGGACCTTGCCAATGACTTCTCCCGTTTCATAACGGGCAATCTTTATTCCCGGACTGTTTTAACCCTTCCTGAAAGGCAGATGGTTGCTTGTGCCACGCTCGCGGCTCTAAGGGCAACGGGCGAACTTAAACTTCACGTGAACGCGGCGCTGAATGTGGGCTGTGATCCCAAGAAACTGGCGGAGATCTTTTTCCAGGTTGCGACCTATGCAGGCATGCCCGCCGTCAATGAGGCCCTTGAAGTTTATCGGGACGTTCTTAAAGAACGGGGGGAATGGCCTCTCAAATAAGGACCTGTCGTGCATTTGAAGCTCTCCGCAGCAAGCTGCGACGAATGCGCTTGCTGCCAAATTCAAAAAAACACGGATATACGCATGGCCAAAAACGCTATCGGAAATATGCTGATAAAGAGCAATACGGATACGGCCCTTCTGATAATCGACATGCAGGTATATCAAGCAGGCGAGGGGGGTAATCTGCCTCGCTACTTCGGCGTCGTCAATGGGCCGGATGCGGAAGAGGGTGCCGTCCGCCGCGGGAAGGAAGTCCTGCCGGTTATCGGGACATTGCTTTCAGCATTCCGGAAAGCAGGTGCCTGTGTTGCGTTTACGGCCTTTGGTTCTCTCACGGAAGACGGGTCCGACCTCGTTCCCTATGTCCGCTTATGGAACAGGAAATGCAGGGAGAAACTCGGGTTTCCCGCAATCGTCTCTGTCAGAGATCCCGGGTATGTGATCATGCCGGCCATCTCTCCCTTGCCTAATGAGCCTGTTATCAGCAAGACGGCCCAGGGGGCATTCAATTCCTCCATAATTGATCATGTCTTAAGGCAAAGGGAGATCAGTACAGTCGTTGTGACGGGGATGTACACGAACCACTGCGTCATCTCCACCTGTATCGGCGCAGCCGATGCGGGTTATCGGGTAATCGTGCCGGAGGACGCGGTGGGATCATGGAGTCCAGATCTCCATGAACAGGCGCTTGATGTCATGCGTTCATGGATTATAAGAACCACGAGTGACAGGATCATCAAGGAACTGAATCTACTCCTTTGACTTAGAATAAAATGAGATTTTCCCTCATGCCTTTCCCAGGTTTTTCGCAATTGCAATTGTCAAGAGTCATACTATATTAGTATCCTGTACAAAAGTTAAATAGGCTTAAATCTATAACCCGGCTGATCTTGGAATTGACCGGGCAAAAACTAATTCTAATTGAAGAAGGAGGGGCTTATGTACGGAGCAGCAGGGGAAGAGGCAAAACAGTTCGTGAAGAAGGCAATAGCATTTTATAAGAAAGCGGGTAAAGCGGTTGCTATGGCAGAGTTCACAAATCCGAAGGGACCCTTTGTAGATGGCGAACAGTATGTTTTCGTGTTGAATCTCAAAGGAACAATGCTGGCGCATGGAGTCAACGAAAAATATATCGGCATGGACTTCTGTGACGTTAAAGATTCCGATGGCAGGAGCTTTATCAGAGAGATCGTCGAAGTCGCTAACACCAAGGGCAGCGGCTTTGTCGATTACAAATGGTACAACCCGCTTACCAAAGAAGATCTGGTGAAGCACGTGTATTTTGAGAAGGTTGATGACGTGATCATCTGTAGCGGCGTATACGCAGAAATGTGGCAGGATCTGTTGTAACTTTCGGCATTCTTCCAAAATAATATAGAATATAAAAACTATCGAGAGACAGTCTCCGAGCCGCCTCGCCTTCTGCTGGGGCGGCTCTCTTTTTGCCTCGTTGTGCACCCTGAGTAAATCGTGTCTGGATTGAAGTCATATCGATCAATATAACCCTTGCCCCGGCGTGCAGCCTGATGACTGCCAGTCGTCGAAGTGAATGAACTTTACCGGTTCTGCATTGACATGGCTAAAAAATGGCGGAACTCTTCTATAAAATGTGGTACAAGACAGGATAACAAGAGAGACTGCTAGAATGACAAAGGTACGTTGATGAGATATGTATCCCCAATCCGTGGATAGGCGTCTATTTATTCTGGGCCATCCCTACTTTCACGTCTATTTGATAAGAGGGGAAAATGCATCAGCGTTGGTTGAAATGGGTATTTCAGCAACGGCTGATACGGTAATTATGCAACTTTCATCATTAGGCGTAATTCCCGATTATCTGATCGTCACCCATCCCCACAGTGATCACATCGGGGGTCTTGATGCCTTAAGGCAGGCCTTCCCGCAGGCCGCTGTCATGGCGGGACAAGGTGCGGCGGCATTTCTTGACCATCCGAAGGCGGTCGAATCGCTGATCCAGGAAGACCGGCATATGTCTTCTTTCGTGCTTGATCGTGGTGTCGTTTCCAGCAGGCCTGCCATCCAGAAAGCCCCTTCGCTATCCGGCTGCAAAATCATGACCGAGGCTGATGACCTCGATCTTGGAGAGATAAAAATTAATTTCTTAGATGCGCGAGGGCATTCACCCGGAAATATTCTCATGCACATCCCGGTCTTAAGCGCCGTATTGGCCTCTGACAGCTTGGGATACCGGTTATCGGGACTGGGGTTCTTCCCCATTTTCTTTACAGGATATGTTGATTACATGGCGACAATAGATGTCATTGAGAGCCTCAAGCCGGAAATCCTCGGACTGGCCCATAACTGCATCGCGCAGGGGCCGGAAATAAAAAAGACGCTTCAAGAGGCGCGCGAAGCCGCTCAGGGTATCATGGCTCGCATCCTCCGCGACAGGAGGGACGACGAAGCTGTCGTCCAGGATATATTCAGAGAATATTATCGTGATGAACTCACCCTTTATTCGGGAGAGAACATTCTCGGTTGCTGTCGCCTGATAGTCAGGAGGGTTAGAGATCTCACAGATGATCGGCGCCCTCGTACGTGAAGACTTGCAAGGCCTCACGCGTGTATTCCGGAAATGCGAGTAGTGTGATGAATGTGATGGCTACGTGCACGTCTTTATTATCAGTTAGTATCGGCTCATATAGCTTAAGAAGAAAAAGTCGAGAGATGGTTCGTTTCCTTAATTTTTTCTGCAGACATAAATCCCCTTACCCGTGAATGGGTTTCACATTTCAACGGATGATTTTTGAGGAGGAGCGCTATGGAGTTCAGGGCCATAAAGTGCGATGTGCAGGGCGGGATCGGCACGATCTTTTTGAATCGCCCCGAGAGACGGAATGCAATCTCTATTGAGATGCGCCGTGAGATATCCGCATGTCTAAAAGATTGGAGAGAATCCGAAACGGTAGGGGCCGTAATCGTGACCGGCAATGGCGAGGCGTTCAGCGCCGGTTTTGATCTCGGCGAATTTAAACAACCGACCTTGTATAATGACATTTACGAGACGTCGGCAAGGTATCACCGTGATCTTTGGTATTTTCCCAAGCCCACGATCGCCGCGGTGAATGGACCGGCTCTGGCGGGCGGGTTTGATCTTGCAAAGCTTTGTGACATCAGGTTATGCTCAAAAACAGCCCTCTTCGGTCATCCGGAGATCAAATTCGGAATTCCTCCGCTCTTAACCCCCCTTCGCTGGATTATAGGTGAAGGACTGGCCCGAGACCTCTGTCTCACGGGCAGAAGGATCGACGGCGCAGAGGCGCATCGCGCAGGTCTGGTCAGCGAGGTTATTGACGGCAATAAATTGCTGGAGCGAGCAAGAGAGATGGCCGCAGCCATTCTGGAGGCTCCCATGTCGGCACTTCGCTTCATCAAGACATACATGCTGGATCACGCGAATCGCGGTTTCGAGGAGGCTTTCTCAGTCGAACATGACAAGGCCTTTCAGGAGTTTCTTCTGAAGAAAGCATCTGCAGCCTTTCGGGAAAAAGTAAAATAGTTTATGGTAGTCGCAAAAGCTGCAAATGGGAGAAGTAAACGCAATTTAGGATAAGGCATGCAGATATTTTAGGCATTGCCGTTTGCGCATTAGAGTATGGAAAATGGCAGAACTCTAACTTAAAATGTGGTAAAGACTAAGAGTGTGAAAAGCCACTGGTTATGTTGAAGGAAAACTGCGACCAACACCAATCAAGGAGGAAGACATGGATTTGGGATTGAAGAATAAAGTAGCCCTGGTAGCCGGAGGAAGCACGGGGCTGGGGCTGTCTGTAGCAAAGAGGCTGTCAAGAGAAGGCGCACGCGTTGCCATATGCGCCCTGGACGATCCCTATCTTCCGCAGGCAAAGGAGGAGATTATAAAAGAAACGGGGGGACAGGTCATTGCCATCGCTGCCGACGTGAGCGACGCCGAACAGGCCAAGAAGTTTGTCCGCAGCTCCGTGGATCATTACGGGACGCTGGATATTTTAGTCAACAATGCCGGGGGGCCGCCATCGAAAGAGTTTTTCGATATTGATGACAAACTCTGGGAATATGGTTTCCACCTGAACCTCCTCTCTACGATTGTCATGACCCGTGAGGCTGTTCCGGTGATGAAAGCCAAGCACTGGGGGCGCATCGTCAACATGACTTCCATCTCCGTCAAGCAGCCAATCGACGGCCTGATCCTGTCCAATACAATTCGTGCAGGCGTCATCGGTTTTGCCAAGAGTCTGTCCAACGAACTGGCGCAGTTCAATATCACCGTGAACAACGTATGTCCCGGCTATACCATGACGGAGCGGGTTCGCAATGTCTCCGAGGCAATAGCTGCGAGAGAGGGCACCACACCGGAAGCGATTGTCAAGAGATGGGAGTCCGAAATCCCTATGGGTCGCCTGGGCAAGCCGGAAGAATTAGCCGGCCTGGTTGCATTTCTTGCCTCAGAGATCGCCGGCTATATCACAGGCGCTGCCATTCAGATCGATGGCGGCTGGTATAAGGGGGTCATGTAGGCGCCGTAAAGATACCTGTTACTTGAATTTATGGGGACTGATCTTCTTTTCCATGTTGTCGAGAAAAGTCGACCAGGCGTGGGTCCGGAAGGCGGTAGCCAGCTTCTTGGGCTTTTTTGCCCCGCATGAAGGGCACTCCAGGACATCGTATCTTTCGTCGACCTTCATCAATTGTTCATACACGGTCTTGCATTTACAGCACTCGAATTCATAAATGGGCATTTGTAAATTCCTTGACGCGACAACTGATGATATCAGGCTTGGCGTCCACTGTGCCAATACCTCATATCACGTCCATCTAATCAGTTAATTAAGTTCAATCTCATTCGGTGAAGACTCGTCGTTTCACTGATGAAATATAGAAGAAAGGTGATTGTATGTCAAGGGTCAACAATATCTGCAAGACTGTTGATATGCAGTGCTTTATATGTTAGTAGTTGCATTCTTGATAATTACGGATATCCAGGTCAGGATCTGAACTATGGATGCAAAACCATCTTTTCTTCCTTTTGAAATTCCCGAGCTCAAATCCCGGAATATGAGGATAGGCAAAGAAGGTCTCTTACGCCGCTCCTTCACCGTAGTTCCCGATGAGTTTTTTAGAATCTATCAGAATGACGACTTCCATTTGGAAGTCGAATTCCAGCAGGAAAATACCCGTGCCAAAGTTTTTCTATATACTAATATCGATTGCCCGGAGGATGAATGGCAGGAGCTTGAATTTAGACGGGAGAAGGACAATATCTACAGTCTGTCGTACAAAGTAAGGCTCTGCGGCAGCTACAAATTCAAACTAAAATATTCTCTCGATAACGGCAAGACCTGGTACTGGGACAGGGTTCCTTTCAGCCACGTGATCGTGGATCCGGAGGCTTTGAAGGATATAAGGATGTACACCATGATAATACCCGTCTCAGGCACCATCAGCGACTGGATTGAGCTTCTGCCCCACATCGCAGAGCTTGGTTTTAACGCCGTTCATCTCCTGCCCATTACCAGTCTTGATATTTCTGAAAGCCCCTATTCAGCACACGATCTATTTTCCATCGACAAGGCCTACAGCGGAGAAGAGAACGGATACGGATTTCATGACTTTGAAAAATTTGTTGAAAAAGCGAAAGAGCTGGGGATCCGGCTTTGTTTTGACCTCGTGTTCAATCACATCGGGGTCAGGAGCAAAATGGTGCAGATGTGTCCAGAGTGGATAGTTCCTGACAAGAGCGAAGAAGACGGACTGAAGCGTGCTGGCTGCTGGCATATGAACTCCTGGCTGAAATGGGGGGACCTTGTGAAAATATATTATGACCATCCCCATCCTGATATCCGCAGCGACATCTGGGATTATATGAAAAAATATTCCCTGTTCTGGTCCCATTTCGCCGAGCTTACGGGCGGCATGATCCGCCTCGACAACCTGCATTCAAGCCACGAAGGGTTTGTTGCGATTCTGCTCAAAGAGCTGCGCGGAGCCTATCCAAACCTTGTCATTATGGCCGAGTACTTTACAGACTCCAATACAATCATGAAAAAAGCCGCTGAAGGGCAGATCAATCTTTTTCTTGCGAACCAGTGGGAATACCCTTATGCGTATAATCTTCGGAATTACCTCAATTACATTCATTACATCGGGCGGAAGGTGCGTCTTCATATACCTATCACCACGCATGACACAGGCGCGCCAGCCCAGCTTTTCGGCAAGGCCGAGGCCGCCGTGCCGCGTTATGCGATTACCGCTCTCATGGGTACGGGGCAGACCGGCATAGTCCAGGGTGTTGAATATGGGTATCCTGAAAAAATAGATTTTATCGGCAGGAAAGAAAAGTATAAATTCAAGGACAATTTATATATAGCCGAAGGCATAAGAAATATTAACCGTGTGCTCACGGAATCACCCGTGTTTCATCAGGACGGTAATCTGGAATTTATCGACAACGGCCACGGCGCGGTACTGGGCGCCTTGCGCCGCCTAAATAAAGAAATGGACAAAGGCTATCTGATCTTTGCTAATCTCGATGTTCATAACGGCTATCATTTACAGGTTGACCTTTCGCCATTTGTAAAGAATACAAGACAAATACAGATGGAAGACAGAGTCAGCGGAGACCCACATGAATCACAGGTCACTGACATCGAGATTGATGTTGAACCCTGCGGTGTCAGGATATACAGGATCGGTAATTGACAGATCGAAAAATAAAAAGGATCTTCCTGAAACAACTAATTATCACGCCTGTCGATATCCTTTCTGATTAACTGATTACAGAAAGGCAAGTAAACGTCCATCACAGAATGAACATCTGAGTAAGGAAGCGTTTAGCGCAGTGGGGCATTACCATGACAGAAGAAAAAAAGACAAAACAGCAACTCATTGATGAAGTGGGAAAATTGCATCAAAGAATTGCAGAACTGGAGAGACCAGGCGCTGAGAGCAAAAAGACGGAAACAGCACTTAGAGAAAGTGAAGAAAAATACCGGACGCTGATTGAATCGACGTTGGACTTTGTCTTTACAGTAGATCGTAAGGGTCTCTTCACCTATGTTAACCCTCGGTTTGAAATGGTCACAGGGCGCACGTCTTCAGAACTCGTCGGCCAGCCATTTACAGACATACTGTCCCCTGAAGCCAAGAAAATAGCCGCTACGAAATTCAAGAAGGGAATCAGGGGTGAAGAAGTCGCCCCCTATGAAGTCGACATTATCCACAAGAGCGGGAGCAGGATTCCCGTGGAATTTAATGTAGCCACATTGCGTGACGCAAATGAAGAGCCTGTCGGCCGTTATGGAATCGGCCGCGATCTTACAGAGCGAAGACGAACGGAAGCGGCGCTTAGGGAAAGCGAGGACAGGTTGCACAGCATCGTCCAGGGTTCCCCTATTTCCACTTTTGTTATCAACAAAGAACACAGGGTCGTTTACTGGAACAAGGCACTTGAAGAATTGAGCCGGATCAAGGCTGCTGAAGTAATCGGTACCCCGGGTCATTGCAAGGCCTTTTACAACGACGAACGACCATGCCTGGCGGATCTGCTGGTGGATGAAGATTTTGATAGCATTCATAGATTATACGCCGGGAGGTACGAAAAATCGAACCTCCTCAAAGAAGCTTATGAGTCGTTGGATTTTTTCCCGGACTTGGGTAATGGGGGCAGATGGCTTCGTTTTACAGCAGCGGCTATCCGGGATACACAGGGCAATCTCATCGGTGCCGTAGAAACGCTCCAAGACATCACGGACCGCAAAGAGACGGAGATGGCCTTGATAGAGAGCGAGGAAAAATATCGTCTGGTGGTGGAAAACGTCGGAGAGGCAATTTGTATTGCCCGGGATGGCATGCTGAAATTTATCAACCGTGAGGCAGTGGATATTATGGGTTATTCTGAAGAGATATTAACCTCAAGGCCTTTTATCGAGTTTATACACCCCAGCGATCGTCAGATGACGCTGGAAATCTATAGGAAGAAGATGAAGGGTGACAAAGATCCCTCCATCTTTTACTTTAGGGTTGTTGCTAAGGATGGAGCTGCCAAGTGGATAGAAGTTCATGCGACCCCCATTTCCTGGAGAGGGAGACCTGCGCTTCTGAATTTCTTGCTCGACATTACTGAACGCAAACATGCAGACGAGAAGCTGCAACAGTCCATTTCCCTCTTGACGGCAACATTAGAATCCACAGCCGACGGCATTCTTGTCGTTGATAAAGATGGTAAAGTGACAAGCGTTAATAATAAATTTCTGTCCATGTGGCGCATTCCCGGATCGCTTGCCGTCTCAGCAAAGGACGATAAATTATTAACCTTCGTGCTGGATCAACTGAAAGATCCTGAGGACTTTATCGAAAAGGTGAAATTCCTGTATTCTCGGCCGGAAGTCCAAAGTTTTGATGTGCTGGAATTTAAAGATGGCCGGATATTTGAGCGATTCTCACAGCCCCAGAAGATGGGAGATGATGTTGTTGGAAGGGTATGGAGCTTCCGTGATGTAACGGAACGCACGCGGATGGAAGAGAAATTAAGGGAATCCCAGATGAGGCTTTCGGAGATCATTGAGTTCCTGCCTGACGCCACACTTGTCATTGATAAGGATGGCAAGGTGATGGCCTGGAATCGGGCCATAGAATCCATGACGGGAATCAGGGCCGAAAAGATGCTCGGCAAAGGAGATTATGAATACGCACTGCCATTTTACGGGGATAGAAGACCCATTCTCATTGACCTTGCCCTCCATCCCAATCCGGAGATGGAGAAGCATTACACATCGATTCAGAGGATGGGAGACATACTCTTTGGTGAATCATTTACACCGAATTTGCCTCCCGGCAACGTCCATCTTTCCGCAACCGCCTCTGTCTTGAGGGATTCCAGGGGAGATATTATTGCCGCCATAGAGTGTATACGTGACAACACAGAGCGTAAAAGGTTGGAGGAGCGTTTACATCGTTCGGAAAAGATGGAGGCTTTGGGGACCCTGGCAGGAGGCGTAGCCCATGATCTCAATAATGTCCTGGGGGTTCTCGTGGGATATTCTGAATTGCTTCTTCTGGAGATCCCTGAAGGTAATCCGTGGAGGAGGCACATTTCCAACATCCTGCTGTCCAGCCAAAGGGCGGCCGCGATAATTCAGGACCTCTTGACACTGGCCAGAAGGGGAGTCGCTGTTTCCGAGGCTGTCAATCTCAATCGAGTAATCACCGACTATTTGGAGACCCCGGAATTTGAGAAGCTGAAAGCGCATCATCCATCTGTGACCTTAAAGGCCGATCTTGAGAAGAGTCTATTGAATATCAAAGGGTCTCAGGTGCATTTAGGAAAGACCATCATGAATCTAGTCTCCAATGCGTCGGAGGCCATATCGGACGAGGGAGAGGTGATAATTAGGACAATGAACTGCTATATCGACAAACCCATACATGACTATGATGATGTACGGGAAGGGGATTATGTAGTTCTGACGGTATCGGACAACGGCAGGGGTATCTCGGCTTCTGACATCAAGAAGATATTCGAGCCATTCTATACGAAGAAGGTCATGGGAA
>JBEKXK010000066.1:0-20089 GCA_049512055.1 Syntrophales bacterium | reverse complement strand
AAATTTTCGGGCAGTATCGACCCAAGGAATTTATTTCATGATGCGTGGAGGTGACTTACAATGGCAGAAAAGAAGATAAAAATTATCGTTGCAAAACCCGGGTTGGATGGCCATGATCGTGGTGCCAAGCTCCTGTCCCGTATCTTTGCTGAGGCCGGTATGGAAGTCGTCTACACCGGATTAAGGCAGACACCGGAAATGATTGTCGAGGCAGCGCTGCAGGAGGATGCTGACGTTGTCGGTCTGAGCAGTCTTTCGGGAGTCCATAACTATTTCTTTCCAAAGGTGGTCGAGCTGCTGAAGGAAAAGAAACTTGGCAACGTTTTGGTTGTCGGGGGTGGAATCATTCCCTTGGAAGACATCCCAACTCTCAAGAAGTCAGGAATAGCCGAAATCTTCGGGCCGGGAACCTCAACGGATACGATTGTCGGTTTCATAAAGGCGAACGTCAAGTCAAAGTAATAACTAATGACGGTAAGCAAAATCGGTTGCTTCATTGTAAAGTGCAGGGGAGGCTTCACATTGTCTCCCCTGTACTATTGAAATATAATGAGACGATTCATTGAGATGTCCTTGTGGTTTAAAGATGCATCAATTTACAGGAACGAACAGATAGAATATGGATATTGATTATGTAGCAGAAATCCTAGAGGGCTCGCCGCTCGCCATGGCGCGCGTGATGACTTGGCTTGAAAACGAAGATGAACGGGCGCGTTCCTGTATGGAGAAAATTTATCCTCACACAGGAAATGCCTACGTACTGGGGATTACAGGTTCTCCAGGCACGGGTAAGAGCACCCTTACTGACGGGGTAACCTGGCAACTGCGCAACAAAGAACTTACCGTGGGAATTGTGGCAGTCGACCCTTCGAGCCCATTCACGGGAGGGGCCCTGCTTGGGGACCGGATCCGGATGACCCGTCACAGTGAGGACCGTGGGGTTTTTATGCGCAGTATGGCAACCCGGGGATATTTGGGTGGGCTGGCCCAGTTTACACGTGGCGCCGTCAAAGTTCTGGATGCAGGGGGAAAAGACTTTGTCATAATTGAGACAGTGGGCGTCGGTCAGGACGAGGTGGATGTCATGCGTGTGGCAGATACTACGTGCGTCGTCCTGGTTCCCGGTCTGGGTGACGTGATCCAGAGCATGAAGGCCGGGATTATGGAAATTGCAGACATCTATGTGATCAACAAATACGATCGGCCCGGAGCTGATCAGCTCTTTGCCGAGGTACAGTTTCGTGTTGACCAGGATGCAAGTATAAAGGACCGTTCATGGGTGCCGCCGGTGATCCCGACCGTAGCTGTGGAAGGGAAAGGCGAGGAGGAACTTCTGGAAGCTATTACGGCGCACCGCGTATATCTGGAACAGAGCGGCAAACTTCTGGAAAAACGCCGCGACCGAATACGTGAGGAAACCCTTCAGATGATTCATCATGAACTTTTCCGTATCATACGTGGGCGCCTCGCTGATAATCAAAGGATAGAAAAGATGGTGGAAGAGATCATGGACCACAAGCTGAATCCATACAATGTCGTCGAAAAAGTGGTCAACGAGTGGCTCCCCTCATCAAGGTTGAAGTAAATACTTAATGTCTTAATCAGAGGCTCATTACCGGCGTAACCGGTACAGACACACCTGTAGCCCGGCTCCATGTCCCTTCAGTAATAAAACCGAAATAAAAATAAAGCTCCTCCTGACATGTCAGATTCTTCCAAGATGATTTCATAAGAAGCTCCCTTGCTGAGAAAGGGTTTCTTATGAATGCGCTTGCTAGCGCATTCAAGTCTGCCGTAACCCGATCAATCTTGAGCTCGGCATCGATTTCAAGCGGTTTATGAAGCAGCTTGCGGACGCGGGCAAGAGTTCCAGAGGTAAATAATTGACATAACAATGGAGGGCTCGCGAAGTTTGCATTTCTTCCCATGTTATCGTGTTCTTAGAAGAAGAAGTTCACAAAAGTATTGACAAAAGATAGGGGCTGTGCTAACTCGCGCAAGGTTTTGTCATGGGATTATTTTCTGGTACATCATTGCGCAACAAATAATATATCTAAAGAAGGAGACAACAAGTGATGTTTACGAAAAAAAAGTTTTTCCAAGCAAGTATCTTAGCCGTCCTTTTGATTCTTTTTGCAACGCCTATACTTGCAAGCGAAGCGGAGTTAAACATTCCTGAATTAACTTCGTCCCAAAACAACCTCTTAATGATCGGATTTCTGATCTGCTTTGCCGGGATGGGTTTCGGCCTTTATCAATATACTAAGGTCAAGGCGCTTCCGGCCCACAAATCCATGCTGGATATCTCGGAGATCATTTTCCAGACCTGCAAGACCTATCTTCTGCAGCAGGGCAAGCTCCTCATCGTTCTGGAAGTGTTCATCGGTGCATGTATCATTTACTATTTCGGCGCTCTTCAACATATGGGCACGAACGGCGTGCTTATTATTCTCGCCTGGTCCATTGTCGGTATATTAGGCTCATATGGAGTCGCTTGGTTCGGCATCCGGATGAATACCCTTGCCAATAGCCGGATGGCTTTCGCTTCGTTGGAAGGCAAGCCGATCAAACTGCTCAATATTCCACTCACCGCAGGCATGAGCATCGGTGTCCTTCTAGTTTGCGTGGAACTCATCATGATGCTCGTGATTTTGGTCTTCATGCCCCGCGACGTGGCCGGCGCATCCTTCATTGGATTCGCGATTGGCGAATCGCTGGGCGCGAGTGCGCTGCGTATCTGCGGCGGTATCTTCACGAAGATAGCCGACATCGGTTCGGACCTCATGAAGATCGTCTTTACCATCAAAGAGGATGACCCGAGAAACCCGGGCGTCATCGCCGACTGTACCGGAGACAATGCGGGTGACAGTGTCGGACCTACGGCCGACGGTTTCGAAACCTACGGTGTTACCGGCGTTGCCCTGATCAGCTTCATCGTCCTCGCCGCCTTTCCCCAGTATCAGGCGGAACTGCTTGTCTGGATCTTCGTTATGCGCATCTTGATGATCATCACCTCCATCGTCTCCTACTTTATCAATGGGGTCGTCTCGACAGCGATCATGGGGGACAAGGAGAAGGTCAACTTCGAGGCCTCTCTGACATCGCTTGTCTGGATTACATCGATTATTTCGATCATTGTGACCTTCGCCGTCAGTAAATGGCAGCTTGGTCATCTCGCGGATAATCTGTGGTTCAAGCTTTCGATTATTATCAGCTGCGGTACGCTCGCGGCGGCTCTGATCCCGGAGCTTGTTAAAGTGTTCACGAGCTCGAAATCTTCTCACTGTGCCGAAGTGGTCACGGCAGCGAGAGAGGGTGGACCCTCTCTTGATATCCTCTCCGGTTTCGTCGCCGGTAACTTCAGCGCGTTCTGGATCGGCATTTCCATAGCCGCACTGATGTTTGCTGCTTACTATACCAGCACATTCGGACTTTCCAAGTTTATGGAATATTCATCGGTCTTCGCGTTCGGTCTTGTGGCTTTCGGTTTTCTCGGAATGGGCCCCGTCACAATAGCAGTCGACAGCTACGGCCCGGTTACAGATAATGCCCAGTCCATTTATGAGCTGTCCCTGATCGAGACCATCCCGAACGTGGAAAAGGAAATTGAAAAGGAGTTCGGATTCAAACCCCGGATGGATGTAGCTAAGCACTACCTGGAAGAGAATGACAGCTGCGGAAACACCTTCAAGGCAACCGCCAAGCCGGTTCTCATCGGTACGGCCGTCGTGGGGGCCACGACCATGATTTTCTCTCTGATTCTCCTCTTGAGAAAGGCTCTCGGAATCCAGCCGGAAATGATCTTGAACCTGCTTAATCCTTACACGCTGCTTGGGTTCCTCTGCGGCGGATCCGTTATTTACTGGTTCACAGGTGCATCCACCCAGGCTGTCACCACCGGCGCTTACAGAGCTGTCCAGTATATCAAGAAGAACATCAATCTTGACGACGAAGCCAGTCTGAGCGCCTCCATCGACAACTCAAAGGAGGTCGTGAAGATTTGCACACAGTATGCACAGAAAGGTATGTTCAACATATTTATCGCCATCTTCTCTTTCGCCTTGGCCTTTGCATTCTTTTCCGCTCCGGTTCACGGACCCGAGCCTGCATCCTTTTTTATCAGCTACCTGATCTCGATTGCAGTATTCGGTCTCTTCCAGGCGCTTTTCATGGCCAATGCCGGCGGATGCTGGGACAACGCCAAGAAGGTCGTCGAAGTTGATCTGAAAGAAAAGGGAACAGCTTTGCATCAAGCAGCGGTTATTGGTGATACCGTCGGTGATCCCTTCAAGGATACCTCTTCGGTCGCTTTGAACCCGATCATCAAATTCACAACCTTATTCGGCCTTCTGGCAATGGAAATTGCCATCGCCCCAGGGATGAGGGGAAGCGCCGGAATCGTAGGCATCGTATTCTTCCTCATTGCTGTGGTCTTTGTCTGGAGATCCTTCTACGCGATGCGGATTCCGGTCGATAAATTCGATAAATAAAGGAAATTGTTACTGCTGAAAAGAAAAAGATTGTATCAGGATATTTAATTTTATTTTTTGAAAGGGGGCCGTAATGGCCCCCTTTCTTGTTTTGACCTGCTGTTCATCTTTACTTGGCGGCGAACTCAAGAACCTTCCTGTCAGTCTCTTCCATTTGACCTTGACCTGCATCATCCATGCTGGACATGCCGTTAAATATTGCGCCCTTCATCATGGAGAGATGCCTTGTCACCATATCCCCGGAAATTTGCCCCGTCGCCTTGACTTCGATGCTTTCTTTTCCTTTCAGCTGACCTTCGATCTTACCGGCTATGGAGATATTGTTGGCCGAGATATCGCCCTTGACGTAGGACTTCTCGCCAAGAATGACTTTATTGCCGTGCAGGTTGCCTATGATAGTTCCTTCGATGAGGATCGTTCCTGCGGATTCGACATATCCCGTAATTTTCGAATTTTCCCCGATCATGAGATCGAGTCTATCGGACTTTCTGTTGTTAAACATCAGGACCTCCCCTTTGTATAGTAGTTTGGATTTTCACTCTTGCCCTTGTGCCAGACTTCATAATGAACGTGGTTTCCTGTAGCAGAGCCGGTGGAACCTACATATCCAATGACCTCTCCCCGCTTGACCTTCTGTCCCACTTGTGCAGCGTTCTTCCGGTTGTGCGCGTAATAGGTGGAAAAATGGTGGCCATGGGCAATCACAACGACATTGCCTCCCCCTGTGTTATAACCGGAAAAGACCACGACCCCATCCGCTGTCGCCGTGACAGGGGTGCCCGCGTCGGCAGAAATGTCGATGCCCCGATGAAACTCTGAATGTTGCGAAATCGGATTGATCCTGCTGCCATAGGGAGAAGAGATAATTCCCCGAACGGGAAAGCCCCTGGGTGTGGCAAGATAAAGGTTCTTCTCGGAGCGCAGATAATCCTTGATAGCGCCGATGGTATTGATGGAGATTTCGATCTGCTCCTGAACTTGATTGATGTCGAACGACCCGACGTCTGATGTGTCAACTTTTTCGAAGATCTTTTCTTTGGAACCGAGAGAGATCAACTGATGCAGTTCATTCTCTGCCTTTTTCAAAGACAACAGCGTGGCATTGAAATCGTACACCTTTCTTGAATAATCAAGGAGCTGCTTTTCCATGCCTTGGTATTTGATGGCATCGGGGATCATGGAGGCAAGGTAAACGGCGCCGACAAGACTGCAGATGATCGACAGAACGACACCGAAAGCCGGGACATTTAAATTCAATGACCTTCGGGGATTATCGTGGGGGATAAGCATGATAGTGACGGGCGTGAGGGCTCTTTGACAGTACACTTTAAATCTTCGATAGTCCGGCATGAAGACCCTTTCTACAAAAACGACATGATGCGATAAAATTTTTTTATACGAGATATCTGTGAACGACTGTCGGGACGCAATCTACCGCAGGATCAAATAAAAGGATGTGACGCAGGGCACAAAATCCTTTTTGCTGAGAAAATGTTTTTGGTGGGTGCCGCTAAAAGATTGTGACGTTCATATATGATGACAATTATTACACAAAATATGGTGTACACCTTTGTCTGTTCTTTGCCGGAACCTTAGGATTGTTGATTAATGGATGCCTTGAGAGACTTTCATTGGAAAGAGGTCGAAGATAGTCTTCTTTATCGATTCGTTTTTCTGGTGAAGGTCAAGAGGATACCGGAGAGGAGGAGGTAGGCGATGGCGATTGTGTAATGCGCATTTGATGTGACCGTCCAGGGCAGGTACACCTCGCCTATAGGCGACACGGAATGGATTATGCCGAAAAGGGTAAAGAGGGCGCAGGCAAAGGTGCAAAGGGCGGCAAGCCGCGGCTTGCGGTCTATTAGAAAGGCCAGCATGCTTCCCCAGAGGAGCGCTGTGAGGATAAAACCGTTACTGAGCACGGTGAGGCTCTGATACATGATTTGTAAACGCATGGGGAGCTTGTCTGGTGTGATGGCCATGGCGCCCAGGAACTGGCCGAGAATAATGATCACTAAGTTGGCAATGACCGGCATGAAGCTCAGGCTCACCGCCGGGGAATGCGCTTCCGGCGCCTCTTTGTAGGCTTGATGGACAATCTCAAGACCGATGAAGATAAAAATCGGGGCCAGTACGGCCCGGGGGATGATACCCACGATCAGAGACAAGAGACCGATTACCGAACCGACACCGATAGCGACAGCGGTCAAGAGCGTATACCAATAGGTGGCGCCCATCTTTTTGTAAGCCGGATGTCCGATATACGGCGTGGTCTGAGCCACACCGCCGAAGAAGGAGGCGATCAAAGAGGTAAACGCCTCGGTCAGCAGGATATCGCGCATGCGGTAGTCGTCGCCCGCAAGTCGGGCGCTCTCGGTGTTGTTGATACCGCCGATGATTGTCATAATGCCGAAGGGTATGGCGATGGGGAGATATTGTATGCTCTGCGGCAGAGTCTTGAAGAAATCGAGGGAGAAAACAGGGAGACACAGAGACATCTCAAAAGACGGTTCCTTGAATTCCGGGATATATCCCGTGTATCCTAGAATAAAATGGATGGCAGTGCCCAAGAGCACGGCGACTAATACACCGGGGATGCGGCCGGGAAACTTCATCCCGCCCAAGAGGACGGCAAATATAATTCCCATAGCCACAACGCCTACGACTACCTCGTTGAATATTTCGATGAGAGGCAGGAAACCGAGGAGCAAAAGACCCACGCCGGCGATGGACCCCAGGAGTCCGGCTGTCGGTACAACGCGCTGCACCCAAGCGCCGCAAAAGGAGGTTATGACTTTAACGACGCCAATCATGAAAAGCGTGCCCATGCCGATCTGCCAGGTGAGTACTGCGTCACGTGTGACGATGTAGGCAGGGCCGAGAACGGCATAAGCAAGGCCAATGGAAGAAGGCGTATCGAGACCGAGGGGCATGGCCGTAACATCTCTGCGGCCCGTTTTCCTTTGCAGCCTTATGGCTAAGTAAGAATAGACGATGTCGCCAAAAAACACCCCTACAGCCGTGCCGGGGATCATGCGTGTCAGGATGATATCTGCGGGATAGTTGAACGTGAAGATGAGGATTGAGCTCATGAAGATGAGGACGCCGAGGTTGTCGAGAAAGAGAGCGAGGAAGGCGGTCGTCTCTCCCCAAAACCTGTTTTGCTGGAATGCGCTCCCTGCCTTCACCTTGACATTTCACCTCACATCAAGTTCGGTCTCTGCTGCTGTAAGACCATTTATCATATAAGCCGGCTCTCGCCTCACCTCTTCGGGAGTCTCCGGAACATTTTGGTGAATCGCATCATCTCCGCCATATCGGACATCCGGATCTTTCCCGTCATGAACGCCCATTCCGGTTTCATCTTGCCCAATTCGATGTCAAGGTAGGTTTTGTCCGCAACACTCACGGTACACTTTGCCTCACCCTTAAGTCCGGCCTCAACGCTGCATTTGCCTTTCGCGATGTTTACCGTGAACTGCCCGCCTTCAGGTCCCGAGACGTCAAAATGAAATACCGTTTCCCAGTCGCCGGCATTTTCGGGCAGAAATCGTTCGGGCAGTGTTTGAAGGATTTCAGCCGCTGTATTCGGTTCTGGGATGACCTTTTCTTTTTTTGTTGCACCGGGCGCAGCCTCCTTCGTATTTTTTCCCTGCTGTTTTTCCAGTCTTTCGGAAACGGGCTGGTAACCCACTTGATCGATCATGATACGTGCTATGATCTCCCTCATGATCTCGGAGGTGCCGCCGACGATGGTTCCGACCCTCGCATCGCGGTACATCCTGGAGATGGGGTATTCATCCATATAGCCATAGCCGCCGAAGAACTGGAGACACACGTCGGCGGTTTTTTTGGCAAGCTCGCTTGTGAGCAGCTTGGCCATGGAGGAGTAATGGACGGCAGGTTCACCCTGGCTGTGGAGCCAGGCCGTGTAATACGTGAGCTGCCGGGCCGCCTCCAGCTCCGTCTGCAAGTCCGCCAGCGTATGCCGTATTGCCTGGAACTTCGCCAGAGGCCGGTTGAAGGCCTCTCTCTCTTTGATATATGCGAGGGTCGATTCCAGGCCGAGAAAGGCGCCGCTGATGGAACCAATGGCGCCGACCAAGCGCTCCAGTTGGAAACATTCCATGATGTAATAGAACGCCCTGTTTTCTTCACCTATCCGGTTTGTGACCGATACGCGGACGTCTTCGAAGGTGAGCTCCCCCGTATCGGAACAGTGCCAGCCCATCTTGTGGAGTTGCCGTGCGTAAAATCCCGGTGTGTCTCGATCCACGAGAATCAGGCTGATTCCGCCCACCCCGGCTGCAGCGTCCGTCTTGGTTGCCACCAAGACGAAATCCCCGAAGACACCGTTGGTGATAAACGTCTTTGATCCATTGATGACGTAATAGTCACCTTCTCTCACGACCTTGGTGCGGATGGCCGCCACATCCGAGCCTGTGTTCGGTTCCGTGATGGCCAGGGCGCCGATCTTTTTTCCTGTGATGGCGGGGATCAGATATTTCTGTTTCAACTCTTCGCTTCCGAAGCGGTGGATGTATTCCGCCGCCATATAGGCGTGAACGCTTACGGCGGCGGCGAATCCTCCCATGGTGGAGCGAGGCAGTTCTTCGAGCAGGACAACAGAATAAAAAAAGTCCGCCGCCGTACCGCCGTACTTTTCCGGATAGTTGATGCCGAAGAATCCCAGCTCTCCCATCCTGTTCCAGACTATCCGGGGAATACGTTCATTCTTCTCCCATTCATCTGCATGCGGGGTGACCTCTTTTTCAACGAATTGCCGCACCATACGCCTGAATATTTCGTGATCCGCGGTGAAATAGAGCGATTTCATAAACACTCCTTTTATTATTTCGGTCTGCACCACGTTTTTTGATTTTTTCCTAGTGCAGACCTTCAGGTCTGCTCCAATCAAGTCATTCCCGCGTGGGCGGGAATCCAGCGTCAAAGTCCCCCTTCTTTATACATGCTATCAAGAAGGTCTTTATATTTTTCTTCAATGACCCTTTTTTTCAGTTTCATGGTTGGGGTCATTTCACCGCCTTCGATGGAGAAAGGCGCCGGGAGTATGCGGTAATACTTGATCTGCATATATCGGGAGAGCTGTTCGTTGGCCACGTCCACCTCTTTTTGAATTCTTTCGACGACCAGGGGATGCTTAACCAATTCCGGCCAGGAAAGATCGTCTCTGAACCCTTTATGTTCGGCCATTGCCTGCACGGCATTTTGATCCAGTACGAGGAGCGCCGTAAGGTAATTCCGACGGTCGCCGTGGACATAGGCCATTTCTATATACCTGCCGCCTGAGAGCAGATTCACGATGGGAGCCGATGCGATATTCTTTCCGCCTGATGTGATGATGAGTTCCTTCTTTCGATCCGTAATGATTACTCGCCCCTCTTCGTTGATTTCTCCGATATCGCCTGACCGGTAAAATCCATCGGGTGTGAAGGTCGCGTTTGTCTCCTCCGGATTTCGCCAGTATTCCTTGAAGATATTGGGACCCTTCACTTCCAGTTCACCGTCCTCGGCAATACGCACCTCGACGCGCGGCAGGGGCTTTCCCACTGAGCCAAAGCAGTAGTCATGGGGACTGTTCAGGGTAGAAGGGGTCGTCGCTTCCGTGGCGCCCCACCCTTCGAGGATCAGGATGTCCATGGCAGCGAAGAACTCCGCCACCTCTTTATTAAGAGGCGCTCCGCCGGAAACAGAGAATACCAGCTCGCCGCCGAAGATTCCCTTCACTTTTTTGAAGAGGAGTGCGTCAGCGAGGCGATGAAGAATATTTACGTGCCAGGGAAGAGGCTCTCCTATCATTTTCAGGTGTCCCGCTTTCTTTCCCACACTAAGGGCCCAGGAGAAGATGGCTTTTCTAATGGGAGAGGCCGAGCGTACGCCTTGCATGATTCTGGCATGAATTTTCTCAAAGACGCGCGGGACGGCGATGAAGTAATTTGGTTTAATTTCACGGAAATTCTCGACGATGGTATCGAGGCCCTCCGCGTAACAGATACAGCCTCCCGTATAGAGGATCAGGTAATATCCGCCGAAACGCTCCATGGCGTGGGCGAGGGGGAGGAAACTGATATTCCGTTTAAGCTCACTTATATCCCCTACGTGCTCAATCAGCATTTCCAGTGTTCTGACATAATTATTATGTGTGAGGACGACGCCCTTCGGGTTGCCCGTCGTCCCGCTCGTGTAGATGATGCACATGGCGTCCTCACCGTTGATTTTTTCGGCGAGTTCATGAATTCTTAGAACCGCCTCAGGAGAAGGCTCCTCCTGCAGGAGAACCGAAAAGGGAAAGACCCAGGAAGGATCACTCGCTGCAAACGGTTCGGAGAAGACGAAGACGCCTTTGACACTCGGGATGTCTCTCCTGATGGCAAGGATTTTTTGAAGCTGCGCTTCATCCTCTACAAAGAGGAAGGAGGCCTCCAGGTCTTGAATGATAAAGGCTGCCTCCTCAGGAAGGGAGGAGGAGTAAATAGCAGAGTTGATGGCGCCTGCCAAGAGCGCGCCCGCATCGGCCTCGGCCCACTCCATGCGGTTTTGTGAAAAGATGGCTATCCGGTCGCCGTGCTGGAGACCCCTCTTCATCAAGGCGGAGGCGACGCGGAAACAGATATCCTGCAGTTCTCCGTAGGATATTATCTTGTAGCGCCCGGCGGATTTGAACATCAACGCCGGGTCCTTCGCGCACTTCGGAAAATTGTTCAGGAGGACCTGATTGAAATTTTTGAATCCGGCAGCGAGCGCATTCCCCGCAGCTCGCTGCGGGGTGAGGGAGCGAATGGGGAACATTATTATTCCTTTAGGATCGGAGATTCTCCGCAGTTTACTGCGGAAAGCTTCAATGTCATAAGACCTTTCATATTTCTTATGTATTGCAGGACTTCAGTCCTGCTGAAATAGCGCACCTGAAGGTACGCACTACGTATAGAACCTCTGATTCTTCGCGGTGCGGTCACGGAGAATCGAAGCCGGTGTAAACCGCGCTCCGTAGCGCTTTTCCAGTTCCGTCATAAGGGAAAGAATTTTAGGAAGCCCCAGGCTGTCCATGTAGCGGAAAGGTCCACCGAGAAAGGAAGGAAAGCCCAGGCCGAGAACGGCGCCGATATCGCCGTCCCGTGGCGATAGCAGGATGCCTTCCTGGAGGCAGAGGGCTGCCTCATTTATCATGGCGAGGGACAGTCGGTTCTGGATTTCCTGATCATCAAACTTCCTTCGCTTGGTTCCGTCGAAGAATTTATAGATCTCTTCGTTAACTGCCTTCTTTCCGTTCTCTGAGCGGTCGCCGTAGAGGTAGAAGCCGCGGTTGTTCTTCCGGCCCTTATAACCGGCCTGGAAGAGCCTCTCCATGGCCGTATTCGGCTGGCCGCCCCTCGCTGCGAAAAGCGGGCCCAGGAACTTGGAGACATGGGCTCCCACATCAATCCCGACTTCGTCGAGGAGGGCAATGGGTCCCACTGGGTAGCCGAATTGGCGCATGGCCGTATCGATTTCTCTGATGTCCCCGCCTTCGGCAAGAATTTCTAAGGCCTCATTCAATAGGGGCGCGAGGATACGGGTCGTATAAAAGCCGGGGCCGTCGTTGACCATGATGACGGTCTTGCCCTGTCTGATGCCGACATCGATCGCCGTTGCCTTTACCCAGTCGGCCGTTTTTTCCGTCACGATGATTTCGAGGAGCGGCATTTTGGGAACGGGCGAGAAGTAATGCATCCCGATAACCTGCTCCGGGCGCTTCGCTGCCGCGGCGATGCCCGATATGGGAAGCGAGGATGTATTGCTGGCGAAGACGGCATCTTCCTTCAAATATGCCTCGGTCTCCGCAAGAATCTTCTTTTTGAGTTCCAAATCTTCGAACACGGCCTCAATTATCAAGTCGGCCTTTTCGAAACCCCGGTAGTCCGTTCTTCCCGTAATCCGGCTGAATGTCACATCCCGCTGAAACGGCGACAGGGCCTTCTTTTTCACCTTTCCATCCAGGTCCTGCCAAATCGCCTTCTCTCCCTGTCCCACGGCATCATAGCTGACGTCCTTGAGAAGAACCTCCATACCATTTGCCGCGCTGACATTGGCGATTCCCGCTCCCATGAGTCCCGCTCCCAGGATACCGATCTTCCTGACCGGACGCACCTGGGCCTTGAGAGGATTTTTTTTCATGGCCGTCATACTCATGAATATCTGTATCAGCTCGCGGGACTGGGGGCTCACAACCAGTTCGCCGAATTTCTTGCTCTCCGCCTCCATGCCTGCTGCCAGGCCTTTTTCCATGCCCGCTTTTACGCACTCAATGATCTTCACGGACGCCGGATAATTTCCCCATGTCTGTTTCTGCACAAGTTCCAGAGCCTTCTTGTAGACAACGTTGCGGGTGAGGAAGGTGCTCTCCAATATTTCAGCCAGAAGTGGCTGCCTTTTTTTGCGCTTAAGAGGATGCTCGGCCAGTTTAAGGGCGGCCTTTTTCGCCGCTTCGAGAAGTCCGTAAGGATGGATGAGATCATCAACGAGTCCTATTTTCTTCGCCTGACGGGGATGGATATTTTTTCCCGTGAGCATCATGTCGAGAGCGGCTTGCAGTCCGACGAGGCGCGGAAGCCTCTGTGTGCCGCCGCCCGCCGGGAGGAGCCCCAGTTTCACCTCCGGCAGCGCGAGAACCGTCTTGGGATCATCACTGGCAATGCGGTAATGGCAGGCCAGCGCCACCTCGAGACCGCCTCCCAGGGTTGCCCCGTGGATACCAGCCACGATGGGTTTGGGAAAAGACGCCATACGGTTGAGAAGCGCGTGTCCCTGGCGGCTCAGCATCTCCGCTTCCGCAGGACTTGCCATATCCTTGAATTTTTCGATGTCCGCACCCGCAATAAAGTTATCCGGCTTCCGGCTGATCAGCACAATCGCTCTCACAGTATTGTCGTTTTCGAGGCCGTCGAGCATCGTCTTGAATTCATCCACGAGGTCGATGGAGATCTTATTGACCTTTTCGCCCGGCTGATCCATCCAGACGATTGCCACACCGTTTTCTTTCTCGATCTCTGCGTAGGACATTGCCGTCTCCGTATATCTTATTTTTTTCGTTCGAGGATGATTGCGTTACCCGTGGCTCCTGCAGCGCAGGAGGCGACAAGTGCGAAGGTGCCGTCTTCTCGAATAAGGCGATTGGCTGCCGTTGTGACGAGTCTCGCTCCCGTGGCGCCGAAAGGATGTCCAAGGGAAAGCGAACCGCCCAGGGTGTTGAATTTCTCGAGAGGGACTTCCCCCACTTTTTCTGATCGGCCGAGCTTCTCCCGTGCAAATTCATCTGATCCAAGACATTTTAAATTCGCCAGAATCTGTCCCGCGAAGGCCTCATGAAATTCAAACACGTCAATGTCCTGAAGACCGAGACCCGCCACTGCGAGGCATTTTGGCGTTGCATAGGCGGGCCCCAAGAGAAGTTCCTCAAAGGGATCCTGGGCAGTGTAGGCATAGGCGCGTACTATTGCCTTGGGCGTATAGCCGAGCGACGCGGCGACTTCCTCAGCCATGAGGAGGCAAGCGGCAGCCCCGTCCGTAAGAAAAGAGGCGTTCCCCGCCGTCACCGTCCCATATTTTTTTACGAAGGCCGGCTTCAGGCTGCCCATCTTTTCTAAGGACGTATCACCCCGGAAGCCGTTGTCTTTATCTATAGGTTTGAAGTCAGGGGGCACGAGCACGGTTTCTATTTCGCTGCCCAATGTACCTTCGGCCGTCGCCCGTGCAGCCGCCAGATGAGAACGGACGGCATAACGATCCTGCTCTTCCCTCCCAACATGGAGGCGCGCTGCCAGACGGTCGCAATCCTCTCCCATCGTTCGCCCCGTGGAAAATTCGGCAATGGCGGGGATTTCCGGGAGCAGGTCTCTAAGGCCGATGCCTTTTGGAAATTGCAGATAATCTTTCAGTCCCTTGTATTTCTGGGCCTCCATGAGTTTCTTTCTAAATGGCTTCCGGTAGCAGATGGGAATATCGGACGTGCTTTCCGTTCCCCCGGCGATGACTATATCCGCCTGGCCGGTTTGAATCAGGTCTACGCCGGTTGTTATCGCCAGATTGGCGGATATGCAGGCCATGGTGACGGTAAATGCGGGAATGCCTACAGGCAGGCCGGCGCCAAGTGCGGCTTCGCGGGCAATATTGGTCGTCGCGAGATTGGCGATGACGCATCCCATGATGACGCGATCGATTTTTTCGGGTTTGACCTGCGTTCGTTTAACAAGGGCCGCGATGGCGAGCCTTCCCAGGTCGTAGGACATAAGGTCTCTGTAGCCTGTCCCCGCCCGGAGGAATGGGATACGGCAACCGTCAACGAGGACAGCCCTTCGGCCATGGTCTGCAGAGGCGTTCATTTTTTTCTCCATGATTTTATCTTAATGAAAAAATTCTTCTCCGCTGAAATAGAACTCCTGCAAAGATTAAAGAACAAAATCACCTGCTGCAAGGCTTTTACCACATTCCAAATCAGAGTTCTATGGTTTTGATTATTGCTGATGATGAAAGATGAGACGGACGGGAGAAAGCTTGCATTCAGAGGAATCAATGGATATATTTGCCGCACTTCTCGGTGAGGAACATCGAGGAGAATGTTTTAAGAATATCTTTTGATCTGCAATCATGGAAATTTATATCTATCTCGGTATAGTTACCTTTTGTGCCGGATTCGTTCAGGGACTTTCAGGGTTCGGTTCGGTCCTCCTGTCCCTGCCTCTTCTCGCGCTCTTCCTTGATGTTAAGACTGCTATCCCGGTGGTTGCACTTCTTGCAGTAGCGCTAACCATATTCCTCCTGGTCCAACTAAGACAACACTGGGATTGGAAGAAGGTATACCCGCTCTGTCTGGGCTCTCTACCGGGCGCTCCGGCGGGGGTGTGGTTTCTGAATCATACCGAGACGCAATTTATTCAGTGGGCAGTCGGTGCTGTCCTTATCGCTTACGCCTTATATAGCCTCCTTCTGAAACCCGCTATCCGCTTCACGGCGCCCGTATGGGCATATCTATTCGGCTTTGCGGCGGGATGCCTGGGCGGCGCCATCAGCGCCTCCGGTCCACCCGTGATCATCTACACGTCACTACAGCCCTGGAACAAGGATCAGATCAAGGTTACGCTTCAGGGATTTTTCCTCATCTCCGGCATTATGGTAGTCATCTTCCAGGCTATCGGCGGGCTCGTTACGGGCATGGTTCTGTGGTATTTCCTTGCAGCCCTTCCTCTCCTGCTCTTTGGAACATGGGTTGGGTCACTCCTCTACGGAAGAATCAGGGAAGAAACTTACAAGAGCGTACTGCTTGCCCTTATGGGGCTACTGGGGCTGTTGATGCTCCTCAAATAATATCTTCGCATAAAGTTGATTTCACCTACTTATATTTAGTGCTGGGCGGTCTTGATGATTGGGTATTACTGTTCGAAATGACCAAGCTCCCTGCATGTATAACAGGCTGGCAATACAGCGCATCTCAATAGCCGCGTGTACCCATTTATTTAGCGGCGAACCAAGCCAGCTTCAATTAATTTATTGCTGATCAATTACTTTTTTCAAATGACTGAACCCTGAGGCCGCAGTGGGCCACCCGGCGTAAAATGCAATATGCGTAATCGCAGCCACAAGTTCTTCCTTCGTGAGGCCGTTTTCAAAAGCCTTTCTGAGATGAAATTCGACTTGCTCGATACGATTCAGCGCAACCAGGCATGTGACCGTGATTAAGCTTTTATCGCGCTGTGAGAGTCCGGGACGTTCCCAAATATCATCGAAAAGAAAGTCTCGTGTAAGTTTCGCAAATTCCGGTGCTAAAGTCGTTAACTCATCTATAGCTTTTTGCTCGTTTCTGTTAACCATCTTCATCTCCTCTTTTTAGTTATCGCACTACAAATTCCCCATCGGTTGCATGTAAAGAAGTCACACTCGAACGAGGCCAAAGAACAGTTGCGGCAATCTCGTTGGGCTCCCCCTGGAACTGTACTAAGCTAGAAGGAGTTTAAAACTCCTGGCGTGTGGGCCGGAACAGGATCTCGTTCACGTCCACCTCCTCCGGCTGGCTCACGGCGAAGGCGACTGCCCGCGCAAACGATTCGGCAGGAATCGCAATCTCATATACTTTGCGCATGTTCTCGGCTATATCCGGTTCGGTCACGCTGTTAGGTAGTTCCGTGGCTACCGCGCCCGGTGAGATCACCGTCGTGCGAATGTTGTAGGGCTTTACTTCCTGGCGCAGCCCTTCGGATAAGGCCCGCACGGCATGCTTGGTCGCCGCATAGACCGCGCCACCGGCGCGCACCTTGTGGCCAGCCACAGAGGAGACATTGATGATATGCCCGGATTTCTGCTGCTTCATATACGGAAGTGCCGCTGCAATGCCGTACAGCACACCCTTGATGTTCACGTCTATCATCCGGTTCCAGTCGTCGATCTTGAGGCGCTCGAATGGCGAGGACGGCATCAGCCCGGCGTTGTTGATCATGACATCGATACGCCCGTATGTCTGCACGGCTGCGTCGACCAATCTCTTAACCTGATCATAGTGAGTGACGTCTGTAGTTATGGCGAGTGCCTTGCCACCGCTGGCGGTCAGCTCGTCTGCTAATGACTTGATGCGATTGACGCGCCGCGCACCCAGTACAACGCTTGCGCCCTGCGCGGAGAAAAGCCGGGCGGTCGCCTCGCCCAGCCCGCTGCTCGCGCCCGTGATGACGACGACTTTTCCTTCGATGTTATTGCTCATAATCTTGACTCCTCCTTACCATGACGGACGCTCAGCGACCGGTCATTTGCTCCAGGTGTTCGGGATACCGAGTCCCTTGCACAGTTATCTTTGAGGCAGCGCTGGCGATCTCACGGAGATCGTCGGACGTGAGTTCGATTGCTGCTGCTCCAATGTTCTCGTCCAAGCGATGCAGCTCTGTGGTGCCTGGGATGGGAACAATCCACGGCTTTTGAGCAAGCAGCCAGGCGAGCGCGATCTGGGCAGGTGTCGCCTTCTTCCGTTCTGCGATCCTGCCGAGCAGTTTAATCAGGGCCTGATTCGCCTTGAGGGCGTCCGGCGTGAAGCGAGGCAGGGTGCTGCGGAAGTCGGAGCTGTCGAACTTCGCGTTTTCGTCGATCTTGCCAGTGAGGAAGCCCTTGCCAAGAGGGCTGTAGGGAACGAAGCCGATTCCGAGTTCCTCGATGGTCGGTATCACCTCCTTCTCGGGGGTTCTTGTCCACAGCGAGTATTCACTCTGGAGAGCAGTGAGCGGCTGGACGGTGTGCGCGCGACGGATCGTTTGCACGCCTGCTTCGGACAGACCGAAGTGCTTGACCTTGCCTTGCCGGATCAGGTCCTTCACCGCGCCCGCCACGTCTTCGATGGGCACGGCCGGGTCAACCCGGTGCTGATAGAGCAGGTCGATGACATCGACTTTGAGCCGCTTGAGCGAGCCCTCGGCGGCCTGTTTGATGTGCTCCGGCCGGCTATTCAGACCCGGCGCACCCTTCATGCCGCGGGGATCGAAATTCGGATTGAGGTCGAACCCGAATTTGGTGGCGATCACCACTTGCTTACGGAACGGAGCGAGGGCTTCACCGACGAGTTCTTCGTTGATGAACGGGCCGTAAACCTCGGCGGTGTCGAAGAATGTGATCCCACGTTCCACGGCTGCCCGAAGAAGAGAGGTCATCTCCTGCTTGTCTTTGGGCGGACCGTAAGAAAAGCTCATTCCCATGCAGCCGAGCCCGAGAGCCGAAACTTCCAGGCCGCTTTTTCCCAATTTGCGCTTCTGCATTTTTCCCTCCTATTTTTTCTCCTAGAGCAATTCATCTCTCAAGAAAAATAGCGAAGACTTTATTTTTCTCGCAACTTGCTGAGCCAGGAATCGAGAGCTTTATCAACCTCGCCTTTCCGGGCTTGCCGCGGCTTGTATAGGTCGAGACCTTCAAGGACAACGGCATTTTGGGCCTGCTCCTTGAAATGCGGGAAAAATTTCCCGACCCCTCCCTCGTGGGTACAAAAGGCGGAAACTCTCTTACCCGCGAAGTCCGCCTGTCTTAAAAAACTCATCACCGGGGTTGATACCGTGTACCACCATACCGGACTGCCAACCAATATCAGATCATACGATGACATGTCGGGCGGACTTTTCTTCAATGCTGGCAAGTCGCCTGTCTGCAGCTCCCTTTTGGCCTCTTCTGTAAGTGCGGAATACTCGGGTGGATAGGTTCTTACTGTCTCAATTTCAAACACATCGCCCCCGGTTTTCTTCCGTATCTTTTCCGCAATACTTTTTGTGTTTCCAGTGAGTGAGTAGTAGATGATCAACACCTTTGTGCTGCCAGTGCCCGTTGCGGTCGAATGGGCCGACTTCACATGGGGAAGCAAGGGGGATGCGGCTCCTGCAAGCAGCCCGGCAGCGGCAACTTTCAACAGGTTCCTCCTGGACATGCCAACCTTGTTTGCGTCTTTCGTTTCATTGTTCATGACAGTACCTTTGTTTTGCGTTGGGCATTTCTTGAGCTCCTTGATTTAGGATTTTCCATATCTGCCATAATATGGCTTGTCTCAAGCGTCTTAATCCGCTTTCATCACGCAGGGATGTTCCGCAACATCCAGTAGGAACCTATTTCGGCAACTGTATTGACGAAGTTCTCATAAGAGGCGGGTTTAGCGATGTAGCTGTTTGCTCCCAACCGGTAACTCTCTATTCTGTCCCGGTCTTCCGTTGACGATGAAAAAATGACTACTGGAATCATTCTTGTCTTCTCGCTTGCCCTGACCCTCTGAAGAACCTCAAGCCCATCAACCTTCGGCAACTTTAGATCCAGTATAATCACCCTGAGTGTCTCGCAAGCGTTACACTCTGAATATTTGCCTGTTGCAAGAATATAGTCAAGAGCCTCCCCGCCATCATGAAAGACCTTGATCTTATCGGGGAGATTATACCTCTTAAGAGCTTCAAGCATAAACTCCACGTCATGTTTGCTGTCCTCTACAAGCAAAATATCCGGCTCGTTTTCAGTCACTTTTTGCCTCTTTGACAAGTATAAAAAAACACTCTCTTGTTCTTTCATCAGGATGAATTTGAACATTATCACCCTAATTTGTTTAAGAGTGCGCTTGTGCGAGAATTAATGCAAGTGCGTCAAAACCTGATTTAAAAGCGGCTTTTGGATTAGTCCAATAGCAGAAGAATTTTGAGCAGAAAGGTTCAGACGTTGTAAAAGATATTGTTTTATTTATAACGGTCAATGAGGATTACAGCTTGAAAGACGGTATGCAAGTCAAAAATGCCAGATGCTTGACTACAGTCAACTATCATCAATTCATGCTTTCATTAAATTGAGTTTCATTAGTCAACATAGCAAACATGATCCTGATGAGCTTATGTGCTGTAGCCAGCACAGCCATTTTGTAGGGCAGGCCGTCCTGGATTCTCTTCAGGTAATACTGCTTGAATCTTGCGTTAAACTGGATGACCTTTGTTGTCATCACCCAGATCACCCGCCTGAGGTGCCTGTTACCTCGTTTGGTGATCTTTCCCTTTCGATCTATCTTCCCTGACTGGTACAGAGCCGGGTCGAGGCCTGCCATAGCTATTACC
>JBEKXK010000065.1:0-20435 GCA_049512055.1 Syntrophales bacterium | reverse complement strand
TTCGATCGTGGACTCATCAGTTATCCTCCTTTTTGGAGTCGGTGTTCGGTAACACCTATTTATGAGTCAACGATCTCTTTTATTCACTACCTTGGGTAACATTTAATGTGAGGCAATTCGTAGAAGGAGTAACGATTGATTGCAGGAGTTCCTTCATGCTATATTACTTTAGACGTTGAAAAGAGTTCTCATCTGACGAATGATTTACCCCGCCCGTATATGCGGTGATGAACAGGTGGTGCATTTCTTGGGAACATCCATAAGAAGAAAGAAAACAAGGCCGGTATTTCTCGGCAGGGTCCAGGTAGGCGGCTATGCCCCGGTTGCAGTTCAGGCAATGACATCTACGGATACCAGAAACGTCAGGGCCACAGTGCGGCAGATCAGAAAACTTGGGGAAGCAGGTTGCGAGATAGTTCGGGTCGCCGTTCCGGACAGAGTTGCCGCAGCGGCTCTATCCGGTATCAAGAGGCAGATCGCTATTCCCCTTATCGCCGATATTCATTTTAATTACCGCCTTGCCATAGAGGCGATAGTGAATGGAGTCGACGGAATAAGAATCAATCCGGGGAATATTGCCAAAGATAAAATTCTGAAGATTGTTGAAGCTGCGAAATCACGGGGGACCGTGATCCGCATAGGCGTCAACGCAGGTTCGCTCGAAAAAGATTTACTGAAAAAGTACGGAGGTCCGACCTCCTCCGCTCTAGTCGAGAGCGCCTTGAGAAGTCTTACTGTCCTGGAAGGCGCGGGTTGTGATTCGATAAAACTATCGGTCAAGGCGTCGGATGTAACTACAGTTGTCGAAGCTTACCGGGAATTGTCCGGCAAGACGGATTATCCTCTTCACCTGGGCGTTACGGAAGCAGGAAGCATAGTCAATGCTGCCGTCAAGTCTGCCGTCGGTATGGGCATTCTTCTCTATGAAGGCATAGGCGACACCATCAGGGTTTCCGTAACGGGAGATCCCGTCTCTGAAATAGGCGTTGCTTATGCAATCCTCAGGGCCATAGACATAAGGAATGTTGGGCCGGATATCATATCATGTCCCACCTGCGGCCGCTGCGAAATAAATCTTTTCCGGCTGACACAGGAAGTTGAGCAGAGACTGGCAGGTATGAAGACTCATTTGAAGGTTGCCTTGATGGGATGCGTTGTAAACGGACCGGGAGAGGCGGCAGAAGCGGACGTGGGCATTGCCGGCGGCAAGGGATACGGGCTTCTTTTTAAGAAAGGGAAAGCAATAAGAAGAGTGAAGGAAAAGGAATTTCTAACAGCGCTTCTGGCTGAAATTGATTCCATCGTAGCTGAAAGAAAGGAGATATGATGCGATACTCGGAGATGTTCTTGCCTACATTGAGGGAAGTGCCTTCAGATGCGGAGATCATAAGCCATCAGCTCATGATAAGGGCGGGGATGATAAGAAAGTTGACGAGCGGTATTTATACTTACCTTCCCTTAGGATACCGGGTCATTCGCAAGCTGGAGAGGATTATACGCGAGGAGATGGACAGGGCCGGCGCGCAGGAGGTTTTCATGCCGACGGTGCAGCCCCGCGAGCTGTGGGAAGAATCCGGGAGGTGGAACCTTTATGGAAAGGAGCTTCTACGGTTCAAGGACAGAAATGACAGAGATTGCTGTCTCGGCCCAACGCATGAGGAAGTTATCACCGATCTTGTCAGGAATGAAATCAAGACCTACAGACATCTCCCCAGGAATCTTTATCAGATCCAAACGAAATTCCGCGACGAGATACGGCCGAGGTTCGGAGTCATGCGGTGCAGGGAGTTCGGAATGAAGGATGCCTACAGCTTCGATGCCGATGAGGAAGGAGCCGAAATAAGTTATCAAAAAATGTTCGACGCCTATACGGAGATATTCAAGCGATGCGGTCTCGAATTCAGGGCCGTAGAAGCCGACACGGGCAGTATCGGTGGGAGCTTTTCCCATGAATTTATGGTGATGGCCGCAACCGGCGAAGATTCTCTCGTCTTCTGCAGTAATTGCGACTATGGGGCGAATCTGGAGAAGGCGGAAATTGCAGCGCCTGAAATTCGTACAGTGCATAAGGAAGATATGCTTCCCCTTGAGTTTATTCATACACCGAATATGAGAACCATTGAGGAAGTCTCTTCATTCCTCCGTGTGGCCCCCCGGGATATAGTAAAAACCATGATATACACTGCAGACGGCAATCCCGTTGCCGTGCTGGTAAGCGGAGATGAAGAGGTCAATGAAATTAAAGTCAAAAACTATCTGAGGTGCGATGTCCTGGAAATGGCAATGGACGATGTGATTCATGAAGTTACAGGGGCGCCCCGAGGGTTTGCCGGAGCTGTTGGGATAAAAGTGAAGATCATTGCGGATTATTCTCTCTCGAATATGACTAATTTTGTCATGGGGGCGAATAGGGAAGATTATCACGTAAAAAATGTAAATATCGGCAGAGATGTGTCTGTTGCTGCATTTGCGGATTTGAGAATAGCCAGGGAAACGGATCTGTGCGCACGCTGCGGCCGCGCTCTCAAATTTGCCCGCGGTATTGAAGTGGGTCATGTTTTCAAGCTTGGAACAAAGTACAGCAAGGCGATGAAAGCCCAATACCTCGATAAGAATGGCAAGGAGCGGTACATGATAATGGGCTGTTACGGCATCGGTGTGGGCAGGACCGTTGCGGCGGCTATAGAACAAAACCATGATGAAAACGGTATCGTATGGCCGGTGCCGCTGGCCCCTTATCAGGTTATAATTACGCCTGTTAATGTCAACGACGATAAGATCAAGAAGATGTCAGTACAGCTGTATGAAGCGCTGCAGCAGAGGGGCATCGAAGTCATCCTTGATGATAGGGACGAGAGGGCGGGTGTGAAATTTAAGGATGCGGATCTGATCGGGATTCCGCTCCGTGTAACTGTCGGGCAGAAACTGCTAACCGCGGGTGTCCTGGAAGTCAAGATTAGAAGGACAGGTGAGGTGAAAATGCTTGCCGCGGATGCGGCAGAGGATTTTGCAATCAATTATGTCAATGAAGGTATCTGAAATCCGTGCTGCGCATTACTGATATACTGGACAAAACCCAGTCCTATCTTTCTGCTCCCGAACAGGAACTGATAGAAAAGGCGTACATCTTTTCCGCCTCCGTCCATCAGGGACAGGTGCGTCTATCCGGAGAACCCTATCTCACGCACCCCGTGGAAGTGGCGGGCATACTGGCCGATATGAAGCTTGATGCAGCAACTATCGTCACGGGTCTGCTCCATGACACTGTGGAAGACACAGTGGCCACGCTTCCGCAAATAGGGGAAGCTTTTGGCAAGGAAATCGGGTTTCTTGTCGAGGGCTTGTCAAAGATAAGCAGAATCACCTATGGGAGCAGAGTTGAACATCAGGCGGAGAACTTCCGGAAGATGATCCTGGCGATGTCTTCAGACATCCGGATTATTCTGGTGAGACTGGCCGACAGAGTGCATAATATGAGAACGCTGGAGTTTCAACCGCCGGACAGACAGAAATTCATAGCTGAGGAAACGCTTGAATTGTACGCCCCTTTAGCGAACCGTCTCGGCATCAACTGGATGAAGGTTGAGTTGGAAGATCTTGCCTTCCGCTATCTCAATCGCGAAGCTTACTCCGATCTGGTGAACCGCCTGGCGAAGAAGGAGCAGGAACGAGAGCAGTACACTAAAGAAGTGAAGGGCATTATCCAAAAGGAAATAGATAAATTCGGACTGAAAGGTGAAGTTGAGGGGAGAGCAAAGCATCTGTACAGCATCTATACAAAGATGGAGGAGCAGCATATTGAGTTCAATGAGGTGTACGATTTGATCGCCTTTAGAATCATTCTCGATGCAGACAAAGAAAGTGAATGCTACGAAGCTCTCAGCGTCGTCCATGCCCTTTGGAAGCCAGTCCCGGGACGTTTTAAGGATTATATAGCGATGCCGAAGGCGAACAGCTATCGTGCGTTGCACACAACAGTAATCGGTCCTTACGGTGAAAGAGTGGAGATACAGATAAGGAACAGGACCATGCACGAGTGGGCGGAGGCAGGCATAGCCGCGCACTGGCGCTACAAGGAAGGACGGTCATATATAAGCGGTGAAGATGAGCAGATCAAGAAATTGAGGGATTTGCTGGAGGTTCAACAGGAACTCAAGAATCCCAGGGAATTCATGTCGAATCTGAAGATGGCTCTTTTTGCGGATGAGGTATACGTGTTCACGCCGAAGGGTGATGTCAAGGCCTTCCCGAAGGGGGCGACGCCCATTGATTTTGCATACAGTGTTCACACGGATGTAGGAAATCAGTGTATCGGAGCCAAGGTAAACAGAAACATAGTGCCGCTCAAGTACGAACTCCAAAATGGCGATACAGTTGATGTCATTACACAGGCAGGGCATCATCCCAGCAAGGATTGGCTGAAATACGTAGTAACGTCAAGAGCCATATCGAAAATCAGAAACTGGGTAAAAACGGAGGAAAGAAAAAAGAGCATCGCCCTCGGTAAAGACCTACTGGAAAAGGAATTCAAGAAGCACAATCTTAAATTGAGTCAAATACTCAAGTCCGAAGAAATCAAGAAAATGTACACGGAATATTCCCTCAGTTCTATTGATGACCTGATGGCTATCGTCGGTTATGGAAAGGTCTCGGCAAAGAGGATTGTCAATCAATTCGTGCCTGAAGAGGAAGCCGGGGCTGCCGAGATACCGCTCGTAAGTGAGGAAAAGAAGAAAAAGACCCCTTCATCCGTGGGTATTTCCATCACGGATATCGAAGATATCTTGGTCAGATTTGCAAGATGCTGTAATCCCATTCCGGGAGACGAAATTGTGGGTTACATCTCACGGGGAAGGGGAGTCACCGTTCATACGGCCAACTGTCCGAATGTAGCAGGGATGGATGGGGAGCGGATCGTCGATGTACAATGGAACATGAAGGAGAAGCAGACATACCCGGTGCATATGAGGGTTGTCTGCAGGGACAAGAAGGGCCTGCTTGCTGAGGTAAGCACGGTAATATCGCAACTGGATATTAATATCAGCCACGCAGAAGTGGAAACGAGGCAGGCGGATATGCAGGCAATATTGAGTTTTGAAGTGAATGTCAATGATCTGCAGCAGTTCAACCAGGTGCTCGCGGCAATCAAAAAACTAAAAAGCGTAATCTCCGTAGAGCGGGTCAAGACATCATGATATGATGGCCGGCTTGGAGACTGCGCCTCAAGTTTATACGTTGACAGAAAATACAGATAGCTGTATGAAACGCAAATTCGACGGCCTGCGTGAGAAAGCAGAGGGCGGCAGGAGATGTCAGTACACAGGGAGGTTCCGGAACACATGGTTGAGACGGCAGGGGAACTAAGATGAATAACCGGTCCATGAGAATATTCCTCATATTTTTGGTCTTGATTATTTTTCCACTGACCAATGCAATGGCCCAGCCAGCCCGGGGCAAGCATTCGGTAACAATAGACCCGGCGCATGGCGGAGCGGATCTCGGCGTAAAAATATCCGATAAGGAGTATGAAAAAGATATAACCTTGGCCATCTCTACATTAATGAAAAAAGAATTGGACAAATCCGGGAACTTTTTGGTGCAACTGACAAGAACTTCGGACAGAGACGTGTCCTTAACTGAAAGGAAGCAGACCATAAAGAAGATGCAATCGGAGATCTTTGTCAGTATACATATCAATGCGGGTTTCAGTAAGAACTCGACCGGGTTTGAAATATATTTTCCGGGATTCAAGGGAGCATCGCCGGAACAGGGCGATTCCAAAGAGATCCTCAAGGACATGGCGAGAAACAAGTACTTAAACGATTCTGTGAAATTGGCTCAATTGATACAAAAGAACATGGACAAGGTCTTTCCGAGAAAAAGCAGAGGACTCCGGGACTCGCACGTACCTGCTCTTGAAGAATTATCGATACCGGCTGTTGTCGTGGAAATAGGGTTTGCCACGAATCCGGAAGATAGAAAAAAAATCGTCGATGCAAATACACAGGCGGCGATAGCGCATGCGCTGTGCCAAAGCATAAAAGACTTCTTTTGAAAATTACGGATACTGGGAATGAAGTATGCAGATACGGGAGTAAGGCCGACCATGAGGGCTGAGGGGCGCGGGCCGAGTGAAATCAGACAATTGAAGATTACAAGAGACTTCCTCAAGCATCCGGAAGGCTCTGTCCTTATTGAGATGGGAAATACAAAGGTCATTTGCACGGCTACTATCGAGGATGGTGTACCCGCGTTCCTGAAAAATTCCGGCAAAGGCTGGCTGACTGCGGAGTACTCCATGCTTCCTACGTCTACGCATAGTCGTACCCCTCGGGAGTCTACGAGGGGCAGGGTAGGAGGGAGGACCTATGAAATCCAACGCTTGATAGGCAGGTCTCTCCGGTCAGTAACCGCCCTGGACGCATTCGGCGAAAGAACGATTTACATTGATTGTGATGTGATTCAGGCGGATGGGGGCTCGAGGAGCGCCTCGATCACAGGCGGTTTTGTCGCCTTGGTCGATCTTTTCAGAAAAATGCGGCAAAGGGGGATTGTGGACAGGATTCCTGTGGATGATTATGTAGCCGCTGTCAGCATCGGTGTGGTGGACAATCACATATATCTCGATCTGGATTATGAAGAAGATTCCCGGGCAGAGGTCGATATGAACTTCGTCATGACGGGCAAGGGGCTCTTTATAGAGATTCAGGGCACTGCGGAAGAAGTGCCTTTCGGCCGTGATCTGCTCGATAAGATGACTGATATTGCGGCACGAGGCATCGCGGAGATCACAAAGAAGCAGGTGGAGGTGTTGGGTAAATTAACCTGAGGCGAATTGTCCTGGCAACCAAGAACCAGGGGAAAATTAGAGAAATTAGGGCTATGCTCAGAAATTTGGACATAGACATCCGTTCTCTTAATGACTATAAAGACGTTCCCGATGTCGAAGAAGACGGCGCGTCATTCTTTGAAAATGCTCTGAAGAAAGCTAAGGCCATCTCGGAACATACCGGTGAAATTGTCCTTGCCGACGATTCCGGGCTGGAGGTAGAGTATCTGAACGGAGAGCCGGGTGTTTATTCATCGAGGTATTCAGGAGAAGGCGCAACAGACAGCAGCAATATAAAGAAGCTTCTTCAAAGCCTGGAAGGCGTCCCCGGAGAAAAGAGAGGCGCCGCTTTCAGATGTGTGCTTGTTCTTTATTTCCCAGACGGCAAATATATATCCTTTGAGGGATGTCTTGAAGGAATAATACATGAAAAGCCTCAAGGCGACGGAGGCTTCGGCTATGACCCGGTTTTTTTTCTGCCCGATCTCGGATTGACGGTAGCGCAGATTCCGCCGGAGATTAAGAACTCGATCAGCCATCGAGCCCAGGCGGTTCTTAAATTCAAGGAGGCTTACAGGCGGAAGATTTTATCGGGCAAAACAGAGATTTCATGAAGACGGGGCGTAGCGCAGCCCGGTAGCGCGCCTGCTTTGGGAGCAGGATGTCGGAGGTTCAAATCCTCTCGCCCCGACCAGCACACTCAAGGGGTTATGTTAGAGGCATAACCCTTTTTTTTGTCATTTTTGCCGCCGCATGGCACCACGGGGCGGAGACTGCTTTGAAGATTTCTCGTATCCCGCGACGAAATTGTTTTCGGTGTGATTGATTGAGTAATTTTCTATTTAGAGCTATCGAAGCGGCAAGGAGTTACCGCGAACGGACATCTCCCTTAAAGAATGACGAATAGTCGAATGGGTCAAGTGGAAGGTCTGCTGACCTCAGTCTGATCGGAATGACTCAGTACGAGAATAATTCGTCTTTGTCCATATACCCCAGCGAATAGGGCTCAAGAGTGTAGTCGCGTTCTGCAATCTGCTCGCAAGATGGACAAAATTTTCTTGCCGGAATATTTCCCGTCCAGAAGATCATCTTCTTGTGTTTGGCAGTGCATCTGGGGCATACACAAGGCGTTAGTTTTTGTTTGTTCGGTATCCAGTTATTATTCTTTCTGCTTGTACCCATTTCCCTCTATTCCTTTCTCACGTAGAGTAGCGTTTGCGGTCATGATGTTTCACAGTCTAGCAAAGGATGTAAAATTTAGACTGCCCTCTTCAATGCAACTATATCTAAGAACTGAAATCGAATTAACTGTTTCGTATCAGGTCGGGGAATATCATGTCAAAGTTCTCGGTATATAATTTTTGGTAGGTATATCTATAGGTAAAAACATACATTGCCGTTTCTCCCATTTTCCGGGTCCGGCGGGAATTTTTGATGTCTTTGTCCGGGGAAAAACCTTGATGCCGGAAGCAAAGCCCCACATCTGATATTTATGGACGGTGGATAATAACTATGATCTTAGGAAAAACAATTCCTCGTCACCTGAGGTAAGGATTTGTTGCTGGGGCTGGCATCGTTGACGAATGCCGGCGAGCACCAATCACGATTTGCATTTCGTCGATCTGCATGTTAGAAATGTAAAAGATGATCTGCTGCATGTCCGCCCTGTGATAGGCTTCTGAAATGATAAGATGACAATTTATTTTATGTCTTGATGAAATTTTCGTCCCCCCGCAAATACAGCTATTACGCCCTGTCACTGCTCCTGGCTGTCAACCTATTGAATTATGTCGACAGGCAGATCATATACGCCGTATTTCCACTTATCAAAGATGCCTTCACACTTACGGATACGTCGCTCGGCTTTCTCGGCAGCTCCTTCATGATTTGTTACATGTTGTCGGCTCCGGCCCTCGGTTGGCTTGGCGACCGCGCGAGCCGCGTGAAGCTTGCTTCTGCCGGTTTGGCCGTCTGGAGCGCGGCTACCTCACTTTCCGGTTTTGCTGCCCGCTACCATTCTCTTCTTTTGGCCAGAGTATCTGTGGGGATCGGAGAAGCGAGCTTTGGCACGGTATCTCCGGGACTCCTCTCAGACTACTTTCCAAAAGAAATGCGGGGGCGCATACTTTCATATTTTTATCTTGCTATCCCGGTCGGGAGCGCCTTTGGCTATCTCTTAGGCGGAATTCTCGGGGAGAGGTTTGGGTGGCAGGCGGCATTTCTTATCGTGGGGCTGCCCGGTGCGCTCTTGGCTGTACCCGTGTGGCTCCTTCATGAACCCGAGCGGGGCGCTACTGAAGAGACAATCCCTGCAGTCGCAATCCCGAGACGGACAGACTATGCGTCTTTATTCTCCAATCGTTCCTATATCATCAATACCATGGCCATGACCGCGATGACCTTTGCAATGGGAGGTCTGGCGCAGTGGGTTCCCACTTTTCTTTACCGGATTCATGCGCTCGATTTGGCGGCGGCGAACATATATTTTGGCGGGATAACCGTACTTGCAGGTGTCTCAGGCACGCTTGTCGGCGGCTGGCTGGGAGACCTAGTACAGGGGAGGATACACAGGGGGTACCTTCTGGTATCGGGTTGGGGCTTTGTGATCGGAGCGCCATTGGCAGTCTATGCCCTGGTCACTCCTTCGGTAATTACGTGTCTTGCGGCGATGTTTTTCGCGGAATTCTTCTTGTTCCTAAATACGGGGCCCCTCAATACCGTAATTGTAAATGTGACGGCTCCTGCTCTTCGCGCACGGGCTTTTGCAGTCAACATTCTTATTATACATGCACTGGGAGATGCCATTTCGCCCGCCATGCTGGGGTGGTTGTCAGACCTCTGGGGGCTCAGGAATGCCCTTCTCATAACCCCCGTGGCATTCGTTGCAGCGGCTTTTTTCTGTTTTCTTTGTGGCCGCTTTATAGGAGAGGGAGATGGTCACGTGCGGGGCGGGTGATTACTGCAGGTACTTTTCCATTATAGTGAAAAGGACGTTCTCCACGTTTTCCCTTATCAGATGTAGGCCTTCCTCAGTTAATGCCTCAAATCGGAGGACCAAAACAGGCTGGGTGTTGGATGAACGTACAAGGCCCCATCCATCTCCAAAAGGAATACGCACGCCGTCAACATCGATGATCTTGTGGGTTTTCCTGAAGTGCTCTTTAACCTCATCAACCACCTTAAATTTTATGCGGTCAGGGCAGTCCACCCGGATCTCGGGGGTGGTGAAAGTCCGGGGAACGTCGGCAAGCATTTCGCTGATTCTTTTTCCCGATGCCGATATGATTTCCAGCAGTCGAAGAGAGGCATAGATGGCGTCGTCATATCCGAAATATCTATCGGCAAAGAAGAGGTGGCCGCTCATTTCTCCGGCGAGGGGGGCCTTTTCTTCCTTCATTTTGCTCTTGATCAAGGAGTGCCCGGCCTTCCACATTATCGGTCTTCCACCATGTTTTTCAATATCGTCATAAAGTTTTTGCGAGCACTTAACCTCGCCTATGATGGCTGCGCCGGGTGATTTCTTGAGAATAAATCTGGAAAAAAGGAGGAGAAGCTCATCGCCCCAGAGGATTCTGCCTTTGTCTGTGACCACGCCTATCCTGTCGGCATCGCCATCGTAAGCTATGCCGATGTCTGCCCCTTTCTCCTTAACCAGTGAGATCAGTTCCGTCAAGTTTTCGGGAACCGTTGGATCGGGAAAGTGGTTGGGGAAACGACCGTCAGGATCACAGTAGATATCCGTGACATTGGAGCCGAAGCGTTTAAAAAGGGGTAGGGCAAATAGTCCGCCTACGCCGTTTCCGCCGTCCACGACAATATTCAGCCCTTTCTTTATCGTAACATTGGCAAATAGGTAATCTTCATAGTATCGTGAAATGTCAGCAAAACGATTGGTTCCGTGTCCTGAGAGGTATTTTCCGCCTTCCATTATCTTTCTCAGCTCCTGGATATCAGGGCCGTAGATGGTGTCCGGTCCCACGCATATCTTGAAACCGTTAAACTCGGGTGGATTATGGCTCCCGGTAATCATCACGCCTCCATCGGCATTAAAATGCCGTATGGCAAAGTAAAGCACCGGGGTAGCGCACAGCCCGATATCGATGATATCGATTCCTGTGGAATTGATCCCTTCTTTTATGGCTTCATGGTAAGCGGGAGAGCTGAGACGGCAGTCCATGCCCAGAATCATCGTCTTGACGCCGCGGGGAATTGAGTATGTTCCGATAGATCTTCCGAGGCCGTAGACGAACTCAAAATCCAGATCCTTGTCAACAATGCCCCGAACGTCATACTCTCTGAAAACCTCAGGATTGATCATAGCGGTGTTCCCTATGACCCTTGGAACTCCTGCAGATGGACATGTTTCTTGATCATTTGTTCGAGGAGAAGTATTTTGTCTGCGTCATCTTTCTGAAGCAACGGTTCCATGAAATCTATCTGCTTGGCGATCTGATACGTATCAGGTGATACAAGCAGGAGAGGAATCTTCCGTTCCGTCGCCTTCGAGATGAGCTCCGGAGTAGGCTCGATGTTGCAGGTGAGTATGACAGCCGCCGTGTCGCCTTCCATTGCAGCGGTAATCATGTCATGGCGATCGCCGCTTGTTATGACGACTTTCTTCTCTTCATGAAATACGGGAAGATTTACAACAGCGCTGGCCGACATGGAGCCTATGATGATGTTCTTCACCGGGCGATTCAGAAATGATTCGCCTGTAATAATCTTTGCAAACAGACGATCGGCCAGAAAATTCACCGTAAACCGGGGCAATTCCTCATTATAAGGAATTAAGCCGAGTACGTTGACATTTAATGATTCTATTTTGGGAAGATGGATGTTTACGAAATCCTCGAGGTGGGGCACCTTGTTGATGATGACTCCTTTGAGGTTGACTGCGCCAAGATTGACATGGTTTTTCAGGAATACGATATCGTCGATAATAGTATCGTCCTTTCCACTGATCACGATTACAAGGTCGGCATTCAATGCCTTCGCTATGGATAGGGCATCGAGGTAAACGGAGACCCCGTATGATAGGTCTTTCCCGCCTTCGACAAACAGGATTTCACTATCCTTGCCGGCACTTTCCTTGAGATCACGGATTTTTTGAGTGATCGTATCCTTATCGAATATGTATAACAGCCTGGAATGATCAAACCCGATACTCATTTCCGCAGGGTCTTCTCCGAGAGAAAAGATGCCGTTCATGAGCGCTGCATCGTAATCCCACAGCCTTTTCTTACGATAGAGCAGCCGGTCTCCGAAGGGTTTAATATACGCGATTTTCTTATTTAGCGCCTTTGCCAAACCGATTATAATACTCGTCTTACCAGCATTGGGATGCATGGATGTTACCACCAGATTGTACATTTGTCACACCTCTTAAGAATCTAATTATGGAAGATTTAAACTAATGCCATTGCGGCTGGTCCTGTGGCCTGCGCTTCCCGGCGGGACGCGCATTTGCTGCCATCTACGAGTTCATCAAGCATCTTTATCATATATCTCGCACGGTCTCAGGAATCCTGAAGGCCATTTTCAAATGATAAACGCCGGCTTCAACCTGTCTTGTGATGTCAAATCCGCCCTGCGCAAAGACCTGCAGCATAGCAGTATTTTCAACAAGCACTTCGGCCGTAAAGCCGAGCAGACCTTCCCTCTTGGCAAGATACGTCAGGTAGGACAATAACTCCGTGCCAATGCCCCTTTTCTGATAGTCATCCCTCACGGCAACGGCAACTTCGGCTGCGTGCGTCGCTTCGTCAATCCCGTACTGGCCCAATCCCACGATCATTTCATTTTCCTGCGATCCAATGATCGCCAGGATGGAAATTTCTTTTGTGTAGTCGATGATGACAAAGTCCTGCAGCCGCTCATGCGGTATATCTGTACGCCACGACATAAATCTACGGTGAAGACTTCTGTCGGAAAGGGCATAGAAAAAATCCTTCAGGAGTGGTTCGTCGGTAATTTTCATGGGTCTCAAAAAGAGCTGTAGACCTGTCTTTGTGGTTCTGTATGTTTCCAGGGCTTCCGGGTATCTGCCTCTCTCGCCGGGTATGTACGCCTGGTCCTGGTAAATCATTCCTCGCTTTTTTGCCTCTTCAATGAGCCAGGGTCGGAATTTTGGATGGGCAATTGAGATCAGCGACATGGCTCGTTCGCGGATGTTTTTCCCATGGAGGTAGGCGATGCCGTGCTCAGTTACAACGTAGCGTACATCAGCTCGACTGAGGGTGACACCTGCCTGAGGACTGAGTGTCGGCACTATTCTGGATATGGACTCATCGGCCGCCGTTGATTTCATCGCCAGGATCGTTTTTCCATTCTTTGCAAGCAGGGCTCCTCTCATGAAGTCATGAAAACCGCCTATGCCGCTGTAAAACATGCTACCGATGGATTCTGACGTGGCCTGTCCTGTAAGGTCGATTTCAAGGGCGCTGTTGATCGCGACCATGTTGTCATTTCGGGCGATAACCATGGGGTTGTTCGTGTAGTCAACGGTTCTGAAAACAATGGAGGGATTGTCATGGATGTAATCGTAGGTTTCCTTCTTGGCCATGCAGAATGTGGCTACTGTTTTTCCCCGGTTCAAGGTTTTTTTTGAATTATCGATGACACCGGCCTGGCTTAAGCTTACGATCCCTTCCGTCAGGAGCTCTGTGTGGATGCCTAGATTTTTTTTGCTGTAAAGATGTGCCATGATTGCATTGGGAATGCTTCCATACCCCACCTGTAGCGTGTCGCCATCCTGAATAAGGCGTGAAACATAGAATCCTATCCGCTGTAACGACATCGTCTTCTCCTCTGAAAATGATCTCTGAATTTCGAGGAGCGGCGCATCATGTGGTATGATAAAATTCACATCTTTGATATTAATAAAGCCGTCTCCATGGGCGCGGGGCATGAAGGAATTGACCTGGGCAATCACCAGAGAGGCTTTTTCTGCGGCCGTCTTGACCACATCGACACTCACTCCCAGGCTGAGAAATCCATGCTCGTCGGGCAATGATGTCTGTATAAGGGCGATGTCTATCTGCACCATGCCGGCCGACATCAAGGCCGGGATATCTGAAAGAGATATAGGTGTATAGTCCGCTGCCCCCTTGTTCACAGGATCCCTTGTATTGTTGCCTATGAAAAAGGAATTGTGGCGAAAATTACTCTTGAACTTTTCGTCCGTGTAGGGAGCTATGCCCAGGGAGTAGATTTGTATGATCTCTGCATCGAAAAATGCCTTGGGGTGCGATTCCACATACTTGGTCATTGCGGCTATGAGATACTGCGGCTCACCGCAGCCCGATGTGACGAATATATGTTGACCACGACGGATGCGGCTGAATATCTCATTCTCGCTGGCAAATTTTTCCGGATATTCCTTTTTCCAGGGTTCCAGAATTTTTTGACTATCTGCATTCATATAGGCCGAACCTTACCATTCTAAATTAAAGACTGATTCCCAGAAGCAATTCGCTATTAGAATGCTAGAAATTAATCGATAAGTCATGATTATGTCAAGAAAAGAATGCCGGAAAACTATAAATACGTGAATTTTTGGTGCGACTTCCAACTGCAGGGTAAGCTTGAAGAGCTATTCTGGCAGACGAAAAATGCTTAAGGCAATACACCGATGATATCTGCGGCCTTGCTTACAATAAAATCCGCCCCCGCTTTCAAGAGTTCATCGGACGTTGAATATCCGCTGAGGACGCCTATAGTTAAGATACCCGCATCCCTACCGATCTTGATGTCCATTGGGTGATCACCGACCATAAACGATGATTCGGGTGCCGCGCCAAGCGAACGGAGGGCGACCGTGAGGTGTTCTGGGTGGGGCTTGACATTACGGGTCATTTCTCTGGTAACGAGGGTGTCGCAATAGTTGAGGATATCAGGAAACACAGTCATAACGGCTGCTTTACAGTTTCTGGTTACAACCCCGGCCTTGATATTGCGTCTTTTCAACTCGGCGAGCATGTCTCTCGTTCCGGCTATGAGTTCACCTTTTTTTGCTGCTTCAATTTCGATTTTCGTAATGAGTGCGACTGCCTGCGCAAGAAAGGCCTCTTCTTTTTTGGGATGTATTTTAGAAATCAAGTCCTGCGCAGCCTTGATCATCTCGAGGACATAAAGCTTGGTCATTCCATCCAAAGGTGCCCCGTAGGCCCCTGCAAGGTCGAGAACAGCCTGCCTCATTAGAGCGAAATCAATATTCAGTTTTGCCAGGGTGCCATCGAAATCAAAAAAGACAGCATGAATTGAACGCGCCTCTTTCAATGACCGAACGTTTCCTTCAGATATTTTTCCAGACGATTCATGCCCTCCGCGATGTTTTCCAGAGAGTTTGCATAAGAAAAGCGCAAATAACCTTCGCAGTTCTTGCCAAAGTCAATGCCCGGGGTGACGCCTACGCGGCCCTTTTCGAGAATATCGAAGGCCATCTTGTATGAGTCCTTTGACAGAGACTTTATATTTCCCAGGACGTAGAAGGCGCCAGTGGGTTCCACCTTTACACCGAGCCCCATTTCGCGCAGCCGCCTGATTATGAACTTTCTTCTTTCATTGTAAATCCTTCTCATGCGGTCAACTTCCCCTCCCGCCTCTCGCAAGGCAGTTACACCGGCCCATTGGACGAAGGAGTTGGCGGATATGAAAAGGTTCTGCAGCAACTTCTGCATGGGCCTGATATAGGATTTGGGGGCGATCAAATAACCAAGCCGCCATCCGGTCATGGCATACGCTTTGGAAAAGCCGTTGAATACAAAGGCATTATCCGTAAATTCAAGGATGCTGTGCTCTTTTTCTTCATAGACGAGGCCATGGTAAATTTCATCGGAGATTACCGGAACACCCAGTGATGCAATTTCCGCCATTCTTGCGGGGCTGAGGAGGTTCCCCGTCGGGTTGGAGGGTGAGTTTATCATGATTCCTTTGGTGCACCGGTTTATTTTTTCTTTTATTGCCTCGGATGTGTATTGAAAACCTTCTTCTTCATAAACATTGACGGTTACTGGGATGCCCTCGAAGAATCTGATGAAGTTTGGGTAGCATGCATAATGGGGGTCTGAAATGATAATCTCATCGCCCGCATTCAATATCGTAGCGAAGAGTACGAGCATAGCGGGTGACGTTCCGGAAGTTACCACAACCTGATCAGGCGAGATTACCACTTTATATTTGTCGAAGTAGTGTTCGCAGATTGCCTCTCGCAGTTCAAGCAAGCCGAGGCTGTGCGTGTAATGGGTCTGGCCTTCCCTCATAGCACGGCAGCCCGCCTCTCTGATGCACTCCGGTGTATCAAAGTCGGGCTCGCCAACTTCGAGATGGATGATGTCTTCCCCCTTCCTCTGCATCTCCTGGGCCTTTTCCAGGACGTCCATGACAATAAAGGGAAGGATCTGAGATGCTCTTGTCGTTATCATAGAATCAAGGTTGCGGCGTTTCATTGCATCCGTAAGTAATCGCTTGATTTAATCTTGTCAACACAAATTAATACCTGTCCGGATGACCTGTCAAGTAGTCGGGCCCGAGGGTTCTGTTTATCACTCTCTTCGAACCCGGATCGGGGGTGTCAAGGTTGAAGACGATCTTCATGAAATTCATGATAATGTAAAATGTAGCGCCCCAGAGGATCTCTTCTCTGCCTGCCGCATCCTGGGCGACAAGGCAGGGGAATCCGTTTGGCCTTTGTCTTGCCGTTCTTACTTCGGTTGCGGTCTCAACGTTGTAAAGGGCGTAGTTGCTTTCATCGAGAAAGGCTGTAAGCGGAATCTCCACTATGCTCTCGACCTCCAGGTTGGGACAAAACTCCCATCGTTTCTTTGCGAAACCGACGAGCGGGAAGATGGTCCGCCGGAAGAGAAACAGCGAATAGGAGAAAAGGGGGCCGAGGAAGGATATGTTCCAGGGACTGAGTCCCGTCTCTTCCCATGATTCTCGTACAGCATTGGCAAGAAAAAGTTTGACGATCCTGAAGGTCTCTCTGTCCCTTGACCTTACAAAAGAGAGCGGCTCTCCTCCAAGGACAGGAATTATTCCCGTCGAGATCAACGGCACCAAGACAGGGTCCAGAATACCATGCAGCAGGCCGCCTGGACAGCTCAGGTCGCCGGGCTGCGCTACCTTGCTGGAACGTTTGATGAGCTGGAAGATGAATTCCCCTTCTTTGCCCGGTTGGCTGTCGCTTCCGGTATGGTGAAGGAGGAGCAAAACGCCTGCTGCAGAATGAGGCTCCGGGCCATTCTTGCTTCTTTTGATAAAATCCAGTTTCTCCTTAAAGTCAATCGGCGCCCTGCCGAGCCTGTCCACGACTAACGACAGAAATTGTTCCCTGTTCGAGAGGGATTCAACGTTTATAGTGCTCATCGCTCTTCTTCCCGGCCTCTCAGGATGCGCTCTATTTCCCCTTCATACCAGCAACCGAACGGGAAGAAATCTATGAAGCCGCAATGTCCTCCGTAGGATTGTAGGGAAATCGCAAGATGGTTGTTCGCCTTCAATCCGCGAATGTCGTCTACAGTGATTATGGGATCATCGAGAGAAGCTATGACCGTTACCGGCACGGAGAGGTCGTCGAAATAATTGCCCTTCAAGGTATACTGATTAAAATACTCCGTGTAGTTCCTGAAGTCCGGGAAATAGGGCATTATGGCCTCCGTGAGGGCCATGCAGGTCTTATGATGCATGATGGCGCGGAAATCATATTTATCGGGAAAGAGACATTGCTTCTTTTGCAGGGATTTCTTCCATTTGTCAAGAAAGTAGAGCCGGTAGATGGAGAGGCTCTCGTCTATACCTACGGTTGCTTTATAGGGATCAAGCGCCGGGCTCACGGCTATGACGTGTTTGACATTCGGGATTACCGATGACGAATGTCTCACCGCGATACGCAGGGCGAAATTTCCGCCCAGGGAAAAGCCCACCAGGTAAAACGGCTTGTTATCGGATAAGCAGGCGATGTTCCGTACCGCCTGGAATGTCTCTTTGATCAAGGCGCCATGAAAGAGCCCCTCGTTCAGGTGATGGCTCTCGCCGTGATCACGGAGATTCAGCCGGAATACATCATAACCTCTGTCGTATAAATGATTCCCCATGGAAAGTACATACGCGGAATCCGAACTCCCTTCCCAGCCGTGGATCAACGTGACGAGACCGCGGCTTGCACCGGTCGCTTGTTGAGAGTGGTAGCCGAGGAGGCGGACGCCATCCCCTCCGTCAACGATTGTTTCCTTCGCCGATTCGGTCATCGGATGCCGGCCGCGGGCCCTCACTTTGACTGAGCCCAGGATCGTCTGTAGGTGCGGGTTTCTGACCCAGGGCCTTGGAATAAATTTTGTACTTATATCTTGCATCTTAGTACCGATAAAAAAGCCTGGCTCACAACCAGGCTTCCAAGGAAATCAAATCACTGTGCGTAAATTAATCAGAATCAAAGAATTTAGTCAACGATTTATTGAGGACTGGAATCGGTTATTATCTGACAACGCATCTAAGTTAGTGAAGTCAATAAAGCAGATGGCTCCCTAGCGAAGAGGAAAATGGGCACTGGAAAGAGAAGGCCCTTTTGTACTGATGTGGATTCTCGATAACACCTGCAACCGCTTGCTGGCGGTATTAATATGAATGAAAGATTAGCCGTCAAAAGAATGTAACGATTAGAACTGAAGTGTTGGTTAGGCGTTTCCCTTGTTGCCCGTGTTTGAATCCTCGCATGCAAGCAGGTTGAAGAAATCTGTTTGGCCGGGGTCATTTCTGCGCTTCTTAAAATACCCCTTTTCCTTGTCGCGCTGGTCATCGACCTGCCGGACGATAGTGGAAAGAGGTACCGTCTCGTTGGGTTTCTTGACCGCGCAGCAAGCGATACGCTTAATATTGTCGTAGAAGACGGGGTTTCCGGCCCCAGTTGTCCTTGTGCCGAAAAGCCGCGTGTTGAGATCTCCAGGGTCTTCAGTGTTCATGGCGATGCGAAGAGGGTCTTCGTCGAATCGATATGTCTGAATGTCGTCTTGCAGTATCTCACTGGTCGAAGCCAAGTATACCTTAAACGGCCGCACCCGCTTAATTGACTTGTCTGGGGAAGGTTCCATGAGCATTATCAGGAGGCGTTTCATATTGAGGTTCAGGATGTAACGCACATTCTTGAGGATTGCATGCTGTTCGCTGACTTCATTCTCATTTAGCACGTTGTAGCACATAAGAATATCTGTCTTGGTCAGTACAGCGTGTTGCTGGGCAAATTGAATGTGACAGGGCTGTCTGAGGTCGGCGTTGATTTTGAACTGCTTGATTGAAACTTTGCGGAAAAAGTCTTTGATTAATGTGTTGAGGTACAAGCTCCTCACGTTGTCCCATTCACTGACCTTCTCTATAGTCACGAGGTTCAGTTTGCGGATGACCTGCGTCTTTTCGTTGAAATAGTGTAGGATGCCAAAGATCTCGACTGCCGCGGCCCCTCCGAGGAGCGTTAGAGTCAACTCTCCGTCCTGTGGCTGCGGGATCTTTGCCGAGAACTGCTGGCCGATTTGCCGGAGCTGGTAGTATGGCAGGTAGGCATGCCGCTGTCCAAATGACGCAAGGTAACCAGAGCGATTCTTCTTAGCCTTGTAGTTGATCTTGGAGGGCATCTGCATTTTGAAGGTGTAGAACTCGCGGATGTAAGAGATCGCGTCGCGCGTCTTCTGAACGTAACGACCACTCAATATGCTGCTCTGAGATTCCCACGTTCGTGCCAATAGGATCTCGAATTCCTTCATGAAGGATCGCTGTGCAACTTTTGTCATGCGTTCTTCCGCGTGTGGTAACGGCGAGTTGAGCGGTTCACAACGCCGCGGAGGACCCCTCCCATAATCATTAACATTCCTGGAGCAATGACACCGACGATTTCATAGAAATCAAATGTATGCACTAGCCCCCTCAATTCTGAACGATAGGTTTAAGGATTCTTGCCGGGTAATGACACGGCGATATTTCTTTGATGGCTTAGTAAAGATAAGTCTGAGTGGCAGAGTTCTTTTGATTCAGCAGAAGGGGCCTTAGAGTCTGTTGGAGTGTTTATTCATGCCACGTCACTAAATTGTGACCCCCAAAGAGGAATTTGAGCCTAATTTAATGATATCAAATAGAGTTGTCAATAGAGCCGCCTTGAGATTGTGTAGAATTTTCAGTTAAAGAGAATAATAGGAAAGCGGTAAGCGTTTTGGACGCAATTTAGAACAAAAAAAGCACTTAGAGAACTCGCTAAGTGCTTGTAATTATGGTGGCGGTGCAGGGAATCGAACCCCGGACACTACGGATATGAGCCGTATGCTCTAACCGTCTGAGCTACACCGCCGGAATATAATCGGTCCGCGCCGGAGGAGAGCTATGAATCTCTCCACCGGGCATGGAATTTAATATAAGAAAACAACGAGTATTGTCAATCCCGTTATTGATTCGGCTGACGCTGTTCCGGCTGCTGCGCCGTCATCTTGTATGAGACAATCACGCTTTGATTCGAAACAGATGCGCCCACCGACAGAACGAGTGCAAGGACGATCTCCTTCTGCCCGTCATTGTCTATGTCCTTCAATTGGTAGTCCGCTACGTAGCCGCTGATCTTTCTTGTTCT